>NZ_JAGS01000001.1:1897567-2213828 GCF_000526775.1 Ruminococcus albus AD2013
CCCGTCACTGCCGCCCGATACCATCATTCCGCACTGACCGACTGCCGTCATCACCGCACCGCCGAATATGAACTGCCAGCCGCTGAAAAGGACAGTATCGTGTTCCGAGGAATATTTCTTTATCATCGAAGAAGATACACCATAGCACAGCGCCGAAAGCGCCACAAGCCCGTCCCCGGCCGGGCGGAAAAAAAATCCCGCAGGCAGGATCTCCACAAGTATAACTCCCGCAAGTCCCAGCAGACAGCCTGTCAGTTTTCTGATGGTAAGTTTTTCCATCCGCATTACCACACAAGCGATCATCATGGCAAAAAAGTTTGTCAGGGAATCCACTACCGCCGAATTCACACCTGTCGTATGGGCTACTCCTATATAAAAGAAAACGTACTGTCCTATGGTCTGGAAAAGACTCAGGAACATTACCTTGCCCCATTCATCTCTCCGAGGTATAAGCAGTTTTTTACGTGCAGCACCCGCAAAAGCTATAACAAGTATCCCTGCAAGGAAAAATCTTATACCAGCAAATCGTATTACCTTCCATGTTTCGTCCCCGCCGATATCCCACAGCTTATATCCTATCTTTATCGAAGGAACAGCGCTCGCCCACAAAAAACAGCACAGCAATGCGCCCGCGAATACTGCGAGTTCCTTTTTTAAACCTTTCATCTCATCACCCGAAATGATTATACACCATATTTATGTATAAATCAAGGTCTTCAAAAATGCCTTCTGACGCTTTTTTTCATTATTCTTTCTTTATCCCCTTGCGTTTTGCGGGAAAATAGTGTATAATATAATAGATAATTTGTGTTTGCAGATAAGACTGTGACATAAAGACATTGAAATAAAGGAGAAATTACAATGACTAAGGCACAAAAGTACTTCAATGCAATAAAGGATAAAAGAGTCGCTTTCATCGGCGTGGGAGTGAGCCATACCGACCTTATAAAGGTATTCCTTTCCAAAGGCATAAACTGTGTTATCTGCGACAAGCGTGAAGAAGACGAGTTCGACCCTATGCTGATAGAGGATTTCAGGTCTAAGGGCTGTGAATTCTCACTGGGCGAGAATTATCTCGATGAACTCTTCAACTGTGATATAGTTTTCCGTACCCCGGGTATGTACTACAATGACCCCGTTCTCACAAAGGCAAGAAAGCAGGGTGTTGTCATCACCTCCGAGATGGAGACTTTCTTCGACCTCTGCCCCTGCAAGACCTATGCACTGACAGGTTCTGACGGAAAGACCACCACAACCACTCTCGTAAGCGAGTTTCTCAAATCCGAGGGCAAGAGGGTACATCTGGGCGGAAATATCGGCAAGGCGCTCCTGCCTCTGGTGGAGACTATCTCCGAGACAGATGTGGCTGTCTGCGAGCTTTCAAGCTTCCAGCTGATTTCCATGCGCGAGAGCCCCGATGTTGCGGGCATTACAAATATCCGCCCCAACCATCTGAACGTTCACGGCACTATGGAGGAATATACCCTTGCAAAGTGCAATATTCTCGACCACCAGAACGCATATTCAAGAGCTGTCCTCAGCTTTGACGATGAAGTGACCCATGGTCTTGAAGACCGTGTACGCGGCGACCTTGCTTGGTTCAGCATCAAGGAAAAGCCCGATAACGGCGCATTTCTCCGTGAAGACGGTATGCTGTGCTACAACGAGCGCGGAAAAGTTACCGAATATGTACATATGAAAGATATAAAGATACCCGGTATGCACAACGTTGAGGATTATCTCACTGCCATAGCTATGACATACGGTGAGGTCAAGCCCGAAAATGTTGCTAAGATAGCCAGGGAATTCGGCGGCGTTGAGCATCGTATAGAATTTGTAAGAGAACTGGACGGCGTTAAGTATTACAACAACTCCATAGCTTCCAGCCCCACGAGAGTTCTGGCTTGTCTTGCCGCTTTTGACCAGAAGCAGATAATGATACAGGGCGGTTCCGATAAGGGCGTAAGCTTTGAGCCTATGGCTGCACCTATCTGTGATAAGGTAAAGGTGCTGATACTCATGGGTCAGACCAAGGACAAGATACGCGCCGCTGTGGAAGCTGCACCCAATTTCAAGGGCAGCGGACTGAAGATAATCACCGTCAAGGATATGGCAGAAGCTGTACGCACCGCCCGCGAATATGCAGAGGAGGGCGATATCGTATCGCTGACACCTGCCTGCGCAAGCTTTGATATGTACCGTATGTTCGAGGACAGAGGCAGACATTTCAAACAGCTGGTAAACGAACTCAGCTGAGTATAGTATAGGAAAGTAAAATGATCCTATCCCCCGAACGGAGGACTTATAATGATATATCAGACAAAAGATATCGACCTTGCGCTGATAAACAGGCTCAGGGACAATAATTACAGCAGGCGAATAAAGTCGCATTTTCTCGCATACGGCACGAAATACGATTTTCTTCGGTTCTTCTTCATGGAATACAAAGGCGAAAGACTCGGTATGTTCTCCGAGTTCAACAGTGCGCTTATGATATCCACATTTGATGGAAAAGAACTGCCCGAGGAAATGCTGGAAGAGCTTTCGGGCTTCGTGCGTATGCTGAAACCTTTCTCGGTGGAACTTGAAAGGCAGTACGGCGAAAAACTTGCAGTACTCCTTGATGATGAGTACCGCAGTGAAAAGCGTACCGAATTTACATATTCTCCCACAGGCAAGCTGCCCCCACTGGAGGTGGACGAACTTCCCAAGCTGGACGATGTGTACAAGATACTTGCAAAGTGTTTTCCGAGACTTGAAGACAGCTACGAGATGTGGCTGACGGATACATCTCACAGAATAAGACGCGGTCTTTCACAGTCATTCCTTATGGGAGACTATACCACAGCGACTATACAATATATAATCGACAAGATAGCACTGGTTGGTCAGGTAGGCACTATCCCCGAGGAAAGAGGAAAGATGCACGCGAGAACTCTGCTGTACTGGATAGGCGAAAGGCTGTGGCAGCAGGGCATAGCTGTAAAGCTTTTTGCAAGACCCCACAGAGTCAGCTATTATGAAGAGATAGGCTTCAAAGCCATGGGCATAGATACAGTTCTCGAAAGACGGGACGAAAAGCCCAGCCATTAAATAACAAAAACAGGAGATCAATTCAAAGGAGCGGATCTTATGAGAAAAACACGTTCCGGATTTAACATCAATACAATTCTTGCACTGATATTTGCCGTGCTGACGGTAATAGTGCTTGTGACCGGCATACAGAGCAAAAAATGCCCTAAAAACTGTACATTAGAAGTTGAAGTCCAGCCTGTGGACTATGATGTGAATGAATATATGGACGACGACGGCATCGAAAGACGGGACTTCACCGTTCGCTGCATATACGAGTACAAAGGGAAAAAATATCCTTGCGAAGCGAAGTTCAAAAACTCCTCGTCCTCAAGTCCTGCATTTGATATGTACAAGAAAAAAATAATGATAGATCCTAATGACCCGTCAAAATATTTCGTACCGGGCACAGGTGGAGTGAACTTCACTCTGCTGGCAATCTTCGCTGCTCTTACAGTAGCTTTCGGACGCAATAATTTTTAGATGGTACGGTGCGATATACAAAGTTGAGAAACCTATGCCGGAGAAAGATCTACATGAGGTGAAATAATTGACAAACATTTTTGGATTAGATGAAAAAATACTGACCCTTGCTGCTGAGGCTGAGGGTGAATGCAAGGAGGTATTTGCGGAGATAGACCGCATCGCCGAGATAAACGGGCAGAAAGTCCTGAAAGCATTCATCGACAACCGTGTGAGCGAGGGCTGTCTGAAAGGTACTACAGGCTACGGCTACGGCGATATCGGCAGAGATACTGCTGATAAGGTCTACGCGCAGGCACTGGGCGGCGAAGATGCCATAGTAAGGCACACTTTTGTAAACGGCACCCATGCGCTTTCCACTGCGCTTTTCGGTATACTCCGTCCCGATGATGAGCTGTGTTTTCTCACAGGTGCGCCCTACGATACCCTTGAGGGCGTTGTGGGCAAAGAGGGCGACAATGGCAGCGGTTCGCTGAGAGATTTCGGCGTTAAAAGCAGCATTGTCGAGCTGAAAGAGGACGGAACTCCCGACCTTGAAGCCATTGCAAAGGCAGCAAAGGGCGCGAAAGTCGGCTACATACAGAGATCGCGCGGATATTCCCTCAGACCTTCTTTCACCGTTGATGTGATAGCAAGTGCTATCAAAGCGGCAAAGGACGCTAATCCCGATATAATTATACTCACCGACAACTGCTACGGCGAATTCGTTGAAGAAAAGGAACCTCTTGCCGTTGGTGCCGACCTGATTGTAGGTTCGCTGATAAAGAACCCCGGCGGCGGAATAGCAAGCACAGGCGGATACATCTGCGGACGTGCCGACCTTGTGGAAAAATGCGCTGACAGACTCACCTGCGTGGGCATGGGCAAAGAAGTAGGCTGTTCGCTGAACATGAACAGAGAGATACTTCTGGGCTTCTTCCTCTGCCCGCAGACAGTAGCAAATGCCCTGAAAACTTCCGTTTTCGCCTGCCGACTTTTTGAAAAGCTGGGTTACAAGACCCTTCCAGAAAGCAGTAAAAAAAGAACGGATATCATCGCATCTATCCTGCTTGAAAACGAGAAGAACCTGACCGCATTCTGCAAGGGCATACAGAAAGGCAGTCCCGTTGACAGCTATGTTACTCCCGAGGCATGGGATATGCCCGGCTACGAGAGCAAGGTCATCATGGCGGCGGGCGCATTCACTATGGGCGCTTCCATCGAACTTTCAGCCGATGCCCCGATACGCGAACCCTATGCAGTATGGCTTCAGGGCGGCATAACTTACCCAAGCGGAAAGATGGGCATAATGCTGGCGGCGCAGGAACTTATCAATTCATAATTCATAATGCATAATTCATAATTATTGACATAATGGAAAGATGGGAGAGAAAACGATATGACAGAAATGGATATTATAGAATTAAGTCTTTACATCGGTTTTATTTCATTATGCATGATTGTTTATTTTTCTCCTTCAATAATTAATTATTTGAAAAAAAAGCATCATGAAAAACTTTCTAAGCAAAATCAAGAAACGTATCAAAAAGAAGTTAAAAGAATCGCTAAAGAATATGAATCTTCACAGTTCTTAGCAGATATTTATTCAGAAATCAAATCAGCATCAATTAGTTTTGGATTTAATGATGATATGCCAATAAAATCAGTACGTATTCATCATGATCATTTAGAAGTTTCTTTTTATAATGAAAACGTTGAAAAATATTATAACAAAGAGATTATGTTTAAGAATTTGGGATATAAAGAATTGAAAAGTTCAGATCCTAAAATAATGGATTTAAAGATAGGAAGAAATCCTGAAGAAGACGGTTTCGGTGAAGCATTGCAGGTAAAACTCGGTGATCAGTATTACTATGTTGCGGATTGGGATGATCATCTTTTACAAGCAAGATATTATATTAAGACAAAAAGAGAGTTTATTTCACCTGAAAGCAAACTTAAACCAACAAGATAAAACAATAATAAGGAGTTGATAAACTATGGCAGAGATATTCAGTGTAACAGTCAGCGAGATAGTAAAGCAGCTAGGGCTTGAACTGCTCTATGCTCCCGATAATATCGATGAGCTGATAGTCACCGACAACGACTGCAACCGTCCCGGATTGCAGCTGATGGGATTCTATGAGTACTTCAACGCCGAGCGTATACAGATATGCGGCAATATGGAGTTTGCTTATCTGGCTTCCATCGATGAAGAAGTAAGAAGACAAAGACTCGACGCACTTTTTGCAACAAAGATACCAATGTTCATCGTAGCAAGAAGCCATGAGCTCTATCCCGAAATGATAGATATAGCTTCAAAGTACGGCGTGCCGATAGCACGTACCTCCGACAGTACCACTGCGTTCATCGCAGCGCTTATCGGCTACCTGAATGTTGAGCTTGCACCCCGTATCACCCGCCACGGCGTGCTTATCGAAGTATACGGCGAAGGCATACTCATCGTGGGCGAAAGCGGCGTAGGTAAGAGCGAGACCGCTATCGAGCTGGTAAAGCGCGGACATCGTCTTGTGGCTGACGACGCCGTTGAGATAAGAAAGACCTCCAGCAGAACTCTGGTAGGTCAGTCCCCCGATAACATCAGGCATTTTCTCGAACTCCGCGGCATAGGTATTATAAATACCAGAAGACTGTTCGGTATGGGTGCCGTTAAGATATCCGAAAAGATAGACCTCATCGTTCAGCTCGAACCCTGGGACAGCAAGAAGATATACGACCGTATGGGCGTGGATAACGAGTATACTTCAATACTCGGCATAAAGATACCCAGCCTTACCATACCGATAAAGCCCGGCCGTAACCTCGCTGTTATACTGGAAGTTGCCGCTATGAACAACCGTCACAAGAAGATGGGCTACAATGCAGCGGCTGAGCTTTTACAGAACCTCGGTCTTGAAATGGATACCAAGGAATCCGTAAAGAACTGGGACGTTTTCTGATATAGCTTGCATACGGCGTGGTACGTCCTGCTGACATAGTCACGGGATATCGCCATGCCGCTTTATGCCAAAATGTCCGATAGGATATTTCGGCACCAATAAACAAACAAGGAGAAGAACAAGTGAAAGAACTTGATATGAACACACGTTCATTGCTGGAACTTGCGGAAGAACTGGAATGCAGAGTATTCCCGAACGAACCGCTGGATAAACACAACACCTTCCGCATAGGCGGATGCTGTTCGGCAATGATAGATATAAATTCGCCAGATAATCTCTCCCAGCTGTGGGAAGAAGCGAACCGTCTCGGCATAAGGACGATGGCACTGGGCAACGGCTCGAATGTACTGTTCGATGACCGCGGCTACAACGGCGTTATCTTCCTGATAGGCAGCTCGATGGATAAGATATATATGAAAGACGAAAATACCATCGTTGCACAGGCGGGCTGTCCCTTGCTGAAGCTTTGCCGCTTCGCACTGGAACACTCTCTCAGCGGTATGGAATTCGCATACGGTATCCCGGGAAGCGTCGGCGGCGCTATATTCATGAACGCAGGCGCATACGGCGGAGAGATCAAGGACGTTATAAAATACGGCAGAGCAGTTGACCGCGCAGGCAGACAGTTTGAATACCAGAACGACCAGATGAAGTTCGGTTACAGGACCAGCAGGTTCATCGAGAGCGGTGAACTGATAGTCGAGGGTGAATTTGAACTGCCGGGCGGAAGCTATGACGAGATACAGGATAAGATGGTAGACCTCATGGGACGCCGCCGCGATAAACAGCCCCTGAATATGCCCAGCGCAGGCAGTACCTTCAAAAGACCCACAGGTGAAGGACTTTTCGCAGGCAAGCTTATTCAGGACAGCGGACTAAGAGGTTTCTCCGTGGGCGGAGCGCAGGTAAGCGAGAAGCACTGCGGATTCGTAGTGAACAAAGGCGGCGCAACAAGCGCCGATGTACTGGAACTTATAAAACAGGTACAGGAAAAAGTATTAAAAGATACGGGCATAGAGCTTGAATGTGAGGTAAGATACATACCTTACGAAGCTTAAAATACTCCTTGAAAATCAGGGTAAAAAGGGGATGGATGAAGTGCAGTTCGTAGTAGTTACAGGTATTTCAGGGTCGGGCAAATCGACCGCTATAGATGTTCTGGAGGATATAGGGTATTACTGCATAGATAATATGCCGCCCGAGCTTATGGTAAAGTTTGCCGATATATGTGTTCAGTCCGAGGGTAATTTTGACAAAGTCGCTTTCGTTGCCGATGTACGCGGCGGAGCACTTTTCTTCAAGCTGAAGGACGCTATAACAGATATGCGCAATATGGGCATCAAAGTCAAAGTTATATTCCTTGATTGCAGCGATGAAGTGATAATGCGCCGCTATAAAGAAACACGCCGCAGGCACCCTCTTTACGAGATAGCCAACGGCAATATACGCGATGCCATAGAGACCGAGCGCAGGCTTCTTGAATCGGTCAGGGACGAAGTGGATTATTATATCGACACCTCCTCCACCTCAACGGCTGAATTCAAAAGCAAGATGTACGATATCTTCCTGAGCGCGGGACAATCCGCCATGAGGATAGAAGTGCGTTCTTTCGGCTTCAAATACGGTGTCATGAACGATGCAGACCTCACTTTCGATGTAAGATGTCTGCCGAACCCGTTCTATATACCCGAGCTGAAGAGCAAAACAGGTCTTGACCCCGCGGTGTCGGGGTACGTCATGAGTTTTAAGGAAGCACAGACTCTCCTGGAAAAGCTCACAGACCTCATCGACTACCTTATCCCTCTTTATGAAAAAGAGGGCAAGGCACAGCTGGTCATAGCTTTCGGCTGTACAGGCGGAAAGCACAGAAGTGTGACTTTCGCAGAAGCAGTCGCAAAGCACCTTACCGATTCAGGCAAGACCATAAGGCTGGCTCACCGGGATATCGAAAAGAGATAAAAAACCAAGGCAGCACCCCACGTATGCAAACGTGTGATGCTGCCTTTTTCATCGCGATTTTTCTGCGCAGGAAACCATATCCTCCGCGAATATCCCGTAGCCCCGCGTCGGGTCATCGATAAACACATGAGTGACCGCCCCGACAAGCCTGCCGTCCTGCATTATCGGCGAACCGCTCATGCCCTGCACGATACCCCCTGTTTCGCCGATAAGACGTTCATCGGTGATGTGTACCACAAGGTCATGCTCAGAACCGTCGCTGAGGTCGATATGCTCTATCCGCGCAGAATATGGCTCGGGGGCTTTGCCGTCTACCGAGGAATATATCTGCACACTTCCACGGTGTACCTCCTGCTTGTAGCCCAGCTCGACTTCCTCTTTTTCATCGGGAGCATTTTCCAGTTTACCGAAAAGCCCTGCCTCACAGTTCAGTGTTATCTCACCCAGAACTTCTTCACCCGAAAATTCCCCCAGAAGCTGCCCCGGAGAACCCTCCTCCGAGGGTATCAGCCCCGTTATCTCGATATCCCCCACAGCACCCTCCGAAAGGGGCAGGATATTACCTGTATCACTGTCGCATACGGCATGACCCAACCCGCCGAAAACTCCGCTGTCCTTGTCAAAAAATGTCAGCGTGCCTATCCCCGCCGAGGAATCCCGCACCCACATTCCCGCCTTGTATCCGCCCTCAAAATATGCAGGTTCAAGCATAACGTTCTTATCCTTTCCGTCCCGCCGATAGACCACCTCACAGCCGCTGTCACGGCATTTTCTGACTTCTTCGGAAATATCGCGGTTTGAACGTATATTCCTGCCGTTGACGGATATAATTATATCACCTTTTCTTATCCCGCACTCCCTCGCAGGACACCGACCGCCCACATCGGTTAGTTCAACAACTATCACCCCGTCTGTCAGAAGCTTTATACCAAAGGTCTCACCACAGGGCACAAGCTTAGGTCTTTCGCTGCAAACAGCAGTAACGTCCTTCACAGGCACCGCCCCGAAAAGCATAAGCGTGCTTTCCCTGCCACGTGAAGTATCCCCTGATAGATCCGTCAGCGCTGTCATGTAGGAACGTTTCGCAGGGCGTGAGGATATGCTGAAAAATGTGTTCAGTTCAAGCTTGCCGTCATGTGCCACGCTGTAACTGTCGGGGAGTGTCCTGTCATAAAATCCTGCCACACCAAGCAAAGTCAGCGTTAAAGCCCCTGCTGCCGCGGCTGTCCGCCTGAAAAAATATTTTGTTATTTCCATTTTATTCTTCCTTTTCCAAGTTTTTTCAACTTTCGGCTGAATACCGAAGTCATTACTATTGTTGACCGTCAGCCGCATTTGATACAGCCGCCCCATAAAGTATTATTTGTTATGGCAAAAGAAACTCTATTTTTTTCAAGTGTCATTTTTTTGCATGAACTTTCATTCAGACATTGTTTTATACATTTTCCCCTGTTGCAAAAAACACATCAATGTGTTATAATAGATTACGGCTTTTTCGCCGCATATCAGATAATGAAAATGTTAACATATACAAGAGGTAAAAAATGTCAAAAAAGGATAGACTTAAAGCGCAGTCGCAGAAACAGATACGCGAACGCCGTGAACAAGAGGAAGAAGAACGCGAGGAACGTGAAGCTGCCCGAAACAGACAAAGCAAGTCCGCTAAAAAA
The DNA here is from genome assembly GCF_000526775.1 of Ruminococcus albus AD2013. Classification (NCBI taxonomy): domain Bacteria; kingdom Bacillati; phylum Bacillota; class Clostridia; order Eubacteriales; family Oscillospiraceae; genus Hominimerdicola; species Hominimerdicola alba. The sequence continues at coordinate 1,907,691 of NZ_JAGS01000001.1, forward strand.
CTGCTGAACAAAACGAAATACGGACGCTACGGCAAGGAACCTTGGGCATTCCTTTTCCTGCGTCTGCTTATGCTGATACCATTCGCATGGTCGGGCATATACTACGGACTCATCGTAATATTCGGCACCTTCGGCGGATACATAGTACCTCAGCCCCCGCAATGGGTGGGCTGGACGATGCTTGCAGGAGATATACTGATACTTGCGGGCATCATCATTGAATATCTCAAAAAGCATATACCCGCTTTCGTCTTCATCGCAGCGGGTACGGGACTGTACCTTAAAGCGTCACAGTATTTCATCAACTATCTCTCTGACAGGCTGGATAAAGTGTATGTGGAGGAAGAGATACGCGGCATCGACCGTGAATATATGAAACACCATTACCCGATGGCTGCAGTGGCTGTACTTGAACTTTGTATACTCATCTGGTGGATAGTACTGAAGATACTGGCGGCTAAACGGCTGAAACACGAGCGTGATACCGCCCCCGTCAAGTCCGTCGTGGAGTAGTATACAGGCAACAACGATCATAACAGCGCAGACTTCCCGATCATGGGAGATCTGCGCTGTTTTTGCAGATATATGATTTCAGGGGAGATTTTGCAAGATTGTTAATAAAATATGCTTGACATTGACAGCATAGGGTGGTATAATTGATTTTGTATATTTTAGGCGCGGGTTAAATAGAACAGCTCCCGCCAAGAAAAGGTGTGTGAATAATTTGAAGTACGAAGAACTGGCAGGAAAGCCCAACATTCCCGAAATTCAGGAAGATGTCCTGAAATTCTGGAAAGACGAAAGCGTATTTGAAAAATCGGTCAACAAGGAAGCTCCCGAGGTCGTATTCTATGACGGACCTCCGTTCCCAACCGGAAAGCCTCACCACGGTACCATACTGGTATCGTTCATCAAGGACATGATAGCCCGTTACTGGACAATGAAGGGCTACAAGGTCCCCAGAGTATGGGGCTGGGACTGCCATGGTCTGCCTATCGAGAACCAGGTCGAGAAGGATCTGGGTATCGATGACAAGAACTACATCGAGAATACTTTGGGTATAGACAAGTTCAACGACAAGTGCTTTGAGCTGGTAAGCGGCAATAACGAAGCATGGAAAGAATACGTTGAACAAATGGCGCGCTGGGTAGATTACGACGGCGCATACAAGACCATGAACCCCACATTTATGGAATCCGTAATGTGGGCATTCAAGCAGTGCTACGATAAGGGACTCATCTACCGTGATTACAGAGTTACCCCCTACTGCACACACTGCGAGACCTCTCTTTCTATCTCCGATACAAGAGAGTCCGACTCCACAAGACCCCGTCAGGACAGATGGATAATCACAAAGTTCAAGACCGAGGAAGTTATCGACGGCAAGCCCGTATTCTTCCTGGCATGGACAACTACTCCCTGGACACTGCCTTCAAACCTGTGTCTGGCAGTAGGCAAGGATCTTGAATATGCTTTCTGTGACGTAGGCGACGAGATATTCATCGCTTGTACCGCAGTTCTTCCCAGATATGACAAGATCTTCGGCAAGGAACCCAAGATAGTAAAGACCGCAAAGGGCGAGGAACTGGTAGGCAGAACTTATGAGCCCCTCTTCCCCTATTTTGCAGATCTTAAAGATAAGGCATTCAGAGTCGTTACAGCTGATTATGTCGGTGCTGACGAAGGTGTTGGTATCGTACATACCGCTCCCGCTTTCGGTGAGGACGACTACTGGACCTGCAAGAACAACGGAATCCCGCTGGTGAACCCCGTTGACGCTAAGGGCAGATTCACCGAGGAAGTAACCGACTTCTATGAGAAGGACGGCGAGAAGAACGTTATCGAGATGAACCCCACAGTTATCCGCTTCCTTTACGAGCAGGGTAAGGCTGTTGCTGACGGTACCATCGAGCATAACTATCCTCACTGCTGGAGATGTAAGAGACCTCTGATATACAAGGCTATGGACGCTTGGTACTTCGATGTTACCAAGATCAAGGACAAGCTGATCGCCCAGAACGAGAATATCAACTGGGTACCCGAGACCGTTAAGCACGGCAGATTCGGCAAGTGGCTCGAAAATGCCCGTGACTGGAACATCTCCAGAAACAGATACTGGTCTACTCCTATCCCGATATGGGAGTGCGACAAGTGCGGCAAGAGAGTCGTACTCGGTTCTATCGACGAGATCGAAGAAAAGAGCGGCGTAAGACTCACAAATCTGCACAGACAGTATATGGATAAGATCAAATTCAAGTGCGACTGCCCCGATTGCGACGGCACTATGGTAAGAGTACCCGAAGTTCTCGACTGCTGGTTCGAGAGCGGCTCTGTTCCTTTCGCACAGAAGCACTATCCTTTCGAGAACAAGGAATGGTTCGACAGCCACTTCCCCTCTGACTTCATCGTTGAGTATACAGGTCAGATCAGATGCTGGTTCTACTACCTGCACGTTCTCTCAGTTGCGCTGTTCGATAAGCCCTGCTTCTCAAACTGCGTAGTACACGGTACTATACTGGCTAAGGACGGCAAGAAGCTTTCCAAGTCCTCCAGAAACTACACCGACCCCATGGAACTGATGAAGAAGTTCGGTACCGACGCATTCAGACTGTACCTCTATCAGACAAACGCTATGCTGATAGGCGATCTCCAGTTTGATGACAACGGTATATCCGATGCACTTCAGCAGATTATATTCCCCCTGTGGAATGCCTGCAACTTCTACATCAGCTATGCTAATATAGACGATTTCAAGCCCGAGAGCCTGACACCCCCGACTTCCGACAACCAGCTCGACCGCTGGATGCTGGCTAAGCTGTGGGAGGCAAGCGAGGCTATCAGCAAGAATATGGACGCATACTTCGTAAACAAGTATGTCGAGAACCTTATCGAACTGGTAGACGGTCTGACCAACTGGTTCATCAGACGTTCCAGAAGACGTTTCTGGGAGAAGGGTCTGAGCGAGGACAAGAAGAATGCTTACGAGACACTGTACTATGTACTGGTGAATATGTGCAAGCTCTTCGCACCTGCTGCTCCTATCATCGCTGAAAAGCTGTATAAAACACTTACAGGCGGCTATTCCGTTCACCTTGAAAGCTGGGCTGATATCCCCGAGAACTTCCGTGATGACAAGCTGCTTGATGAAGTAAAGCTTGTAAGAAGCGTCATCTATCTGGCAAGATCTATCAGAAGCAAGAACAACGTTAAGAACCGTCAGCCCCTGAGCGAACTGTGTGTTGCACTCAGCGACAGCGAGGGCAATGCAGTTGTCGAGAGCTTCAAGGATATCATCGCAGAAGAACTGAACGTTAAGGAAGTCAAGATACTCGAAAGCGCCGAGAGCGTTGCAGAGATCAAGTATGCTCCTAACTTCAACGAGATCAGAAACAGATATCCCGATAGGATACCAGATATCATCAAGGCTGTCAAGAGCGGCAAGTTCAAGCTTGGCGAAAAGGCAGTGCTGAACATAAACGGTACCGATGAAGAGTTCGATGCTGAGGTTATACTGGTAACATATCAGGCTAAGGCAGGTCAGCACGTTGCTTCCGATAAGGGCATCGTTGTTTCCCTCGACCTCACCATCACCGATGAACTCCGCGACGAAGGCTTTGCAAGAGATATCGTAAGAAGCATTCAGGACGCACGCCGTAAGCTGGGCTGCGCTATCACCGACAGGATATCCATGAAGCTGACAGGCGATGTTCCTGCATCATGGGTAGATTACATCTGCGGCGAAACACTTTCCGACAACAGAGATTTTGCTGATGCTGATACTTCCTATGAGGTAGAGTATGAGGACGGCAGAAAGGTAACTGTTGCACTTAAAAAGTAATTATACTGTCATACCCCCGTTTCCGCAAGGCGGAGGCGGGGTATGGATTTTGAAAGGATAAGTCATAATGAAAGAATTATCAAAGACCTACGACCCTCGCGAAGTTGAGAGCCGTACATATAAGGCATGGGAGGAAGCAGGCTGCTTCCGCGGCGTTGCCGACCCCAAGAAAAAGCCCTATTCCATAGCTATGCCGCCCCCGAACGTAACAGGTCAGCTGCATATGGGTCACGCTGTTGACAACACCATGCAGGATATACTCACCCGTTTCAAGAGAATGCAGGGCTATGCAGCACTGTGGATACCCGGCACCGACCACGCAGCTATCGCCACCGAAGCCAAGATAGTTGAGGCTATGCGTCAGGAGGGTATCACAAAGGCTGACCTCGGACGTGACAAGTTCATGGAGAGAGCATGGGCATGGAAAGAGAAGTTCGGCGGACGTATCGTTGAACAGCTGAGAACTCTTGGTACTTCCTGCGACTGGGAGAGAGAGCATTTCACTATGGACGACCAGTGCTCAAAGGCTGTACTGGAAGTATTTGTAAAGCTCTACGAAGAGGGTCTTATCTACCGCGGAAACCGCATGGTAAACTGGTGCCCCAAATGTCAGACATCCATCTCCGATGCGGAAGTTGAGTACGACAACAAGGACGGCAATTTCTGGCATATACTCTATAAGGTAAAAGAGACAGGCGAGTTCCTTGAGATAGCTACCACCCGTCCCGAAACTATGCTGGGCGATACCGCAGTTGCCATCAACGAGGAAGACCCCAGATACAAGCACCTCCACGGCTGCCACGTCATACTCCCCCTGCTTGACAAGGAGATACCCATAGTATGCGACGAACACGCCGATATGGAAAAGGGTACAGGCGTAGTTAAGATAACTCCCGCCCATGACCCCAACGACTTTGAAGTTGGTCAGAGACATTCTCTGCCCAGCGTAAGATGCTTCACCTATGACGGCCATATGACAGGCGCTGAGGATAAGGCAGCTTACGAAGAACTGAAAGCCAGCGGTCTGATGGCTGAGGGTGAGCCCGAAGTTCTCGACTGCGGCAAGTACGCAGGCATGACCACAGTTGAAGCAAGAAAGGTCATCGTTGCCGACCTCGAAGCTCTTGGTCTGCTGAAAGAAGTTGAACCTCTGAAGCACGATGTAGGCACCTGCTACCGCTGCCACTCCACCATCGAGCCTATGATATCCAAGCAGTGGTTCGTTAAAATGAAGCCTCTGGCTGAACCTGCAATAAAAGCAGTTGAAGATGGCAAGATCAAGTTTGTTCCCGAAAGATTCACCAAGACCTATCTCAACTGGATGAATAATACAAGAGACTGGTGTATTTCCCGTCAGCTGTGGTGGGGTCATCGTATCCCCGCATGGTACTGCGCTGACTGCGGCGAGATAAACGTAGCCAAGGAAGCTCCCTGCAAGTGTAAAAAGTGCGGCAGCACCAACCTCACTCAGGACGAGGACTCACTGGATACATGGTTCTCATCTGCACTGTGGCCTTTCAGCATACTTGGCTGGCCCGATAAGCAGAGTGACGATTTCAACTACTTCTACCCCACAAGCACACTGGTAACAGGCTATGATATCATCGGCTTCTGGGTAAGCAGAATGATATTCTCCGGTCTTGCATATACAGGCAAGGCACCCTTTGATACCGTACTTATCCACGGTATAGTAAGAGATTCCCAGGGCAGAAAGATGTCCAAGTCTCTGGGCAACGGCATCGACCCTCTGGAGGTAATCGACCAGTACGGCGCTGACGCTCTGAGATTCATGCTGGTACAGGGATCTTCTCCCGGAAACGATATGCGTTACAGCGAAGAAAAGATCGTTGCCATGAGAAACTTCACCAACAAGATATGGAACGCTTCCAGATTCCTGCTGATGAACATGACCATCGACAAGATCGAGCTTCCCAAGGAACTGACCCTTGAAGATAAGTGGATACTCTCCAGCCTGAACAAGGTGACAAAGGAAGTTACCTACAACCTCGAACACTTCGAGATGGGCGTAGCCGCACAGAAGGTATATGACTTCATCTGGAACAGCTTCTGCGACTGGTATATCGAGCTGGCAAAGAACCGTTTCAACGGCGAGGACGCACAGGCTAAGAAGAATGTAGAGAACGTTCTTGCTTATGTACTGACAGATATACTGAAAATGCTCCACCCCTTCATGCCTTTCATTACCGAGGAAATATATCAGGCACTCCCACACGATGAGGGCTACCTGATGATGCAGAGCTGGCCCGAGTACAAGGCTGAGCTTGACTTCCCTGCTGACGAGGCAAGAATGGAAAAGATCATGGAAGCAGTACGCGCTGTCCGTGAGTGCCGTTCGGGTCATAACGTTCCCAATTCCAGAAAGGCGCACATCACCATAGTTACAGCAAATACCGCTGACTATGCCGAAGCTGCTGACTTCCTGAAGAGACTTGCAAGCGCTTCCGAGGTAACAGTTACCGCTGATGAACCTGCTGATGCAAGCGGCATGGTAACAGTTGCTACCGCTGATGCAAAACTGCTCCTGCCTCTCAGAGAGCTTGTTGATATCGAAGCTGAAAAGGCACGTATCACCAAGGAGCTTGAAAAGGCAAACAAGGAACTGGACTTTGTAAACAGCAAGCTGAACAACGAAAAGTTCATGTCCAAGGCACCCGAAAAGGTAGTTAACGAGATACGTGAGAAAGAGGTCAAGGCTAAGGCACTTGTAGCTAATCTCACCGAGATGCTCAATAACCTCTGATAAGCATATAAAATCAAGCCATAGCACAAATACGTGCTATGGCTTTTTGTTTTGGATATCACGTTGTAAGGTCTTTTATGTACCTCGCAGAATAGAAATTGCTGCCCACAAGGTAGGCTCCACGCTCTATCATTTCAACAGCGTCTCCGACCTTGTCACAGCTGAGTATCACAGGTTTCAGCTTCTTTTCTTTAAGAAGCTCCGCCGTTTCCTCTGTGTAGGTCTGTGCCACCATGGATATAGTATCTATCCCGTATTTTTTGCACACCGCGAAAGCCTTGTTACGGTAATCTTCCCGCTCCGCAGGGTCGGTGGAATCTTTCAGGAAGTATACTATCGTGCAGTCACATTCCAGCGTTTTCCAGAACTTTATATCCTTCTCCCGCTGAAAGCGTATCATCGTCCGCTTTTTGCCGAGCCCCGTAGCTTTCAGTATCTTCGCCGTTTCTTTCAGCAGATCTTCGTGCTGTTCCTTAGGTGGTATGCCGATGTCTATCATCAGCCGCGCATTTCCCCTTACAGCAAATTCCTTTGCCACCTCTTCAAAACTACAGGTCTTGTACTTTCCGTCATACTTAGCCGTCAGAAAATCCTTCGACGGTATACCCAGACGGCTGTTCTCATTGTACTCAATGCCCAGCATTTTCAGGTTTTTCTCCGACCAGCTGTTCACACATACCGCTTTCAGGTCTGAGGTCAGCCGCACATCAGCCTCGAATACTGTGCATCCGTTTTCCAGCCTTCGTCTCATCTCGCAAAGGTTATTCAGTGCCTTGTACTTGTGCTGTACGCCCCCCAGCCCGACTTCCATTATCTTGTCTGACAGTCTGTCCTCATTCTTTACTCCGCGCGGTCTGCATTCTTTCCTTAAAAATCTTTTCAGCTCATACGGCGCCCATAGCTTGCTTACAGCCCCTGCCGATTTTCCGCCCTCGAACATCGCTCTGTCCAGCATGATCATAACTTTATCCGCATTGAGTTCTTCAGGCTCGATATATCTTTCGGGAGTACCTATCTTCTCGCCCCACATTCTAAGCTTGTCGTTCCATACAAGACCCACGCAGGGCAGTCCCAGCGCACATGAAGTTATGCAGGCGTGCATCCTCACCGCCACCACAGCCTTGAATCCGCACAGATACTTCACCAGCTGTCTTGAAGACCCAACCTGAGGCAGTTTCTCACAGTCCAGCATCTTGCAAAGCTTCACCGCGAACTTCTCATCGCTGTCAAAACCGTTGGTGAATATCTTCCATTTCAAACCGCGTTCTGTCAGCTTGTCCGTAAGGTCTTTCCAGAACGCCAGCATATACTCCTCGTCGATATCCGCCGCGCCGTAATCCGCGAATATATCTCCGCGGGCAACATTCAGCCCGATGACATCGCTTTTCTCAGGCACTTCACGGTACACCTTATCCGCCCATACCGCGGTATCGAACACAGGCTTTACCCTCAGCCCCTTTCGGACAGCATACTCGTTTTTGAACAATTCGTAATCGTCCCTTATGGTCACAGCCTTGACAGTTTCCGAATTCAGAGCCCGTTTCAGCCGCTGACAACGCTCGTTGTTCTCATCATAGCCCTCAACACCCATAGCATTCAGGAACACAGGAACGCCGCATTTTTCAGCTTCTTCCACTATCTCAGATATACGCTCGCAGAAATCCTCGTGCTCATATTTGATAAGTCCGCCCCCTGCGAAAACCACAGCATCAACATACCTTATCTGATGCAGGTCGCAGCTCATAATACTGTATCTCAGAATTTTTGCGGTCTTGTCAGCCCTGCCCAGAACCTTGTGCAGAAGATACTCGGTACAATCGGCAATAATAGTATCTCCATAGTTTTTATTTGTAATACATACAAGCAGTATTTTAAGTCCCTGTTCCATATCCGGATAAGCCCCCTTATGCGCTGTTTGCACTGTCATGATTATAACATATTATCATTCAAATGTAAAGAGTTAAGTAAATTTTACTTTAAATTGCATAAATATTTTTTCTGATTTGACTTTGCATTAATATCGGCTTTTCAGATACTCACAAAAGGAGCGCTGAGTCTTGTCACTAAATATCTGCTTTTATTTCACAATATATTTACTTTTAAACGATGATTGTTATGCGGTATAAGTACTGACGTTACTGCGGTATCAGGTCGCCCCTGACGGGTCGAGAAATCAACGAGCGTTCCGCCGTTGATTTCGGGCGCGGCAATATGTTTACGGACGCAGAAAGAGCGTGGACGTTTGATTGTCCACGCTCTGAATTTCTTTATTGCCGTGCCTTTTTGACAGGGGCGGAAGTTTGCTGTGCTATTTATGGCTTAGTTGCCGCATCGCTTTTGCGCCTTGATGCGAGGGCTCTGCCCTCGCGCTCCCGCAAGCTTTTCGCGAAAAGCTTGACCAAAAGCTCTCTTCCTTGGCATTCTTATCCAACTTCGTGGTTGCCCTGCCAACAATTATGAATTATGAATTATGAATTATGAATTTAATATGCCGGGTCGGCGGGTGCTGGGTCTGTATAGCCCGGATCTATCGGCGCAGGATCTACATAACCCGGATCAGGTGTGACAGGATCTGTGTAACCCGGATCGGGTGTTACAGGGTCGGTATAACCGGGGTCAACAGGATCTGTCAATACAGGTTCTGTATTATTCGGGTCTGTCCATTCGGATGGTGTAGTTACTACATTTCCGTACTCATCGGTTACTACATTTGCCCAATCGGTATACTCGGGCTGGCTTTCGGTAGTATCGGATGTGGTAGCTGTCCAATAGGTCGAACCCGATGTGGTGGTCGCCATAGATGAGGAATCATCCTTGGGCTTTTCTTCTTCGATTATATCGCCCATCTGGATAACGCCCCAGAAATCGTTCTGCTTGACCCATGCCCTGCCGTTGTTGATGGGTCTGGCCTGTGCGAATTCGCCTGCGCGTACTACCTGATTGCCCTCGAAATCGTAGTAGCTGTAATAGCCGTCCTTATATATAGGTACATAGTCATCACAGAAGAGGTAGGGGTGGACTATTGCGGGATCATCGGTTGTCATACCGTTATATGCATTGGGGTCGCCGTCGCAGATGAAGTCGATAACAACATTTCCGTCAGTATCGAGATAGCCCCATTTATCGTCCTCGTTCCTGAATGCCACAAGTGTGGAACCTACGCCCTTATAGGAGGGTGCATAGAAAGCGGTATACACCATATCCGTCAGCAGTTTGCCGCTTTTTGCAAGTCCGCAGAGTGCGCCGTCGGGGACAGATACCTCTAAATTGCCGTAGTCGTCCATCTCAACATTCGCTTCGGTTACGGGAACTGTCTTTTTGCCTGTATACTCGGTCACGCTTTTGCTGCCGTGCTTGCCCTCGAATACTTTCTGGGATTTTATATCCAGAAAATACTGGGGAGAATCGTCATTGGTGTGCTGAGGTGTTGAGGATATCTTCCTATCCTTATCTATGGTGCAGTACTCATATTCCTCGTTGCGTTCATCGATGATATTCAAAAGAACTATCTCGCCGCAGCTGCATACATAGTAATCTTCGTATGCGGGCTTGATTATATAGTTGCCTGCGTAGTCGATAAGACCGTACTTGCCGTTCTGCCTTATGACGGAATAGTTGATATATGATCTGTTATCGGCATTATCGGGGTCTATCGTGCTGGCATCGAATGAGATGATATTATCTGCCTGGATAGAGGGCTGTATCAGCCAGCTGTACACCTGTTCTGCATCGCCTGTTTCGGTAGGGCTGTAGTTGTAGGAATCGGTCATATTATCGCCGTTGTTGTTATTTGAGGTGATGCCGGGTACTGAACAGCCTGCGAAAATAAACGCAGAAACTGCCGCAGCTATGGTGCTGCGCAATATTTTATTCATTTTAATCCTCCTAACGATATGTGCGCACAAAGTACGGTGGGATATGGCTTTGACATACCGATGGCTGTGCGCAGGTCTGCCTTTCTTTAAAATGATAGTCAATATCTGTATTTTTCTTTATGCAGTTATTAACAAAACACCTAATAATTATTATATACCATCACAGCCTTCATGTCAATATCGGGAGATAATGTGGCAGGTGAAATTTTCATCACATTAGACAACGATTTTGTGTTTTTTTTGCACAAAAATAACAGCGGCGCAAAAAAGGACGTTCCCGCAAAAGTCGGAAACGTCCCGTGGAAAAGCTTATACGGCACACCACTTAATTGGCTTGCATAATGAAGTACATTAAGTGATATGCATAATGCCGATTTTTATCAGGTCATTTTTCTGCGTATCTCGCAAACCCTGCCGATGATGCGCAGATCGAGGTCTGCGGCTTCTTTTCTGGGGTCGGAGAATTCGCGGAAATACACGCGGTCACCGATGCCCTCTTTCACTACGGCGTAAAGTCCTGCCGCGCCTATCTCATCGATGCTTACAAGGAGATAATCCCCGAACATCACGAAAGGACGATTCTTGTCATCGCGGCATATATAAAAGCGGTAGCTGCCGTGTTCGGTATCGGCGTATTCCTCGCCCCATGGATTCTTGGGGTCATCGGCGCTGTACACGGGAACTTTGTGTACATCGTCGGAACTTCCGCTGTTTGAATTATTTGAACTTTCATACCCGAGAAGAGCACCCTTAGTTGTGCCCAGTGCCTGTGCGAGGGCTGATAGCTTATCCTCACGGGGCTTGAATTTACCCGAAAGATACTGGCTTATAAAGGATTTTGATATACCTGTGCGCTTGCTGAGTTCTGCCTGTGTAAGGGAACGTTCTGCCATGGCGGCACGGAGATTTTCAGCAAATGAACTCATATTTCTGTACCCCCTTATATATTTGTGTTCAGAAAATCTTATCAACTATATTATAACATATCCTGCGAAAAAGTCAAGTAGATAATTGCTTAATATTAACCAATCATTTAACAAAAAAAGCAGTATAGTCAAGGGGCTATACTGCTTTGGATATATCAGTATTGAGTTTCATGAGCACTAAAAAATATAGTAGCCAGATCACCATTATAGAAAGTAAATTCAATTTCAGCGCGTAGATCATCTCTGTCAGGGGTCTTAAAGGAGGGTGCTGTGTATTTGCATATCAAAGAACCTCCGATAGAGCCGCTGTGCATATCTACGGGTTCACCGCTGTTTGCGATAAGTTCGTCCTTTTTCAGACGAAGCGGGATATTGGTATGTACCATACCCTCTCCATAGTTTGTTCCCCACGTAACTTTATCATAGGGGCTATTTATGAGATTAATTTTAAATCTCCACAAAACGCAGTCTCTGGCATTAGATGAGTCACCCCACGGAGCAAAAGTAAGATCTGCTCTGATAGTATCATTGACCTTGACCTGAGCTTCTACATCGTCATAATACGCAAGGTCATCATTATCAAGTTCATCGGAAAACAGTTCAACGCCTGCATCAAGGAGATCCTGAACGGTGGCTTCACCGAATTTGAAAATATGTCCGTTGCATTCAAGTGCCATATTATCAAAATCAACGTACTTTTCGCTCAGACCCTCTGCCAGCTTGAACTCCTCTTTTTCTGGCTCGGCGGGTGCAGGTGCAGTGGTGGTGGTCGCCGAGGTGGTTGTGGTGGCTTCGGTAGTGGTGGTCACTGTTGTTTCAACAGCGGGGGTTGTTTCGGTGGTCACTTCTTCGGAAGTGGCTACGGTGGTGACTTCCTCGGTAGCGGCAGTTGTTGTGGTATCTGCCTTACTTTCGGTAGATGTCTTTGTGTCAGCATCACCGCAGGCGGTAAGGCAGAGCATTGCAGCGATGGCTGCTGTAAGCATTTTTATTTTCATTTTGCTTTTACTCCTTTCGGGGGTCAGGGTATCCAAGTCATTTCAAGGCGTGAAAGACCATCACTATCGAAACTGAAACGATATCCGCTGTCATATTCAGGTGTTTTTTCGGATACGACAGTATAATTATATCCATGATCTTCATAATTAGGCTCACCGCTGTTTTCTACAAGTGCATCATAGGTGAGGGAACGGTCGAAAGCAAACTCAAGGTTTTCGGAAACGTTGTTGTCAGGTCCGGGCGTTAATATTCTATCGACATCAACAGAAATTTTAGCAAGGATGCATTCTTTGAGTTTACATGGAGAATCGTGAGGAGTTATAAAGTACAGATCTACTCCAGGACTAACCATTTCATCTAAATAATAAATAGCGCACCCATAAGGAAACTGACCACTGAAGTGGTCGTCGAACTGAACTTCAAAATTCTTTCCGGCATGAGAGATGCTTGACCATTCATCTAATTCAGCGCCTGCATCAACGAAATCCTGCAGGGTGGAAGCGCCGAGGGTCATGATCTTGCCGTTGTACTTGAAGCTTCTGTTATCAAGGTCGGCGTACTTATCGCTGAGTTCGGTGGGAACGACAGGTTCGGGTTCGGTAGTTGTGGTGGTAGTTGCCTCGGTGACAGGTGGGAGTGTGGTGACTGAAGTAGTCGTTTCCTCAGTGACGGGGGCAGTGGTGTCCTGTGTGGTTATTTCCTCAGTGAGAGCGGGCTCGGTAGCGGCAGTTGTTGTAGTATCTGCCTTACTTTCGGAAGAAGTCTTTGTGTCAGCATCGCCGCAGGCGGTGAGGGTCAGCATAGCCGCGATGACTGCGGCTGTAAGTATTTTTGTTTTCATTTTAGGTTCTTTCCTTTCGTAGAAAAATGAATTTTAAGCTAATTTAACAATTTGAATTATATCACCAAAAATTGTCAAAGTCAATCTTTATAGGCAAGTATTATTGGTTTTACCAATTTTCGGGTAATTTCGGATATTTTTTTGTCGAAACGGTTTATCAGATTTTGCGGTGTTTTGGCTGTTTATGTCGGAAACTTTTATATGTCTGCCATATGTATTTCAATATGTTTACAAAACTTATCGCAGAGTAAATTGGTACTCTTGTTAAGTTAATATTGATTAATAGTAATATTTTTTGTGGGCGGGGGTATAGTATATAAATAGTGTGATTAATATTGAGTGTCAATTGTACATTTTACAGAAATATTAATAAACTATTGAAATTTATGAACTGATGGTGTATAATATACTAAAGAGCCATCAGAAGGAGGTGTTATCTATGGCAGAAGATGATATGCAGAAGCTTATCAAGTGCGGTATCGACTATGAAGACGGACTGGAAAAATTCATGGGGGAAGAACTGCTGTATTGTGGGCTGCTGGTGAATTTTCTGACAGAGAACACTTTCGATGAGGCTAAGCGGTGCATGGAAAGCGGCGATGATGAGGGTGTCATGCGTGCGGTACATTCGATGAAATCGGTAACCGGAACGCTTTCGATGTATGAATTGTATACCTTGTGTTATGATACAGTAGACGCTTTGCGCGGCGGCGACAGGGAATCTGCGCTGGATAGTTTTGGCAGGGCGTATGATGTCTATAAGCGGACAGCGGAGTGTATCAAGCGGGTCATTGTTGACGGCGGACTGGAGTATGAGAAGATACAGGAAGATGTGTGAATGCACTCCTGCGGATAGAATGCCAAGGAGAGGAGCTTTGGCGCAAGCCTTTCGCGAAAGGCTTGCGGGGAGCCACAGTCAGCAAAGCTGACTGTTGAGAGGCAGAGCTTCTCGGTCAAGGCACAAAAGCGACGCGGAAACAAAGCCATAAATAGCACAGCAAACTTCCGACCTCAAAAAAAGGCGCGGCAATAAAGACATTCCGAGCGTGGGCAATCAAACGTCCACGCTCTTTTTGGATCGCGCGGCACTTGTATGGGTTCAGATCGCGGTGATGATCTGGAAATGACGTTCATAATTTATTTACAATAAAATTTTTGTCATTGCGTCAGATTTTAAAAATATTTCCCGACTTGATAGATGAAACGTTTCAAAGTGAGGTTTTGATATGACCGAAAAAGAATTGATAACCTTGCTGTCTGAAGACCCGAGGCGAGGGCTTGAACAGGCAGTGCGGCAATATACTCCTTATATAATGAAGATAGTTCGGACTAAACTGGACGGGATATGCACTAAGGAAGATCTTGAAGAAACTGTCAGTGATGTATTCATGATGTTTTACAGATATGTCACGGAGAATAAAAACGAGATCGGATCTGTGAAAGCATTGCTTGCAGTGATGTCAAGACGCAGATGTGCGGATGTATATGAAAAAGCGCTGAAGCACAGGGACGATATCCCTATAGATGAACTGGCAGAGTTTCCTGCTGAGGAACAGCGGAATGATGACCGTGAATATCTGAACGAAGCAATGCACAGGCTGGGGCAGCCCGATGAGGAGATATTTATACGCAAATACTTTTTCGGACAGGACAGCCGCTCGATAGCAAAAGAAATGGGCATGAGACATAATACTATAGACAAGCGGATCTCACGAGGATTAAAAAAGCTTAAAAAGATACTGGAGGAGGGTCAATGATGGACAAAAAGCTGAAACGACTTATGGATAAGTGGGAGATCTCCGATGCGGAAGATTTCAAGGCTGATCTTGAACGTTTCGGTGAGGATGAAGTCTCAAATGATACCGTTGACCGCATTCTTTCCTCTACGTTGAAGAAAGCAGGGCTTGAACAGCAAGATCCTGCACCTGACAAGAAAGGACTTATCACTATGAATAGAATTAATGCAGATAACAAGATAGACCGTATAACAGAAACAGGTAAGGTAATACACTTCCGCAGAGGTGCTGTGATAGCAGCTTGTCTGGCGATAGTGGCAGCAAGCACTTTTGCAGTAAATACACTGGTCGGCGGAAAGATCGGTACAGATGAAGATAACAATTCTAAGATACAGATCGCACAGACTTCAAAGCCTAAGATACCTGTACCTGCTGACAGCGGCGTGACCGATGAAGAAAGCAACTCAGATGAAGAAGAGATAATATCCGAAACAGACAGCTTGTCTGAAAAGAAAGACAAAAATTCGTCTGAAAAGTCTGACAATTCCGCTGACAGCAAGCCCGTAAACGGAACAAGTGAAGAAGAGGACAAAGGCGGTCATGCACACGCAAGAAATCCTGATGATGTGAGCGAAGATATCAGCGATGAAAATGACATGGGCGGACACGCGCACGCAAGGAATCCTGATGATGTGAATGAAGAGATCAGCGATGAAAATGACATGGGCGGACACGCACACGCAGTTAATTATGAAGGTGGTTACATCCTTGATGATGATGAGTATGTTAGTTTTGAACTGACAGAACTGGTCAACAATACAACGATACTCTGCGAGGGTACCATAACCTCTAAGGAGATATACGGCCGTACAAGAAAAAACGAATTCAAACCTCTCAAAGATTACAGCGAAAGCGAACTTGACAATATGGGCAGACTTTATTACAGATGCACTTTGAGACTTGACGGCACCTGCTTCAAGGGTGAGGAATATCTGAATGATCTTTCTCAGTCGAAGGATTATGATCCTGCAAACGGCGAAATGATCGTTATAATACCTGTACCCCGCAAGGCTGAATATTCAGATGGCGGTGCCTATGCAGAAAAAGAGTATGAGATGGAGGATCCCGACCTTTACAGCGCCGGCGATAAGCTGCTGGTGGGATACAATGTAGTAGATACAGGTGATGGTATAAACATTTTTGGAAATGGCACCTTTAAATATGATGCTGCAGATCATATGTATCACGATTCATCGTTCTATGTAAATGCTCCGTCATTTGACGAATTAACGGTTGAGAGCATGACAGAATATCTCATTAATTCATTCAAGGGCGGTAGTGTTGAAACAGCCGAGAAATGGATAAGCTATCTCGGAGAGAACTCGGTGATAAGAAACACTCCCAGCAAGAGATTTGCATCGGGACAGGTAGTAAGTGTGAGATATTCTCCTGCTGACGGCGGCTTCGTTATATATGCAGCGGAATAATGATCTTTGATCTATAATTAAGGCAGGGCGGTGATGCTATCGTCCTGCCTGTTTTTTATGCTCGCTGTGCGGAGTTTTCCGGGCTGATCGATGGTTTGGTTTTGGGACATTAGTTTGCGAGGTTTCGCCCCTCAGCTGCGACTGCGTCGGCAGCGACCTCGGGTCGAGAAATCAACGAGCTGTCGCCGTTGATTTCGGGCGCGGCAATATATCCGCACATAGTAAGAGCGGGGATGTTTGTTTTGTCCACGCTCGATGCTTTTATTGCCGCGCCTTTTTGGTCGGGAGTTTGCTGTGCTATTTATGGCTTGGTTGCCGCGTCACTTTTGCGCCTTGAGTTGAGGGCTCTGCCCTCAAACTCCCGCAAGCCTTTCGCGAAAGGCTTGAGCCAAAGCTCTCTTCCTTGGCATACTTACCCAACTTCGTGTTAGCTCTGTCGTAGTATGTTAAATTTTAACATCTTTATTAGTACAAAATTCACAATGATATGTTTTTCTTCTTGAATTTTAAAGCAAAATATGTTATAATTGTATATAAATTGCAAACCATTATCCTGCCGTAAAGGAGGGAGAATATGTCATCGATTACGATATCAAAAATTGTGATGTATGCCGCTTCTATGCTGATAGGCTCAACAGGCATACTTTTTACCCTGCTGAACCGACGTACCGATAAACATCAGAATAAATTGTACCTGGCTATGCTGGTGATACTCGATATCAACTGTATCTCTGAAATACTCGCAGCCTGTAATCACCAGCGGGCGGCTGTATCGCCTGCCGCGGCTATGGCGGTCAGGGTGGGGCATTTCTCTTACTTCCTGCTGCATTCGATATTGCCCGCTATATTCCTGTTCTACGTGCTTTCGGTCTGCGGTGCGAATTTCAGCGGCAAGCAAAAACGCTATATCCTGCTGACGATACCCGCATTTTTGATAGAAGCGATAGTCCTGCTCAACCCTGCGACAAAGTGGATGTACTACTACGACCGCGATATGGTCTACCACCGAAGCTGGGGGCTTATGGTGATATACGTCCTCAGCGGGCTGTATATGGCTATGGCGATATTCATTCTGCTTTTCTCATGGAAAGCCCTGAACCGCAAACGCCGCGCCGCGCTGATATATTTTTTCACAGTGGGGATACTGGGTATAGTCGTACAGCTGTTGAACTACGATATACGTTCCGAGCTTATATCCGAAGTTATTGGTCTTCTGGGTGTGATGATCGCCATCGAGATCGAAGATGACCGCATGGACGCCGGCATGGGCATATATAACCGCCGTGCGATCAAATCCGATATGCATACCTATATCGTCAGCGGCAGAAGCCTTTATCTGTTGTGTGTTAAGATCACCAATACCGAGATCATCAAGCGTACCACGGGTCTGGATAATACCGAAGCCCTTTCCAAGCTGGTGGCTGAGTATCTCCGCTCTCTTGTGCCGAGGTACTATATCTACAGCTCAAATCCCGATACCTTTATGATAACCCTCATCGGTACTGATGAAGAAAAAGTTACATGGCTTGCCGATACCATTTCGGAAAGGTTTGAATACCCCTGGAGGATAGGGGATAACGATATACCGCTGAAAGCCCTGATAATGGCGGCGGACGTTCCAGGAAGGATACACAGCGTCAGCGATGCACTGTATATGGCAGACAGTCCTGTGCCCAAAAAACTGGACAAAAACATTCTCAAAGGCTCCGATCTTGACTACCTGCTGCGCCGTGCAGCGGTGGAAAGCGCCATATCGCGCGGTCTTGAACAGCATAATTTCGAGGTCTTCTACCAGCCCACATATTACGTATCCGACAGCTCCCTCCACGGTGCGGAAGCGCTGATACGTCTTCATGACCCCGAGATGGGCAATCTTTTCCCCGATGAATTCATTCCCATCGCCGAGCAGATAGGTCTTATCGATGATATTGACGACTACGTTTTTCACGAGGTCTGTGAGTTCATAAAAAGCGGTATACCCGCCGAAAACGGCATGGAGTGCATAAATGTCAACCTGTCAGTACTCCAGTGTATGCAGCCTGCTTTTGCCGAGCATGTCATCAGCGTAGCCGAAAGCATAGGCGTTGACAAAAATATGATAAACTTCGAGATAACCGAGTCAATAGCAGCCAGCGATTACAGCGCCCTCAGCCGTGTTGTGCGTATCCTGAAAAGGCAGGGCTTCCGCTTTTCAATGGACGATTACGGCACAGGCTATTCAAATATGCAGTCGATATTCAGGCTTGATTTCGATCTGATAAAGATCGACAAAAGCATACTCTGGAGCGCCGAAAAAGGGCAGATGGGTCAGATAATCCTCGAAAGCAGCGTGCGCATGATAAAGCAGATGCGCCGCAAGATACTCGTCGAGGGCGTTGAGACAGAGCATCATCTGCAAATGCTCCGCGACCTCGGTGTTGATTTCGCCCAGGGCTACCTCTTTTCAAAGCCCATATCCAAAAGGGATCTCATAGCCCTGATAACCAAAGACAAAAAGTGATCTCCTGATATATTTTCAGAAAGCGGCGTTCTCCATGCATGGGGAATGCCGCTTTTCTGTATTCACCTGCCCCCAAGCTCCCGCCATTTTCTTTCGGATATATCCTCACCCCGAGAAAATATCCCTGTACTTTCCGTCGCTGATGCCGCCTGACCCTCCGTCATATCCTCTGCCGCGAAAGTCTGCCCGCCGCATTCTACTACCGCCTTTTCCAGCGTCTCAAAATTCCCGATATCCCGCGCCATCAGCAGTTTTCTCAGCTCAGGCGAAAGGCTCGCGAAAAAATCCCTGCTCTCCCTGTCCCTGCCCAGCAGTTCGGTAAGTTGTCTGTTTTCGTCCATGTGAACACCCCCATAAAAAAATACCGAGGTCTACCCTCGGTATTATTCTGCCCTTAAATCGGGCTCTCATTCACTTTTTGATACGCAGATATCCCCAAGAGGACACCCCGCGCATTTCGGGCTTCTCGCCGTGCAGAACTCTCTGCCGAAAAGCACCAGCCTGTGGCACAGGTCGTTGCTCTTATCGGGGGGGAGTATCTTCCACAGCTCCGCTTCCACTTTTGCAGGCTCCTTGTTCTTCACAAGCCCCAGTCTGCCTGTTATGCGTATGCAGTGAGTGTCCGTCACCACCGCAGGCTTGTGGTATATGTCCCCCATGATGAGGTTCGCCGTCTTTCGCCCTATGCCGCTGAGTTTCGTCAGCCCCTCCAGCGTGTCGGGAAGTACCCCGCCGTGCTCGTCCCGAAGCTGTATGCACATCTCTTTTATGGATTTCGCTTTAGTCTTGTAAAGCCCGCAGGGCTTCACTATCTCCTCGATGTCAGCTATATCCGCATCTGCAAATTCGTTGATGGTATGGAACTTCGCAAACAGCTCCTTAGTCACTATGTTCACCCGCGCATCTGTACACTGCGCCGAAAGTCGCGTTGCTATCAGCAGTTCATGGGGCTGTGAGTATTCCAGCGAACATTTCGCATCGGGGTACTGTTTTTCAAGCCGACCTATCACCTGCAGGGCGAGGTCTTTCTTCTGTGCCACTGTCATAGGCGCTCAAATATATCCGCAGGTGAAAAGACCATGGCGTACAGTGCATCGGTCAGTTCATCGGCAGATTTTCCCTCCACCATCGGGCGGTACCTTTCGCTGAGATACGCCGCATTATTGCGGAAATTCTCGTCCTCAACGTCCTGCTCGTTCTCCGCCGCCAGAAGAAGCTGTATGTATACGAACTCGTCAAAGTCCCGACCCATGATCTGAGGCGCTTCGTAGCTGTCATGAAAGTACCTTATCACCATAGGCTCAGCATTTTCGGGGGTATACAGCAGACAGTAGATGTCCCCGCCGCCGCTGTGACCGAAAGGTAATATCCGCAGTCCGTCCTTTATACGGAGTTTCTTGTCCTCCTCCTGCCACTGTGAAAGCTGTGCAAGTTCCTCTGCCGCCGACTGTACTTCCTCAAAAAGGTACATCTCGCAGTCGCAGTCCAGCATGAGAAATGCTGTGGTATCACTGACATACTCCTTGATACGTGCTTTCAGCTCCGCCCGACTAAGCTCCAGCCATTTCATAGCACCGCTGTCGTATATCCTGTGGAAAGCCTGGGGGAAACGCACTTCCTGTCGGGTCTCGAGTTCATTAAGTGTCATGCCGAACGCCTCCTGTTTTTATATCCACTCTTTCATTGCCTTTTTCAGAAGTCCCGCATAAGCCTTGGGCTTCTGTATCTGCAAACCGCAGTGTCCGTAGCCGTTGATACCGCGGAAGATAGCCAGCGGATAGGCTTTCATTATCCTGCCGCGGGATTTCTTTGCAGGTTCCTCATTTGAATGGAAGAATATCATTCTGCGCTGTTCGCCCTCGGTGAAGTGGGGGAGCTTGCAGTGGTAGCATATCTCCGTCATACCGCGAACTGTTGTGTCCGAAAAACTTCTCCGTTCAGTCGTGATAGCGCGTATCATCGGCTCAAAATCAGCTGTCTTGCCCTTGGTTATGAACTTCATCAAGCCGCTGTTCATCATGTTGTCGCAGGCTGACTTCGGGTCATCGGTATCGAACAGCTTCACAAGCTTGCTGAATCTCTTGTACATTATCTTCCTTACAGCATGGCTGAAATCAAAGAAAGGTCCGCCGTCAAAAAAGCACTTCTGCACGAACATACCCTTGGTATTCAGAAGTTCATATACTGCCAGCGCGATAGATGCACCCATCGAACTGCCCTGTAACAGCGCCAGTTTCTCAATGCCATTCTCTTTCAGATATGCGAATATCTTTTCAGCTTCTTCCTCGGCAGACACAAGGTCAGTGCCGTCGTTACCGTGACCGTCCAGTGTCGGCATGATAACGAAGTATTCGTCAGCCAGATATTTGCCGAAAGCCCTGCTGCTTTCAGCATTGCAAAGCATACCGTGTATCAGCAGCACCGCAGGATGACTGCGGTCGCCCATAGTTTCAAATGTCAACTTTGTTTCCTCCTTATATAGCACCTGTATTCCCGAAATCAATGCCGTTAAATACAGGTATCGGGCGACAACCTCACCCGACAGGTTAATCTTCTATGACCTCTTCCGCCTTATCGTAAAATGCCTGTTTTTGCTCATCAGTAAGCGCAGTATGTCCAAACACATTAGAATGGATTTTTTTCAGTCCGTCAGGCACATTTATCTCTTTGAGACTCACGCAATAATGAAAAGCCCATGTATCTATCTCCTCAATGCTGTCAGGCAGTGTGATCTTTTTCAGATTACCTGAAAAAAGAAATGCACTGTCACCTATTTGGGTCATTCCTTCCGGCAGTTCGATCTCCTTTATTCTTGTTATGGCAAAAGCACCTGTTTCTAATTCACGCAGTGAACTTGGTATATTTATATTAGTAAGTTTTTTACAATTACCAAAGGCATAATAGCCAATCTTTTCCACTGTATCAGGCAATCTTACCTCAAGGATATTTTGACAGATATATTCATCGAAGTCAGATCTTGGTAAAAGTTCATAGCCGATAGAACCATGACCTATCTCGGTTACTTCAAGCCCCTCTATCTTGTCGGGTATATGTACTTGCAGATAAGGACCGAGGTAATCGGTGATGGTTATACCGCCTTTGTCGTTTTTCTCATATCCAAACATAAATGCGGGCATACCTATCTTCCAGAATATCGCGCCCAGAATGGCATAGACCGCGATAAGCCCAAGCAATATCGCAGCCACTATATATCTTTTTTTCCTGGGACGTGCCACAGCCTTTTGTCCCTCTTCATTTAGTGTCATACTGTATTATCTCCTTAAATCTTCGTGCGGAAAACTGCCGCTGACCCTATCTTGGGCACTCCTGCTTTTATCATCAGTGCGTGATGGACGACCGCTCGGAGACGCTTCGCTGTCCTCGCTGGCAGACGCGCGGCAATATATCGACGCGGAAAGTTTGGGCGTGGACGTTTGTGTGTCCACGCCCATGATTATATTATTGCCGCGCCCTTGGGTCGAAGTTCGCGATTCTATTTACGGCACGGTTGCCGAGTCGCTTTTGCGCCTTGGTGATTGAGGGCTCTGCCCTCAAACTCCCGCAAGCCTTTCGCGAAAGGCTTGAGCCAAAGCTCTTGTCCTTGGCATTCTACCCTAAGAACAGCATACTTCCCGCCCTGCCAACAATTATGAATTAATCAACGAGTACAGGATTGAAATTCTCTGTCCAGGGCAGACCCCACTTGTTCAGTGCTTCCATGAAAGGATCTGGATCGAATTCCTCGACGTTGTATACGCCGGGTTTCTTCCACTTGCCTGTCAGCACCATCATAGCACCGATCATTGCAGGAACGCCTGTTGTGTAGGATATAGCCTGTGATCCGACTTCCTTGTAGCACTCCTGATGGTCGCATACGTTGTATACATAGTAGGTCTTGTCCTTGCCGTCCTTCTTGCCCTGGAAGATACAGCCGATGTTGGTCTTGCCCTTTGTTCTGGGGCCAAGGCTTGCAGGGTCGGGGAGAACTGCTTTCAGGAACTGGAGAGGTACTATCTCCTTGCCCTCGTACATGATAGGCTCGATGGAGGTCATACCAACATTTTCCAGGCACTTCAGGTGTGTCAGGTAGCTCTGACCAAAGGTCATGAAGAAACGTATCCTCTTAATGCCCTTGATATTCAGTGCCAGGGATTCAAGCTCTTCGTGGTGGAGCAGGTACATATCCTTTTCGCCCACCTGATCGAAGTTGTATACTCTCTTGATCTCCATAGGCTCGGTCTCTACCCACTTGCCGTCCTGAATGTAGCTGCCCTTTGCGCTTACTTCACGGATGTTGATCTCGGGGTTGAAGTTTGTAGCGAAGGGATAGCCGTGGTCGCCGCCGTTGCAGTCGAGGATATCGATATAGTTTATCTCATCGAAGTAGTGCTTCTGGGCATAAGCGCAGAATACGCCTGTAACACCTGGGTCGAAGCCCGAACCCAGCACAGCGGTGATGCCTGCTTTCTCGAATCTCTCGCGGTAAGCCCACTGCCAGCTGTATTCAAACTTAGCGGTATCCTCAGGCTCGTAGTTAGCGGTATCAAGGTAGTCAACCTTGCATTCAAGGCAAGCGTCCATTATATGCAGATCCTGATAAGGGAGAGCCACGTTGATACAGATATCGGGCTTGTACTCCTTCATCAGTGCAACCAGCTCGGGAACGTTATCAGCGTTTACCTGTGCGGTGGTGATGTTGGTCTTGGTCTTGCCCTGAAGCTCCTCCTTGAACTTATCGCACTTAGCCTTTGTACGGCTGGCGATACAGATATCTGTGAACACCTCGCTGTTCTGGCAGCACTTGTGTATAACAACACCTGCTACTCCTCCTGCACCTATTATCAAAGCTCTTGACATTTTACATCTTCCTTTCGGTTTAATAATTTATTTGGGTAAAGCGGAGAGTGCTCCGCGTATTATCATATCAAGTCCGCCGCGGCAGACCGTCCCTTATCCTCAGCATAGCTTCGGTGTGCATTATGTGGTGGCGGGAAAAGGGCATCTGTATCAGCCCACGGATATCCTTGCCGCACCAGTAGTCCACCAGCCAGAATGCGTCCTCACTTCGGCTGACGACTTCAAGGGATATAAGCTTTTCACGGCGTTCTGTGGGTATCTTTGTTTTCAGCTTATCGAAATCCATACCCAATAGGGTATCCTCGGTGCTTTGCTTTACATCACTGATGTATTCGTAAAGCGCTCCGATATCCAGCACTTTCGTGAAACCGGCTATCTCGTCGCCCGAAAGTTCGTTGCCTGTGGTGATGATAGGCGAGTTGATACGGCGCTGATAGTCACCTGTGAAAAACACCTGTTCCCTGTCAGCGATAAGGGTATTCGCCGTAATATCCTCAATGCGGAAAATATGCCACAGTGAGTAGGCGATGTTCTTGCAATGATAGCCCTTAGCCTTTGGGTACGGCATGGCATCAAAGTCCCCACGTGAAAGTTCTTCCCGCAGAGAAAGCATTGTATTATAAAGCTCGTCACGCAGTCTGAAAAGTGCGGCGATGCCCTCATTGAAAGTATCTCGCTTTTTCAGCAACTGCTGCATAGCCTTGTTAAGATCGGACCATTCCTTGTTCATATCAGTTTACCAAATAAACGGCAGAAGCCTGTACTTTTCTTTTTTGTAGCCTGAACAACCTGCAGGATATCATTTTTCAGCATCGTCCTCGCTGCCTGAATTTTTATTCAGCTCTTCTCTGACCCAACTCTTCCAGCTTATCTTATCATTGATATGCACGATGATTATCACAGGTATAACGATTACCGTTACTGCTATCGTGATGATAATAATGTAAAATGACACATAATACAATGGTGAGAAATCATCGTAAATAAACTTTGCCTTCTTACCGTCAGTGCTGACAGCATACCCTTCATGAATATCATAGGCGTTTGACGTTTTCTTTGTCACACCCAGCACCTCACCGTGTTCGCCTACATAAGCGATCCTGAACTTGCCGTATTTTTTATATAAGTTTTTAGCAGAACAATTCAGATAAAGACGATAACTGTCACTTCCGTCCAGATCGAAGTATTCCAGATCTGTTGAATGGATGGACAGTGACATATAACCGTCCTCGTTATACCTAGCTATCTCGCTGTTTTCATCTATTTCCATCGGTACCCTGTCAACGACTAGAGTTTGGTCGGCAAGGGGTTCATTCGGAATAAAATTGAAATCGGAATAGCTTTCATCAGTGCGGTCTATCTTACCGAGAATATCTGCGTACACAGTTCCCTCGGGCGCACCGCTGAATTCTATTTTCATGATATCTCCTTTATTAGGAGGGGTTCGAACGATATGCTTGACAATATAAACAGCACCTAATATGCTCAGTATTATCATCAGCACATATATCTTTTTTAAAACAGAAATTATTTTTTCTTTCATAGTAATTCACCACACAAAAGGCATCAGCCTGTACTTAACTTTCTTCTTGTAGTCTGTATACCCTTTGAGCCCCTGTTCAAGGACTTTTTCCTCGTTGCCTATCCTCGTTACTATTATAACAGGGTAAGCGAGGAATATCACAAAGGATATCACCGAGCCCAGCACCAGGGGTGCCGAGCAGAACATCAGAATAGTCGCAGTGTACATGGGGTGACGTATCACACCGTAAAGCCCTGTGTCGATGACTTTCTGTTCCTCCTGAACTTCCACCGTGCGTGAGAGATACTCGTTCTCGCGGAGAACTTCGGCATACATGGCGTAGCCGATGAGGAATATGACCGCCGCAGTAACGCTGACCCACATGGGAAGTCTCAGCCAGCCAAAGCGGAAACTCAGCCCCGCCGTGATGAAGCCGCCAAGGAACATCAGCATACTGGATATTACCACGCCTTTCTGGGTGGTCTCCTGTTCCTTGCTGTTAAGGCGTTTTCTCAGCAGTTCGGGACTTTTCAAAGCAAGCACCACACCGATGATAAACATCGGCACGAAAAGCACTGCCATGAATATCCAGCCCTGAGCAAAAGCCATCGTCCCCGCAGGCAGGAATATCAGCAGACCCAGCATCACCAGTCCCAACAGGAATTTTGTAACTGCGCTTATCATCAGTTTTCTGTCCATAATATCACCCCGTTAGAATTATTAAGGCGATACCGCATGACTGTTTCACAGCCGTCCCCTCCCTGATAGTATTTTTAGTTCGCGGCGCTTTGCCGCTCACATTATATATACGTTTTTGGGGAGAATATTTATGGTGTGGTTTTTCATAAATATACGCTGCTGCGGATGTGTGTATTGCACAAAAACTTTGCGGTACTGCCTTTTGGTCAGTTCTTTACGGCAGAAAACACGGCACATTCGCCGTCATCGCAGTGGCATATCACCCACCTGAATTTAGGCGAAAGTATGTAAGCATCTTCAAGATAGAAAAGCTCGGGCAGAAGCGAGAATATCTCCTCGGCATAGCCCTCATAGACCCAGCCCTGTGAAAGTATCAGGAACAGCTTTTTGTCCCTGTCCTCTGCGGGGATAAGCTCACGTACCCGCGCAAAATAGGCGAATTCGTCAGCCCCGCATCTTACGGGCTCACTGTGGGCAAGTCCTTCCCTGAAATTCAGCCAGCTGTAAGCAAGGCTGCTTCCGCGCTGTTTTTTCATATCGAGGAATGTATAGCAGAATTTTGTGATGATGTCCTTCCAGCCCGATTTTGCGAACTCTCCGAACCTCTCGGGCGGTATGCCCTTCTCCCTGCTTACTTTCTCTGCCTCGTCCCTGACAAGGCAGCTTGTTTCGGGCTTTTTTTCAAATTCCATACACCCTCCAAAGTTTTGCCGTACTGACCTTAAACTCATGATAACACAGACAGCACCCGCTGTCAACCGTCACGCAAAGGCAATGGCGCAACGGTCGGTTGCGATTTGTTATCCCGCGGATAGCTGTTGGTCATCTTCCCCTGCATCAGGCGGGGGAAAATGACACCCGAGTATACCGACGGTCAAGCGGTGTTCTGAAGTGAAAGCAGGAAAATATTACCTGTGAAATCTCAGCAGCATTTCGCGCATGGTCTTGCAGGCGAGAGCTGTGCTTCTGCCGCTGGGGTCGTAGGCAGGGGAAAGCTCGTTCATATCAAAGCCCACAATATTCAGCTCGGAAAGGACTTCGATAGCGTCAAGCAGTTCATCAAAATGCACGCCGCCAGCTTCGGGAGTGCCTGTGCCGGGGAATTCCGAGGGGTCGAGAACGTCCATATCAAGGGTGAAATATACAGGTGCGTTGCCGAGATAGCCCGCAACTTCGCGGAGAGTGCGGAAGTCGAAAAGGTTGAGGGAGGTATGCTCCTGCATAACGAATTCAACTTCGCTCTTATCGGCACTGCGTATACCGAACTGGAATATTTTTCCGTCGCCCAGTATCTCCTGACAGCGGCGCATAACGCAGGCGTGGGAAAGCTTAACGCCCAGATAATCCTCGCGGAGGTCGGCGTGGGCATCGAACTGT
Organism: Ruminococcus albus AD2013; assembly: GCF_000526775.1. Classification (NCBI taxonomy): domain Bacteria; kingdom Bacillati; phylum Bacillota; class Clostridia; order Eubacteriales; family Oscillospiraceae; genus Hominimerdicola; species Hominimerdicola alba. Next base: position 1,935,109 of record NZ_JAGS01000001.1, read on the forward strand.
ATAACATGCAGGTCGGGATATTTCTCAGCGCAGGCACGTACAGCCCCCAGGGTCACAAGATGTTCGCCGCCTATCATGCAGGGTATCTTGCCGTCACCAAGGATAGTGGCAGTCCTTTCCCTGATATCGTCCAGCGCTCTTTCGGGAGAACCGAAGGGCAGTTCAAGGTCGCCGCTGTCGAATACCTTTATATCCAGCATATCCTTCATCTGATATACCGAGAAAGTCTCGATGCCGAAGCTCTCGCTCCTCATTGCCTGGCTTGCAAACCTCGTTCCCGGGCGGAATGAAGTTGTGCTGTCAAAGGGTGCGCCGAACATTACTATCTTTGCTTCATCGTACTCGCAGTCGCAGGCGATGAAAGTCTGTACATTTTTCTCTAGCATTATTATTCTCCTTTCGGTATAGACGTGGGTGTTTAAAACTTGGTTTATAAAAGGGTTCACAAGATAGATCGTATCTAGCACTTCACTAAAATGAAAGAGCCGATCACAGCCGGGAGCCCCAAAAACGTAATCATTATCATCTCCATTATCGATTGATAATAGTATGCAGGAACAATAACGAATTTCCACGGTTCGTTTTCGAGATATGATATTTTAACTTTAGAGCCTTTTCTGTATTTTCTGAGCAGTATAGTCATTCCGACCTTGCTTTGATATTTATGTGAGATCTTTGAGGTATCAAGAAACTGAATGATCGGATAATAATTTTTCATTTTACTCCATTCAACGTGATGATCTTTTATTACTGCTTTGGTGCTTATCCCATTTTTAACAATACACCTGACAGAAAGAAAATGACTGATCCCCGCTCCAGATCCAAGCAATGATAGAACAGATAGTATTTCCAAGAACACAGAACCCCAAAAAAGCGTAGGTTTTCCGCCGTAATAAATATATAGTCCTTGAAAGACCGTTAGGATAACAATATAGCAAGCGATCACGATACGGATAACGATTTTCACATTATATCACCACCTGAGTACCAGCAATCACGAATTCTCCATTATCTCCTGCTTTTATAAAAGTGTTCCCAAGATAGGTCAGTAATCAATACAGAACTAATTGAAATATAATATATATTCCGGAACCTAAAACAAGTGGAGCTAATTGAAAATACAAAGTATCTTTTATATGGAATTTTCCAATTAATTTGTAATAAATATTCGGTATCAGTAAAACTAACATCCACACAAATGAAATAAACAAACCTAATCCAATGTCATGGTCTTGATTATTTTTCTCGAAAATAAAAGCATAGCTTATTGTTAAGGCGATAACCGCAATAACGCCTTCGATCAGATTGAATATAATTGAACTTCTCTTCAACGATATGTTTTTCATAGTAACCTCCAGTGGTTACGAATTCTCCAGTATCTCCAGCACATCATTGGGCAGTGCGAAACAGCCCTTGTGGAGGTCGGTGTTGTAGTACCTTGTCTTTAAGCCGAACTCTTTCCAGCGGTCGGCTTTAAGGTCGTATACGGGGTGCAGGTTCTTCGAAGCAAAGCCGAAAAGCCAGTGTCCCGAGGGATAGGTGGGTATATGCGCCTGATACACCATTGATACGGGGAAGCTTGCGCCGATGCGCTTGTGCGTCCTTGTAACCATATCCACGTAGCTGTCGTAATAGGTGCTTTCATGCTGATTTATCAGTATGCCGCTGTCCGTCAGTGCCTTGAAGCAGTTGCCGTAGAATTCCTTGGTGAAAAGTCCCTCTCCGGGACCGAATGGGTCGGTGGAATCCACAATGATAAGGTCGTATTCACTGTTTTTTCTGCGGACGTATTTAAGACCGTCCTCAAAAAACAGGTGTACTCTCGGGTCATCGAACTTGCAGGCTGTCTGTGGGAGATACTCCTTGCAGACTTCCACCACCTGTTCATCTATCTCCACCATATCGATATTTTCGATTGATTCATAGCGGGTCAGTTCGCGGACAGTTCCGCCGTCACCCGCACCGATGACCAGCACATTTTTTATATCGGGATTGACAGCCATAGGCACGGCTGTTACCATCTCATGGTAGATATATTCGTCCTTTTCGGTCAGCATGATGAAGCCGTCAAGCACCAGCACCCGCCCGAATTCGTAGGTATCGAAAACGTCTATCTCCTGATAATAGCTCTTACCCGAGTAGAGCTGCTTCTTTACCTTTATAGTAAAATTAACATCGTCCGTATGCTTTTCAGTAAACCAAAGATCCATGGTGTTCCCTCTCTTCTATTTAACTTTTCAACTGTTATTCATTATAAAGTACAATATAATATCTTGGCATAATATCCGTCATCAGCCTTGCCAAAGCCGATGTAATAATGATACAGACCCTGGATCCTGTCAGGGTAAAAACGGTCATATACCTCGGTAAAATCAATGCTGTATCCCAACTTTGAAGCTGATTCTTCCAGCTCGTTTTTGATACTGCCGAAGCTTTTATTATCGGTCGGGACTTTTAGCAGTTCTCCGCTCTTTTCATTTTCGGGCGTACTTTCATTTAGTGCGTCCAGAACGTTGTCCAGGTTCTCATCAGCAGAAAGCTCTTTTACCTCGATTTCAGGAAATGCCTTTTCGATAAAATCTTCGGGGTCGCTTATACCGCCGACTATCAGCCTTGCTTGGACATCTCCTGCACCGGTAGACCAATTAAACTTTAAAGGTTCGGCACACGACGGAATAGTCATGTCAAGGCGCTTCTCAACTTCGGCTATGCGTTTATCATCGAAAGTGTCCCATTCTTTGTGGGTTTGTTTCATGAAATGATAGCACGGGTATATTAAAGCCCCGAAAAATATCAGCAGCAGAAGTGCTATTCTTATCAAGTTTGTTATCAGCTGTTTTACTTTGGACTTTTTTTCTTTTTCCATACTGTCAGCTCGTTTCTGTCCTGTTTTATGTACTCATGATCTCTTGGTGAGATGTTTCTCATTTTCTGTCTTTAATAATCATTCAGACAAGTTATCACAGCGCAGTATCCGCTGTCTGTTTTGCTGAAGCCTATGTAATATTTATCTATTCTTTCGTCTTTTTTGGTGGATACACGTTCGTATACATCGGAGAATTCTATACTGAGATCCAGATCTTCAGATACTTCGTACAGCGTGTTACATATTCCTGAAAACATTTCATTATCGGGCGTGATTTCTTTTATATCAGCCCCCGAAAAAGCTTTGTCAATAAAATCATTCGGGTCGCTTATACCTTCAACTATCAGCTTGTTGAAACAAGTACCATCCCCCGGAGCAGAATACCACTTGAATCTCACCGGAGTAACTTCGTCGGGAATGGTCATATCAAGATATTTCTCGACTTTTGCTATGCGTTCATCATCGAAACGTTTCCAGTCCTTATGGATCATGTTTCGGAAGTCTATCATAGCGTAAAGCATAAACCCGAAAAACAGCAGCAGCATCACCAACGCGATGATACAGCCATTATTCTTTTTGCGTATGACGTTCTTTTCGCTGACGTCCTCTGTCATTAAAATCATTCCAGTCCTGTTTTATGTACTCACAATTTCTTGGTGAAGTGTACCTGCATCTTGTCGCCGTCATAGCCCTGACGTTTGTAGAACTCGTGAGCTCCTGTGCGGGTACTGCCCGAATTCAGGCGGACAAGATGTATACCGCGCTCCACAGCCCAATTTTCCGCCGCTTTTATCAGTGCCGCACCAATTCCCATGCGTCTGTACTTATTGCTTACAGCCACCCCGAGATAGTTGACCATCTTCTCAAAGTACAAAGTTTTGTACTCTTCCACATGGATATATCCCACGGCACTGCTGTCCGTCTCGGCAACGAAAACAGCTTCACGGGAACTGTCAAGCCCCGATATATTCGCTCTTACCATCTCCGCATCACAGGGATATCCCAGGTCTTCGCGGCTTATCTCTGCGATATTATCGGCATCTTCGGGGCGTACTTCACGTATGATAAATCCAGCCATGGCTTCACCCGAATATAAATCTGAGTATCACTATTACAGCCGCTATCAGCCCGATGGCAGAAGCCGCCACAAAGCCCAGCACCAGTCTGCCGAAGGTCTTGCCCGATATACTTGCGTTTATACGCAGATCACGCTTTTGCTTAGTGGGTGCAAGTTCCTGATAGAATGCCCCGTTGCCCTGAAAGCCCTGCATATGACTGCTTCTCAAAGGCGGCTTTACTTCGTTGGGGTCTTTGAAATTCTGTCTGTTGTCCATATTATTACTCTCTTTTTACGTCTTGCATGCATATAGCTTTGCTTTGAAACTGTCTTCGTCCTTGTAGAACACTATATGATAATCATCAAACCAATTATAGCCCTCGGGTAACTCACAGTTGTATGCGATATATGCGCCGGATACAATTCTGTCCTCGTAATCGTAATAAGCGTTAGAACCCTTGGTACCACCGAATGTTTCCAGACTATGTAAGTCCTCAACAACAGAGTAAGTACCGTCAAAACAGTTCTCCATAAATTTTTCGGCATCATCGATATCTTCAAGCCAAAGCTGATAGTCATAATCTCCGCCGCCGTGAGTTTCTTTTAGCTTTACGGGCGTAGTACTGCCTTCTATCGTAATGCCCATATGTTTGCGTATGATCTCTATCTCTTCATCGCCGAAAGATGTATAGGTCTTCGGACGAGTACCGATAGCGATCATGATAGCGAAAAAAAGCGACCAACCAATAATGGCGATCAGACAGCCATTGACTACTTTATTTTTTACTTTTTCTTTATTCATATTTCTTAACCGCTGCCCACCTTAGTGTATTTGTTCTCCTGTCCGTATTATTACCCTCTTTATTTACTTGTCATCTGCATAGACCTTTGCTTTGAAACTTTCTCCGTCCTTGTAGAACGCTATATAATAATCATCGTATCTGTTGTAGCCGTGATCGTTTTTTAACTCACAGCTGTACACGATATATGCGTCGTCCACTTTTAAGTCATCGTCATAATCGTAATGATTGTCAGTACCACCGAAACCTTTCAGATACGATATATCCATAAAAACAGAGTATGTGCCTTCAAAGCAATCTCCCATAAACTTTCGGGGGTCATCGATATTTTCAAGCCAAAGGGAATAATCAGGGTCTCGCCCACGGATCACCCTTAGCTTTACGGGTGTCGTACTCCCCTTGATCGTAATGCCAAGATGTTGGTTGATAATCTCCATCTCTTCGTTGCCGAAAGATGTACGCTCATAAACCATAGAACGTGTAACGAGTAAAACAACGATACTTCCAAAGACCACAGCAAACCCCAAATATGCTATCAGACAGCCACAGCCGGTCGGTATTCTTTTTTTCGTTTTTTCTTTGATCATATTTTTTGTCACTCGCTGACCACGTTTATATAGTTTATCTCAAGGTCTTCCGTACCTGTCAGCAGGCAGCCCTTTTCCTTGCAGTAGTTTATGTAGCTGATTATCTCCTTCGTTATGCGCTCGCCGGGGGCAAGTATGGGTATTCCGGGGGGATAGCACATCACGAATTCTCCGCATATCTGACCCTCGCTCTCGTTTATCCATACGGGGTGCTTGTCGCTGTAAAAGGCTTTCTGCGGACTCATTTCAACCTGCGGGTCGATGTACTCGTGGTCGAAAAGACCTGTGGGGTCTTTTGAATAAAGGCGCTTTATCTCGCTGAGTGAGGATATGAAACGCTCTATTTCAAGTTCTCTGTCGCCCGCGGATACTATGGCGAGGATATTGCCGATATCGCCGAACTCTATCTGTATATCGTAGTCGTCGCGGAGTATATCATATACCTCAACTCCCGCAAGCCCGATATCTCGGGTGTGAACACTCAGCTTGGTGGAGTCGAAAGCGTAGAAATCATCGCCGTTTTCCAACTCCTTGCCGTAGGCGTAGTAGCCGCCTATCTTGTTTATCTCCTCGCGGGCGTAGTCGGAATAAGCCACTGCCTTTGCAAATAGCTCCTTGCCGTTCATGGCGAGGTTCTTTCTTGCGATATCAAGGCTGACCATAAGCAGATAGGAACCGCTGGTGGTCTGGGTGAGGTTGATTATCTGGCGGACATAGCCCTCGGATACCGTGTTTTTGCACAGCAGAAGTGAGGACTGCGTAAGGCTGCCGCCTGTCTTGTGTATGCTTACCGCCGCCATATCAGCCCCTGCCGCCATTGCAGAACAGGGCAGACCCTCACCGAAATAGAGGTGGGTGCCGTGGGCTTCGTCCGCCAGCACCAGCATACCGTGTTCGTGGGCAAGCTTGACTATGGCGCGGATATCGGAGCATATGCCGTAGTAGGTGGGATTGTTCACCAGCACCGCCTTGGCATCGGGGTTCTCGCGGATAGCCTTTTCAACTGCACTTACCGACATACCGAGGGGTATGCCCAGACGCTTGTTGGTGCCGGGGTCAACGTAGACAGGCACAGCACCGCATACAACAAGGGCGTTTATGGCGCTCCTGTGGACGTTTCTGGGCATGATTATCTTTTCGCCCGCCTTGCAGGCAGTGAATACCATGGTCTGCACTGCGGAGGTAGTTCCCCCCACCATAAAGAAAGCGTGGTCAGCCCCGAAAGCGTCCGCCGCCAGCTGTTCGGATTCCTTTATTACCGAAACGGGGTGGCAGAGGTTATCCAGATTTTTCATGGAATTGACATCGCAAGCCATACACTGGTCGCCCAGAAAGGCTTTAAGTTCTTTATTCATACGACCGCCCTTGTGCCCAGGCACATCAAGTCGGACGATACGGTTTTTCATGTGTTTTTTCAGTGCCTCGTAAAGCGGCGCTTTGCTTTGCAATTCATAATTCATAATTCATAATTCATAATTATTGGCAGGGGCTATTCAATTCATGATCTATAATTTACAATTATTGGAAAATCTATGTTTTAGCCCGTGCAATAGCTATGGATCAATATCCCCCCTTGTTGATTTGATGATAGAGGTAAGTATTTTTATAAGTTCGGTACAGTCATCGTGTATCGAATCGAATTGAGCTTTTGTTATATAGTCTGTCCTGTACAGCAGTTCAAGCCAGTACTCGGTCTCTGAAGCTTCTTTCAGTGCGATGTTCACCTTAGCACAGAAGTCCGCACGGCTTTGTCCGCGCATGGCTTCTTTAAGGTTAGCACCGATACTCGTACCGCTTCTCAGAACCTGTTTTGACATGACAAATTCTTTTTTGCTGTCGCAGAGAAACTGATAAAGCCTGACAATGCGAACAGCAAAATCCATACTTTTTTCAAGTACGATATTATTTTGTTTCACACCACATCATGCCCTCCATATAAAAACATAACCCACAATCCATAATTATTCCCGCAAAGCGAATCGACAGTGCAAAGCACCTAAGCACCCTGTCAATAATTATGAATTGTGAATTATGAATTATGAATTAATAAATGTTCATTCCGCTGTATATCTCTATCATCTCGCGGCGGAGACTGTCGGTGATATCAAGACGCTGTTTAGGGGTAAGCTCGTAGACGTCCTTTTTGAACAGGTAGTTCTGGAGGTCGATCTCCTTTATCAGCAGCTTGGTGTGAAAAATATTGGACTGATATACATTGACATCGATGGCATCATACTTGGTAAGGGTAGATTTATCGATATAATCCTGAATGGAAGTGATATCGTGGTCGATGAAGAACTTTTTGCCCAGCACATCACGGGTGAATCCGCGGACGCGGTAGTCGATGGTGATGATATCGGAATCGAAGCTGGCTATCAGGTAATTCAGGGCATTAAGGGGAGATATAGTACCGCAGGTAGATACGTCTATATCCACCCTGAAAGTGGAGATAGAGTTATCGGGGTGATACTCGGGGAAGGTGTGTACGGTCACGTGGCTCTTATCCAGATGAGCGTGTATCATCTCGGGAGTATCGGGGAGAATGCCCAGATTGCAGGAGGGATCGATAGAATCCTTATCCAGCTCCTTTTCGGCGATGAGGACATTCACGGAAGCGCCCTGGGGTTCATAATCCTGTTTGGAAATATTAAGCACGCGGGCACCGATCATCTCGGTAACGTCGCAGAGTATTTTGGTAAGACGTTCGGAGTTATACTGCTCGTCGATATACTCGATATAATCCTTTTGTTCTTTCTGACCTTTAGCGTAACAAACGTCGTAGATATTAAAGCTGAGGGTCTTGGTAAGATTATTGAAGCCGTAAAGGGTGATCTTATTATTCTCCAATCTGCCATCTATCCTTTCGGTGTATTTAAAGCAAACCGCGTAAACAGGCGGGTTTGCGGTGGTTGAACATGGTATGGTGGAAAGCTGTAAACATCTTACAGCAAACTACACATCATTATAGCATATTTTTTTATAAATGTAAAGAGACTGGGGTGTAAAAGTTTTTATGAGTGAAGTGATTTCGCGGCAGCAAACCCGAGCCCAAAACAAACTACGCCGCGAATCAAAGCGCGCGGTTTATGCGACTGCGTCGGCATATGCCTCGCGCTAGCAGGCTTGCGGGAGTTTGAGGGCAGAGCCCTCAACTCAAGGCGCAAAAGCGACGTGGCAACAAAGCAATAAATAGCACAGCGAACTTCCGACCAAATAAGGCGCAGCAATAATCAAAAAATCGAAAGGCTGTTGCAACCGCAGTACCCTCTAACCATATCCGAACATCAGAGTAAAAAAACATAATTACTGGTGAAATAAGCTGTTTCAGTGCGCACATCCCCAAGCCCTCTTCAAAAAAAGAGGACTCGGGGGTGTTATGTTCTGCTGGTTTTTATGCCGTTTTCAGTTCAAAAACGGTCGAGGAGTATATTTTTCGCCCGAAACGAAATAGGTATATACGGTCATCAGGTATTTTTTTCATGGATAGACCCCTTCCACTTTAGCACGCTAATACAAAAGTTGACAAAGTTGACATAAATTGACACGCTTTTGTCAGAAAAAGATTTACCGAAATTACGGCGTTTAAGCCTTGTTTTTGAGAAAATTGACAATGTTGACAAGGTAAGGGGAAAAATGAAAAAATAGTAGGTAATTTCCAATATGTGGTAAATTTACTTTTTTAAAGTATCCTTACTACCCTGTCAATTTTGTCAACTTTCATGTTTTTACCTCTGAAAGCCCTATTTTTCGGGGTTATAGAGTTGACATCTTCGTGTCAACTTTTGTCAATTTTGTCAATTTTGTGGTGGGATTGACTTGTATTCTCTTTTTTGGCTTGCCTCTGCACAGAAATCTTCTGAAACCATAGTCCTGTTTAAGAACGCCGAATGCTCCCTCAGCCTGTATGCTCCCGTTCATTCGCACTTGACAATTTCTCATTTTTGTGGTACAAGCCTTTCGTTGGTTTAATGGTTTTTGCAATTATATTATACCACAAAAAGAAGAGCTTGGAACTACCTTTCAGGTCAGTCTATGCCAGGCTCTTTTTCTTTGTTTGGGCTGCAACAGCACCATTTTCAGTACATTTAATTGTATACAAAGTTTTTGAAAATCACGGGCAGCGTCTTGACAAAATATATGTCTTGTGCTATACTGTAATACTTTACTAACAGACAAAAGGAGGAACAAAATATGTTATTTTCAAAAGGAACACCCGAAATCAGAATACGCCGAAAGATCTCTCCCCGCGGAACATTCAAAAGCGGCATAGTTTTCAGCGTTAAAAACGGACTTGGCAAGTTGCGGAATGAATTTGGCGCATCGGACGATCACTACGATACAAACAATATCCTTATGCTTGGCGACACGCCGCTGATTCAGGCTGAAGTCCCATGCTGCCCCACCTGCCGCAGTCTGCTGATGGCGGGTTACGGCATTGAAAATGCCGATTCTCCCGAACTGCGGGCGGTGTGTGATGCAGTCAATGCTGACTATATCGACATCGAACATTCCTTTGAGATAATGCGCCCTCTCCTTGGTCTTCTGGAAGACGGCTATTATCTTCTGGCGGACGCTGAATGTATCCCCACCGACGGCGACGGGAAATTCTTCTGGGATATCGACCCCACCCTGCACGAATATGATGCTGCGACTTCGGCTTATTACATATCCGAGGAAGACGGCTGTTTTCTTTGCGCCTGCGAAGACGTTGAACCGATGTTTCTGTACCCCACACAATCGGCATCGGTTTTCAACAGAGAACGTGCTGAATACTACCGCGAACACAACCGCGACTACGAAAACGCACCCCGCGCCATAGCTTTCAACTCCGCCTACGGTATCAGTGCGCTTCTTGACGGTCATCACAAGGCGGCAGCGGCGGCGATGAACGGTCAGCGGGTAAAGTGTCTGCTGATAATACCATCTTTTGAACAATTCTGTAAGCCTGTGGGCGGCGAATGGGAATTCAGCCGACAGGTATTCACAAACGAAATCTTTTTTACCGCGGAAGATTTCACCGAAAAAGAAATAGCACAGTTCAGAAAAGAATGGGTCGTGAAGCACGCAAAAATAAATTCGCCAAACCGAAAAAAGCTTGAACTTTTCCCCCACAAGTTCAAGCCTAGAGAATGGGAGAGCGAATTTACCGCGTATGCTGAAAAATACCCCACAGTTCGTCAGCTGGTGCTTGAAAAGCTGTTCGGGATAACCGACAGGTATACAGAAATTGTCACTTGCCTGAGAGATGGGCTGAAAGCTGACAAATCGCTGTATTCCCTGACGGATATCGACAGCGGACTTTTCAGGAACAACCGTGAGAAAGGCGAGGAGATACCCGCACTCCGACTTCTGCTTGAAAAAGCACATCGCGACAATGATAAGTCGCTGAAAGAAGTGGCGTTTGAGATAGTGCGCACACATTTCGGCGGATATGTGCTGACCGCCGCTGCGCTGAGGTATCTGCTGATGTTCGATAACGACAGCGATGTTGAAAAAGTGTTCGTGGATATCATATCCGATGCAGAAGAATATGAGAGGTATGGAGATATAGCAGTTGACTACTGGCAGGACGTTTTATAATTCATAATATGGTTATCCCCTTAACACACCACAAGTAAAATCACTGCACCAAAGCAGCCAAAAGCCTTAAATACGCACTGTTTTCCAGCTTGCGACGGTTGAATTTGTAACAGTATTCGGCAGCATATAACGCTGTGTGGATCTTTTCGTTTTCGTGGTTAGTCCCCATGATCATTGCTTTGAAGTTTGATATAACTTTATGCATCCAATTCAGCTGACCGCTTTTCGGATCATATGTCTCAAAAACATGGAAGTATTTCTGTGCCAGCGGTTTCTTGTAGCTTCGGGCATTATCACTCTCGATCTTCGAGCCTGCGCGGATATTATCCCTGGCAAATCTACCAACAGTTATACCCTTTAAATTCGGCACATCGCTCATTTTAACGTACTCGGGATTTCCTGCTGCGTTCTTTGATAAAGCTACGATCATCTTGACTTTTTCAGTACCTCTGCCGCGCTTTTTACCGTGAGTCGGAGCACCGAGATACGTGTCATCAAGTTCAACGATTCCGTCGAGCAAATAGCGTTCTTCACGGCATTTCATAGCTTTTCTGATGCGATGAAGGATGTACCAGGCTGTCTTGTAGGTCACCCCCAAAGACCTCATCAGCGTAACAGCAGAAACGCTGCATTTGTTGCTCATAATGAGGAATGCGGTGACTATCCACAGTCTGAGCGGAATATGTGTTCTGTGCATAAAAGTTCCGTTTGTGGCGGATATATCTGCTTTACAGAACTTGCAGCGCAGCAGATGGCGTGACCTTATCCTGCGGTACTCAGAGCCACCGCAAAACGGGCAGGCAAAGCCCTTTTCAAAGCGGATATCAAGCAGAAAATCCTTGCAAAAGCTTTCATCTGCGAACTTTGAGTATATCCCATCAAGTGTGATCTCAGGTTTCGGAAATCTTTTTGACATAGCGACAGCTCCCTTCGGTTTCTGTCACTATTATACTATATTTTCTGAGTTTTGAGGTCTGTTTATTTGGACAGCATTGTAAATTATCTGTGGTGTGTTAAAGGGATAACCATGTTTTTGTTTGATTCGTTCATATGTACTCCTCTGGGTATCAACACGACTGTATTGTATAAAGATATTTCCCGTTCTTCAGTTTTGAAATCCGGATAATTTTCAGCGCATAATCCTCACCGCTGCGAACCCTGAACGATTGCTGGATGAAATGAGTGACTCTTTCATTCAGCGTTTCAAGATCAAAGAATGTCAGGTACCTGTCACGATCATCCGGATGCACTTCATGGTCAGCAAATTCGAGAATCCCTTTGCGCAGGGAAATCTTACCGTATACTTTTGCAAAACCCGCATTGGAGTATATCTGTACTGCAATGTCTTTATCCGGTGTGATCTCTGTTACAAGGTTATAGGTTGCATAAAGTGACTGGCTGTATTTGAGGATCAGATAATCGCTACGCTCCGACTCGATCACATGAACCGTAGCTGCTATCAAATGTCTATCTCCGGCTGATGCCACCAGCTTCGTAGAGAACGTGTAAACAACTTCATTCATGATGTTATTCATTTTCTGAACGCCGCCACGATGGATAGTCATCTTTATTTGCATCATAAATCGATCACGGTATTCATACTGTTCGTCATTAACATCATGCTCGATCTGTTTTGCTGAATTATAGCCAAGTTTTGATATCTCTTTGATATACGCCGTATTTACATACGGATAAGTTATCACGCCGTTATTGTACTCTATTAATGCAAGCGGAGCCGTACTGAGCATCTCATCCGAATTTGCCGCATCGGAAGAAGTCATAAGCGGATCACCGCTTAAAAAATTCACTTTTCCGGCATCGTTCCAAAAGTCACGCTCACTTGCGGATTCTGATGGATGTTGTGAAAGATAACCTAAAAAATCCGCTTCACACAACGGCTTTGAATAATAATATCCCTGTACGATCTCACAGCCGATACTTCTTAGGTAAGCAAGCTGTTCTTCGGTCTCTACGCCTTCCGACAGCGTGTGGATCCCAAGTGCCTTAGCCATATTGATGATAGAATAGATTATTTTTCTTGAACACACATCGAATTGCTGCAGCAGAGACATATCGATTTTCAGCACATCAAACCGGTAATCCTTCAGAACGTTCAGAGATGAGTAGCCGCTTCCGAAATCATCAAGCCACACACTGAATCCGGCATCATTGAACTGTTTAAACAATCTGCGTGTTTTCTCCCTGTTTCTCAGCATAGTGCTTTCTGTAATTTCAAGGTGAATCGTATTGACGGGAACATCATACTCTGACAGTATCTTGGTGATCTCCCGTAACATATCTGTTTCAACAAAATCAATTCTTGAAAGGTTGATGGAAAACGTCATGTCCTTGCAGTCGTTTTGCTGATAGAATCGACAGACATTTTTCAGCATTGCCAGATCAAGCTTGTGGATCAGCCTATATTCCTCAAGCAGACCGATAAACTCACCTGGCGGTATCAGTCCTCGCTGCGGATCTTCCCATCTTGCTAATGCCTCAGCGCCGCAGACTTTTCCGGAGATAGTCCTTGTCAATGGCTGGAAGTATGTTTTAATACAGCCTTTGCTAAGGGCATCTTCAAATCTGTTTACAAAATCCATTCTCTATCACCTCTTGATTATAAAATATATTATATTACACCCTTCATAAGGGAAATGTAAATTGCCGTATGAGGCTTGTATCAATGTACTGCAGTTTTCAGCCTGTATTCTGTAACTATTGTTATACTTCTGTCAATTTGTTTGTAATTATTATTCTATTATTATATATAATGATATTATATCACAAATTATCTTATTTTTCAAGACTTTTCTGTTCGTTATCCACTTTTCCCCGGTAAATTTTTGATCCTAAACACGATCTCTGTCTGCCTAATCACATCTCCACCACACGAAAAGTAAGTACACATCCCAAATCAACGACTGTGATTTATTATAGAATGCAGCTTTTGACTGCCTGTATACCGAGCATATGAGCGAGATGAAAAACGAGCAGTATAACAAAAGAGCGGCTCCGGGAAAGGATACTCTCCAAACTCGGAGCCGCTGTTTCTACGCTTGAAACTTTAGCAAATAAAGATATAATGGTGTGATCTGTAGCTGCAAAGCAGAATGTCCGAAAGAAATGCCCAGGGAAATACTTGCCAGTAGATCACTAGGCATCAGATTCAGGTTTCAACAGACTATTGATTTGCAGGCAGTATGACCTCCGCAGTAAAAGTATAGCCTTTTCCCGCTTATTTACAGGAAAGATCCAGTGTTCCGCCGTATTTCTACAGTGTGTTTCGGACGCTTTTCAAGCCCAGTCCATGATGCTTTCTGTCAGGCTTGTTCGTTATAATATCTGCTGAGACATCGATATACCCTCTGCACGGATTGCTGATACTGATTAAATTCAGCTGACCGCTTGTCGGATCATATGTCTCAAAAACATGGAAGTATTTCTGTGCCAGCGGTTTCTTGTAACTTCGGGCATTATCACTCTCGATCTTCGAGCCTGCGCGGATATTATCCCTGGCAAATCTACCCACAGTTATGCCCTTTAAATTCGGCACATCGCTCATTTTAACGTACTCGGGATTTCCTGCTGCGTTCTTCGATAAAGCTACAATCATCTTGACTTTTTCAGTACCTCTGCCGCGCATTTTACCGTGAGTCGGAGCACCGAGATACGTGTCATCAAGTTCAACGATTTCGTCGAGCAAATAGCGTTCTTCACGGCATTTCATAGCTTTTCTGATGCACTGAAGGATGTACCAGGCTGTCTTGTAGGTCACCCCCAAAGACCTCATCAGCGTAACAGCAGAAACGCTGCATTTGTTGCTCATAATGAGGAATGCGGTGACTATCCACAGTCTGAGCGGAATATGTGTTCTGTGCATAAAAGTTCCGTTTGTGGCGGATATATCTGCTTTACAGAACTTGCAGCGCAGCAGATGGCGTGACCTTATCCTGAGGTACTCAGAGCCACCGCAAAACGTGCAGGCAAAGCCCTTTTCAAAGCGGATATCAAGCAGAAAATCCTTGCAAAAACCTTCATCTGCGAACTTTGAGTATATCCCATCAAGTGTGATCTCAGGTTTCGGAAATCTTTTTGACATAGCGACAGTTCCCTTCGGTTTCTGTCACTATTATACTATATTTTCCGGCTTTTGAGGTCTGTTTATTTGGACAGCATTGTAAATTATCTGTGGTGTGTTAAAGGGATAACCATGATTCACAATTATTGGCATGGAGATAACGTAGCTGTAATGAGGATAGAATGCCAAAGCTCTTCTCCTTGGAATTCTCTTCCACTTTTCTCGCTTTACTTTTCTCATAATTTGTGCTATAATATAAAAAGATCTTAACCAAGGACTGATGAACATGAGATACATTACCGAACTGTTTTCAAATATATTTGTGCTTACTGCCCTCGCTTCTTGGGCTGAAGCTCAGGTGCTTAAAACTATCATACACGCCATTGTCAATAAAAAATTTGATATCACCCGACTTTTCGGCGACGGAGGTATGCCAAGCGGTCATTCTGCTACAGTTACTTCTCTAGCCGCCTGCGTTGGTCTTGTGAAAGGTCTTGATTCCGTGGAATTCGCTATTGCGGGTATAGTCGCTGTTGTCGTCTGCCACGATGCAAGAGGTGTCCGCCTTGAAACAGGCAAACAGTCCACCATATTAAACGAGATGCAGAAGACCCTGAAACTACTGACTTCTCAGGAACTTCCCGAAGTCAAGCTCAAAGAGTTCGTAGGCCATACCCCGACACAGGTTGCCGCAGGCATAATCATGGGCATAGTGAATGCCATAATAGTATATAACCTGTTTACGTAGGCCTGTCCATGAAGCAGAGTCTTCCGTCGAAGGACTCTTGACTTCTGAACTTCAATATGATAAAATCATAGGGTATTTTAATTTTCTGGTTATCACGCTGACACACCAAATCAATTGGTGTAATATCGAAACTTGAAATACTTGGCGGTTATCGTTATACAGCACTTTGCAGTGGTGTATTAAATCGATAGCAATGTTTAATTTTGTTCACAAAAAGTGAGGTCGCTAAAATGATAAACGGACTGATATTCGATATGGACGGACTTATGGTCGATACCGAAAAACTGCTCACACGATTCTGGCGCGAAGCCGCCGCTTTCTACGGCTGGGAAATGAAGCAGGAACACGTTCTCGGCATACGCTCGCTTGCGGGAAAGTATGCAGGTCCCAAACTGCAAAAAGAGATAAGCCCCGATTTTGATTATGCAAAAGTCCGCCTTAAACGCATTGAGCTTATGAACGCATATATCGAAAAAAACGGCATTGAAAAAAAGCCGGGGCTCGATGAACTCATTGCATACGGCAAGGACAAAGGTCTACGGCTTGCAGTGGCAACTGCTACGGATAATGTTCGCACAAAGCTTTATCTTGAATCCATCGGGGTGTACCACCATTTTGACAAAGTTGTATGCGGGAATATGGTAAAAAGCTCCAAACCCGACCCCGACATATACCTAACAGCATCAGCGGAACTGGGTCTGCCGCCTGCTGAATGTATCGCCCTTGAGGATTCTCCGAACGGTATCCGTTCAGCACATTCCGCAGGGTGTGTACCTGTATTCGTCCCCGACCTATCACAGCCCGATGAAGACACATCTGCGCTGATGTATGCTTGTTGTGAGACACTGGCGCACGTTATACCTGTTATCGAACAGCTCAACAGATACAATTCACAATTCACAATTCATAATTCATAATTATTCGCAGGAAGATAACGTAGCTGTACTTGGGATAGAATGCCAAGGAAGAGAGCTTTTGGTCAAGCTTTTCGCGAAAAGCTTGCGGGGAGTTTGAGGGGCGGAGTCCCTCAATCACCAAGGCATAAAACCAAAATGCAAAACGAACTTTAAGAGCGAGACAAACTCCCGCCAACAAAAAAGGCGCGGCAATAACCAAATAATCGAGCGTGGACAAAACAAACGTCCACGCTCTTTCTATGTCCGTAAAATAATTGCCGCGCCCGCCGTCAAACAGCGACATCGTCTTTGACGGCTCGACCCGAGGTCGCTGCCGACGCAGTCGCAGCTGAGGGGCGAAACCTCGCAAACTAATGTCCCGAAACCAAACCAGCGACCAGCACAGCACCCCACGACCCAAATTAAAAACAGCTGTCTGTTACATGGACTGCAACCCAGCTATACAGCAAACAACAGAAATTATCCGAAAACAAACACACCGTAAAATATAATGCCCCGAAGCACTAAAACTTCGGGGCAAGATACTGTATCAATATCAGTATAAGGGTAAACTTTTGTACACCTATTCCTCTTCCGACTCTACCACAGAATCATCATCTTCCTCAGCGGCTTCGGATCCTTCTTCCTCCTTAGCCTCATCACCGAGAAATATCTCTTTCTGCATATCTTTCAGCTCATCGTCTTTCAATTCTTCACCGCCGATAGTTATTCCCTCAGCTGTGATATCCTTGAAAACGAAACCGTCATGTTCAACGTTGACCGTGACTTCCGCAGGCTTGCCATCACGCTTTCCGCTGTATACCAACTCGTAAATATCCCCCGAATGTGTGCATTCACATTCGTATTTACCATCGTCAAACCAGCCCTCAAGCATCTTTCCAACGGTCTTTTCATCATCGGATGTCTTAAAGTTCATCACCGATACGGGTGTGTTTTCAAGCCTTTCAATCAGGGAATTTTCATTCACTGTAAGCCCCTGAATAAATCCGTTTGAGAATATCGCCGCCACTATGAGTATCAACAGAACGATACTCTTGGTTTTACCCGCGCCGCGAAGTTTGTCCCTGCGGTACAGGTACAGCGGAGGTATCCACACCGCTTTTTTCAGACTTTGCCGCGCCGCATCATCAATGTCGTCAGCGTGTTTAAGGTCAGCATGACAGCCAAAAAACATCAGGAATATAACCGACAGCCACAGCACCGCACCCGAATACTTATCCACAGCGAAGTTTTCCATAACTATTCCGAACAGCGGTATCAGCGCCACAAACCAAAGTCCGCCGCCTGTAGAACGCTCGCCCCTTGCAAGCTTCGGCTTGAACACGAATTTCTGCTCGGGTGAATACTGCCAGCCAAACTGCATATTATTCATATCCATATTTAATATTTGTACCTCCAAGTGATATTGGGCTCTTTTCGGCAGTAATACCTGTCCCTGCCCACAGTCCTGCGGCCGTACTCGATAGCCCCCGTGGGACATCCGCATATGCATGACATACAGTGCATACATTTTTCGCCCCATACAGGTCTGCCGTCTGACAGAGTTATACTGCCGTAAGGACAGGCTTCAACACATTTGCCGCAGCCTATGCATTTATCCGTCGTGTGGAATTTCCTGCTTGAAACGCAAGCCCCGAAAAACCATGGATTTACCAGCTTCGTCAGAGGTTTCAGCAGCTTCATATCCAGATCATCTATCAGCACTTCTCCTCGGCTGATAGTGTTGACTATACTCACAAGTTCACTGTTTGCCATCCTGAAAATGTGCTTCTGCTCATCCTCTTTCGGGGGCTTGTACATGATGATATAGTTCTCTGGCATTGGCACGCCCGCAAATCCCATAAAGGTCATGCCCTTTTTCTCACATATCTTTTTGAGATACCTTGCCGCGTCACCTGTCTGCGATTCACAGGTCGCAACAAAGTATACCTTGTCACTGCCCCAGAAATCGGAACGCTCCAGAAAGCCCTCCACCAGCGGCGGGAACCTCCAGGCATATATAGGCGCACAGATGATATAAGGCGCCTTTGAATAGAACTTCGTCTTAACGCCCGATTTTATGAATTCTCTTATGTCCTTGACTTCGTTGTGCAGAAGTTCACCTATCACCTCTGCCGCATAACGGGTGTTGCCCGTACCGCTGAAATATAAGACCATCTTCTCACCTCGTCTTTTCAGAATCCTCCGCTGCCACAGCATCCTCTGCCTTTATGAAAAGCTCGTACACGGGGGCTATCTTCTCGAAATCCGCCGCCACTCTTTCACACAGCTTGTCACCGAAAAACAGTTCGGGGTCATCGCTGGAATGAAGCACTACGGGATTTCTCCTGTTGAGCCAGTTCTTGTATCTCACAGGTTCATTGGGGTATCTGTCACGCTTGTAAGGTGCACCGTCAAGCACAAGGCTGTCCTGACTCTCATAAGCGTCGATAGCTTTCACCGCTGCTTTGTCGCGGTTGAGTATGTACATACGCACCTTTTCCACAACGGGCGAGGGCATATTATAATACCCGCAGCCCCAGCCAAGGTCATCGGGACTTATCCAGAAAAAGAACTCGGGCTTGCTGACAAACCTCTCCTTAGGGCGCATAAGAGAGAACCATATGCTTTTTCTGAAAAACATACCGTCCCTGATAAGCCTTACGTCCCTGTAGATACGGCTCACCTTTTTCGGCGAGCATACTATCCTGCTGTCGATACGCCCCATCAGCGGTGCAAGGTACTCTATCATCTCCCGCATGGGAACAAGAACTTCCTTTTCATAGGTCTCCTTGTTCGCCCTGAACCATTCCTTGTCGTTGCGGGTGTAGTTTTCAAATAAAAACTGCGGTGCATTAGGTGTAAACGGCATAACTGTTACCTCTGCTTTCTTTCTATCATCTTCTCTTTTACGTTTTTCTTCTTTTGTATATGACCCCTGTCAGGTTATGACAAAGTAATCGTCCTCGCACTCGCCGGCAAGGCTGTATATGCAGTAGTATTCGGCAAATTCGGAACTGCTGTCCTTTTTGTAAACATCAAGATCGACCTTGATGAACTCACGGCTGAACTTTTTTGATACAACAAAGGAATAGCCGTAAAGCTTTACTTCCACCTGATCTTTGTCAGTAAGACCGTACTCTCTGCTTTCCTCTTTTGTGATATCGTCTGTAAGATAGTTCTCAAAGCACACCCAAAAACTGTCAAAAGTCCGCTTCACCAGATCATATCTTTCCACTGTCTCTTCAAGTTCTTCTCTGAGCATATTTTTTCTCCCTGCACTTGATCGGGTCATACGTCTATTCAGATATATTATAACCGATTTTTCCCAAACAGTCAACAGCTTTATTCAGATTTGAGTTTTTTCCGTATGATTTGCCGATTTACAAAGCTTACGTAAAATGTTATAATTTTAAAGTATGATATAATGCGGAGGTGTGTCTTGTGCGACCTGAATACAAACGCGCCGACATCAGCGACCTTGATATACTCGTTTCATCAAGGATAAAAGTTCTGATAGCTGCGAACAGACTGCCCGATGATACGGATATGTCCGTGATAGAACAGCAGTCACGGGAATATTACAGGCAGTCCCTGACGGACGGCAGCCATACCGCATATCTCGTTTATGACGGTGATGATATCATCGCCGCAGGGGGAATAAGCTATTACAGGGTAATGCCCACCTGCGATGTCCCCACAGGGAGAAAAGCCTATATAATGAATATGTACACCGACCCCGCATACCGCAGACAGGGCATAGCCACAAAAACACTCGACCTGCTTACCCGTGATGCTAAAGCTAAAGGCATATCTTTCATCGCCCTTGAAGCCACCGATATGGGCAGACCTCTTTATGAACGTTACGGCTTTGTTCCCATGGAACATGAGATGATACTCCCCACTGAATAAGGAGAAAAGAATGTTTAAATATTCGGATAACGATATGGAGAATTTTTCTCTCCATGACTGCCGTGCCACCAGCCTTACCTTTGGTGACAGCACGCTGACTTTCGGATTTGAAGAGGGTTTCTGGTACGCAAAAGGGACTACCATGCTTTCCCGCGATACGGGCAAAGGCGAAGTTGAGTTCCATACAATCTACCCCGATATGCACTGCAATATCTATGTGGATATATTTGAATGGCGCACCGAAAACGAGGACGATTGTGTTGCCCTGCGCAGAAATCTCCCCTTTGAGGAGTTCGTTAAACTAATGAACAGCGGTATGAAGATAGAATTTCTCAAAGAGTACAAGGGCTATCAAAGCTATCTCTACGAATGCGACCTGTTCGGCTGCGGCAAATACGGCGATATCGAAGCTACGATAACAATTTCCGCGGATAGTATCACCTACCGCTGGAACGATAAAGAGTAAAGTAAGGATATTCAATATTAAGGAGTAAGTAAAATGATAACAGTTTCAAACGTCAGCCTGTCCTTTGGCGGACAGCTTCTTTTCAAGGACGTAGACCTCAAGTTCACCAACGGCAACTGCTATGGTATCATAGGTGCCAACGGCGCGGGCAAATCCACTTTCCTGCGTATACTCAACGGCGAACTTGAACCCACCACGGGCGAAGTAGCTATCACCAAAGGCGAGCGCCTTTCAGTGCTGAAGCAGGACCACTTCGCATTTGACGAGTATACCGTCCTTGATACCGTAATCATGGGCAACAAGCGTCTTTACGATATCATGCAGGAGAAAGACGCACTCTATGCCAAGGAAGATTTTTCTGAGGAAGACGGCGACCGTGCAGGTCAGCTGGAAAGCGAATTTGCAGAACTCAACGGCTGGGAAGCTGAATCCGATGCATCAAAGCTGATACAGGGTCTGGGTCTCTCCGAAGACCTTCTCTATCAGCAGATGGCAGGACTTTCGGGTAACGAGAAAGTCAAGGTACTGCTGGCACAGGCACTTTTCGGCAATCCCGATATCATCATGCTGGACGAGCCTACAAACCATCTGGATATCGACGCTATCCGCTGGCTTGAAGATTTCCTTGCAGACTACTTCGGAACTGTACTGGTTGTCAGCCATGACAGACACTTCCTCAACAATGTCTGCACACATATCGTTGATATCGACTACACCAAGATCAAGATGTACGTGGGCAACTACGAATTCTGGTACGAGTCCTCACAGCTGATGCAGAGACTTATCAAAAACCAGAACAAGAAAGCCGAGGAAAAGATCAAGGAGCTGCAGGAGTTCATCAACCGTTTCTCCGCAAACAAATCCAAATCCCGTCAGGCTACTGCAAGGCGTAAGCTTCTGGATAAACTTTCTGTTGAGGAAATGCCCGCTTCATCGAGAAAATACCCGTTCATCGGCTTCAATATCGACCGCGAACTAGGCAAGGATATACTGAAAGTAAATAATGTCTCCAAGACAGTTGACGGCGTAAAGCTTCTCAACAATGTCAGCTTCACTCTCTCCCGCACCGATAAGGTGGCATTTATAGGCGAAAGCGAACAGGCTATAACCGCCCTCTTCAAGATACTCGCAGAGGAGACCGAACCCGATGAGGGTACTATCAAGTGGGGCGTATCCACTTCACGTTCATACTTCCCCGTTGACAACTCCGAGTATTTCAACGGCCACACCGAAAGCATAGTTGACTGGCTCCGCCCCTACTCGACTTCCGAGGTAACAGACACATTTCTCCGCGGATTCCTGGGACGTATGCTGTTCTCGGGCGACGAGATATACAAGCCCGTTGAGGTACTCTCGGGTGGTGAAAAGGTCAGATGTATGTTCAGCCGAATGATGCTTTTCGGCTCCAACGTTATCCTGCTTGACCGCCCCACCAACCACCTCGACCTCGAATCCATAACCGCAGTAAACAATGCACTGCGTGATTTCAAGGGTGTTGTTATCTTCGCAAGCCACGACCACGAGATTGTACAGACCGTTGCAAACCGCATCATCGAGATAACACCCGACGGCTGTATCGACCGTGCAGGAACCTACGAAGAATTCCTTGAATGGAGAAGAGAACAGGGCATGAAGTCCTTTATCGAATAAGCTGTTTCATAATAATTGCAGAGAGCGTATGCAGATCCAATGCATACGCTCTTTTTGCGCCTGTGTCTTTAGTCATAAACGCCCATGTTCGCAGGTTAATTACTCTTAATTCATGTTTAATATAAACTATTGTGAATGTCAATTATTTAATATAATCAACATTTTCTGCAACTCCCACAAAAGAAGCGCCAAAAATGCCCTAAAAATCAGACCACTCAAAAATACCCGTTAATAAGTTCAAAAAATCTTAATTAAAATGCCCCCGCAATATGATATACTTTTATATAGCTTAAATTTGCAGGGAAAGTTTGAGGTGAACCAATGACCGATAAGAAAAAATTTATACCGATACTGATAACCTCCGCACTTTCGGTGCTTATGGTCGCAGTATCAAGGATAACAGGCGAAACCGATATCATCTTTCCCGAGGCAGCCGCTGTCGCCATAGGCGTACTTGCAGCACCTGTCAGGTCGTGGAACACAAGCAAGCTTCGCCTGATGCTGACTATAACAGCCGCCGCACTTCTGGGCATGGCTGTTGTAATGTTCGTACCTTTTCCGATATATATAAAAATACCAATAGGGCTTGCCGCAGTAACGATACTCATAACCCTTTCGCAGACAAATTTCCTTCCTGCAATATCTGCCTGCATACTCCCGATAATGAACGGCACACACAGTGCGGCTTATCCGCTATCGGTGGTGACAGTGACGGGTATCACACTTCTCACGCTGCATATATTTGAAGAAACAGGAATGCGGAACAAGTACCGCTATGTTCCCATTGAACCCACAAGACCGCTTATCAGGCTTCGTTTGGCTCAGGTAATAATCGCAAGCATCGTATGCTTTATCCCACTGGCGCTGGAAAGACCTTTCTTCATAGCACCGCCGCTGATAGTCGCTTTTTTTGAAATGACTGCACCGTCATCACCTGTGAAAAAGGACATGACCACGGCAACGGTAATGATGGCACTAAGCGCATTTCTCGGAGTTTCCTGCCGCATACTTCTTGGTGAGATAGCAGGACTTCCAATGGCAGCTGCGGCAGCAGTTACCACCTGTGCTATAATGTTCGCCATCGAAATAACAGGTTTCTACTTCCCGCCCTGCGGTTCTGTCGGACTTCTTCCCTACATTATACCGCAGCATACTCTTGTTAGGTTCCCCTTTATAGTAACCACAGGTTTCCTTATCTTTGCTGCGATAAGTCTGGTATCTTCAAACCATGTAAAGCACGAAATGGAAGAAGCTGAAAAAGAAAACTCAGAACATACTGAGGCATACAACCACATATAAAATATGCCGGAGGACGCTGATGTCCTCCGGCTTTTTTATCATCTGAGTCTTTTATATAACGCTTCCGTCAGCCTTGCAAGCTCCGCAAGAGTACCCTCGATATCGGGTTTCTCCTCCGATCTGCCACGGTAGAACATCTCGCCTGTATATGCCATATCGCCAAGTTTTTCAGCACCTATCGTCCTTGCGGCACCTTTCAGCGAATGGAGCTTTATCATGGCATTCTCCCTGTCGTTTTCCGCCACGAATTTTCTTATGCTCTCGGTATACTCTTCAGCCGATTCCGCAAAAGCTTCCAGTGTAAGCTTATAGTTGTCCTCGCCGCTGCAGTGCTTTATGCCTGTATCCGCGTCAAGACCATCAATGCCGTTAAAGCCCTTTTCCGCAAGGGCATTCTCACCTGCGGCTAGTTCTTCTATCTTCGCACTGCCCTGCCATATCTCGTTGGTGAATCCCTGCTCGTTCATGATGTAGTCGGCATCGTCGTCTATCATCTGTATCATAGCCGCAGCAACATCAGGGTCGAACTGCGTTCCGCTGCACCTGATGAACTCGTTCCTTACCTTCTGCTGTTCCATGGGCTTTGAGTACGTTCTCGTGGAAGTCATGGCATCATAGCAGTCCGCCGCACATATTATACGCGCAGCCTCAGGGATATCCTTGCCTTTCAGCCCGTCGGGATAACCGCTGCCGTCGTATTTCTCGTGATGCGACCTTGCACCTGTGGCAAGCCCCGGCATTTCGGTTATGGAAGACAGTATCTCACTGCCTATGACAGTATGCCGCTTTATCTGCATGAACTCCTCGTCAGTAAGCCGGGAGGTCTTGTTAAGTATATCCTCGCTGACACCTATCTTGCCGATATCATGCATAAGTCCCATGCGGAATATCTGCTGCTGTTCAGCTTCGCTCTTGCCCAGTCTTCTTGCAAGTTCAGCCGAGTATATAGCAACACGGTTGGAATGTCCGTTGGTGTAATGATCCTTCGCGTCAACGGTCTTCGCAAGAGCCATCATCATCTCCAGCGAGAGTCTTTCGCTCCTTATCTGCTGTCTGTCAACTTCGCTCTTCAGTCCCGATTGCAGCTGATAAAGCTCCACGGCACGTTTCGTTCGCTGTATCAGCACCTCGGGTGAGAAGGGCTTCTTCACATAGTCCGCCGCACCGTTCTTGAATCCTGTGCTTTCAGCCTCGGCGCTGTCTTCACCCGTCACGAATATAACAGGTATGTCCCGCACCTCGGGGTCTTCTTTAAGCCTGCTGAGAACTTCAAAACCGTTCATTCCCGCAAGGCTGATATCCAGAAGCACAGCGTCGGGCATCTTGCTTTTTGTCAGAGCTATCGCTTCCTCACCTGTACCGCAGGTTATAACATCGAAGATATTATCCAGGATATTCTTTGCCGTTGTCCTGATGACCTGATCGTCGTCCACCACCAGTACCTTCGGCGCAGTGCTGACCCTGCGTCCCTCGGATACAGCCTGTTTTTCCAGCTTTTCCTCGGGCAGCATACCCGCCATCATCTTCTCCAGACGTTCACCGTCAACGGGCTTTGAAAGATAATCGTTGAACCCCGCTTCGATGTAAGTCTCTCTCGCCCCCGATACCGCATTCGCCGTCAGTGCCACGCATAAAGCGTTTTCTCTGCCCTCCATGGCACGGAGCCTTTTCAGCGTTTCGATACCGTCCATATCGGGCATCATGTGATCGATAAAGTAGATATCATAGGTATTCAGCGCCGCAAGTCTCAGCGCCTCCGCACCAGATGAAGCCGTATCTATGCCCACCATAGTCTTTTTGAGCAGACCCTTGAACACCGTCAGGTTCATGGCATTGTCATCAACCACGAGCACTCTCGCCGTAGGCGCATGGAAAAGCTCTCTGTAAATATGCACTCCCTTGCCGACACTTGAGAATCTCTTTGAGAAATCCCCGATAGCCTGCCATTTCGTGACTTTCTGCACTATCTCAAATGAGAACACCGAGCCCTCGCCGTAAACACTGCTGACTTCCAGCCTGCTGTCCATCAAGTCGAGAAGCTGTCTTGTTATGCTCATACCCAGCCCCGTTCCCTCAATGGAACGGTTCCTGCCCTCTTCGATTCGCGAAAAGGGCGAAAACAGCCTGTCCATGTCCTCCTGCTTTATGCCCATTCCCGTGTCGCTTACCGTGAATCTCAGCTTTATGCTGTCCTTGCCTGCTTTCTCATATCCTACTTCAAAATGCACACTGCCCTTTTCGGTGTACTTCACCGCATTGGTCAGCAGATTAAGTGCGCACTGTTTGACTCTTATCTCATCACCCACCAGCAGATGCGGTATCCCGCTGTCCACGCTCACATCGAACCGCAGACCCTTTTTATCCGCTCTGGGACGCACCATATTCACAAGGTCGTTTATAGCCGAACCAAGCTCGTACTGTGTCGGTATCAGCTCCATCTTGCCCTGCTCGACCTTTGAGAAATCCAGTATGTCGTTTATCAGCGAAAGCAGTGTCCTGCCCGCATTCCTGATATCCTCCGCATACCCTATTATCTGACGTTCCTTGCTTTCGCGCAGTATCATCTCGTCCATACCGAGCACAGCATTTATAGGCGTTCTTATCTCATGGGACATATTTGCAAGAAACGCTGATTTTGCGCGGTTTGCCTTATCAGCCAGCTGGCTCTGCTCCCGCAGATGCTCCATATAGTTGTAATGCTCAGTATCATCTATCAGCCTGTAAAGGCTTCCGAAATTCTCGCCCTCATATTCCAGTTCTTCAATGCAGGGGGTGTATATACGGTCGTCAATGGTTATAACATCTTCGTCCTCTATCGCCTGTTCGATGATATCCAGAGTTTCATCGGGCTTTTCCACCAGCTGAGGATACAGCGTTTTCGCAGGTTCGTTGAAATACCTGACCCTGCCCTCGGTATCCACCGCGATAAGTCCCTCGGACAGTTTGTCCACAACGTACTCCCTTGTCAGTTCCAAAGTGTCCAGCAGATCGTACTTGAATATCGCTATGTACATTATCACCGTACTCAGTGAATATCCCAGCACGGTTATATTGTAGCCATTGGTCATTCCCGTCAGATAAATTATGTAGCAGATGACCTCCACCACTATCGATGCCGCTATATACCATAGCCTTTTCAGATTTTTCTTGTTCTTCTCCTTATATATCGTCATGAAAAGTATCAGCAGACCGTAAACTATATAGCTTATCAGAAACATGGTGTACACATGATGCCACGGTCCCTGGTCATAGGTCAGGTGCGGATGTACTCCTTCCTTTGTAAATCCAAGATTGCGGTAGTACAGATGATGCCAGTCATTGGTCATTACCGCCACATAGGTCAGGGCATGGAATGCCCCCAGAAACAGCATCGTGTTTTTCTTCGTCCTCACTCCGCATAATTCCACCAGAAATATCAGCAGTGAAAAGGGTATCCATACCGTACCCACATACGAAAGCTTCTGTGCGGTCATCGCCTCATCATAATTGTCAGAAAGCATTACCTGAAGCATTCCCGCATTGTTGACCATCGTAGCCGCACAGTTCAGAAGCAGATATCCGTGTATCCTGCTTTTCCAGTTCCTAAATATATATGCGCTCTCAAACAGCAGACCAAATATACTGATATACTGCAAAGCCAGCACAAAATAATACATCCGACGTCCCCCTTACCGAAATATTTTCCGTCCCCGCTCCCCCGCGAACAAGGACGTTCCCCCTTGATATCATTTTCCGCAAAACAGGCACCTCCCCCAATGGAAGTGCCCGTATCCCGCTTTAAAACATCACGCCCAGGGGTTCGTTGATTCGGGCGGACGTATGCCCGCCAGCAGAAACTGTTCCCACAGATACCAATTGCCGTCCTTTGCCAGTCTGAGCTGTATGGGACGAGGGCTGTCAGCCCCGCCCGACTGCAGGTAAAGCTTAGCGTATCCGCTGTCCTGATAGGAATAGGGATTCTCGCTGACCTTTACAGTGTAAGGCTGTGCGGGTTTGTAGTCGTTAGCAGGTACAGCCCCCACAAAATAACTCCGCGGAACATAATCAGCATCTCTGAATCTGTCTGCAAGGAACTGCTGTTCATAGTTCGAAAGGGGCTGAGGTCCTTTCAGAAAATTCAGCATCTGTATGCAAGTGTCCTTATCCTGCGGGTAGAAACACAAAGCAAGCACAGTCAGTGCCGCTGTCTTGAAAGGGTCGTCCATCGCCGCCTGTGGCAGTGCGGTGAACTCCGCAAAATTATCGGGCAGTTTTGTGAATACCACATCTACCGTTTTATTGCCCGAACTCTGCTGTACGTTCTGCGGTGCGGGCGAACCGATATTGTCAAAAAGTCCCATTCTGTAAACCTCCCTCTATCAGCCCTGTGCCATTACGTGATACCTTATGGAAACAGGCGCACTCAGTTTGAACCATGTGTTCTTGTCGAACCTGTCAACATGGTCGATGGAGATATGCGCTATGCTGTATTCCCTGATAAGGAATTTCACCTTGATATCGGGCTGTTCGCTGACAGATATATTCGTAAATCCCAGCGCCCTGAGTTCATCTATAACCACGCGGTAATCTCTACCGCTGTAACCCACGCTTGAATAAGGCACGCAAGCTTCACCGGGGTGGGCGGCTTTTTCTTCATCGGCTGAAAGGGGCATATAAGCCGTTATCAGCCATGCAGTGTCAGCAGGCAGCCATTCGCCTTTCTTGATATCCGTTTTGCCGTTGGCAGTTATGGAGATTATGCCGTTGACAGGCATACCCGATCTCTGCTCGGTGGAGCGCACTATCGCAACATTGGTAAATCCCGATGCTTTAAGGGCATTGGCGGTCTCCACTGCGTCCTTTTTTATGTAAGTATTTATATTTTCGTTTATCGGTACACTTCCGTGGACGGAATTGCCATTTTCTTCCTCATCGAGATACTGCACGATACTCTTGAATTCATTGGACTTGCACCACTCGTTGCACTCGTAAGCACGCACAGCGTTAAGAGGGTGCCGCCTTGTGGAGAACATCATGAATTCAAGCGTCTTGTTGAAAGCCGAACCGCTGACAAGATCGCGGTACTCCCTTGCCTGTTCAAGAAAAGCTTCGGGGTTTGCCTGTACAGGCGAATCCTTTTCACAGCCTGCAAGCCTCATGCAGACTTCAACAACACTTTTGCTTGAACCTCCGCAGACCGCAGCTGCCCTGTCCGCCGAGAATTCACTGCATCTCATCCAGTAATAGAAAGCCATCTGCAAAGGTGCGGTTATCATCGGCGAAAGCCCCAGCAGTCCTGCCGACCCGCCGAGTATCATTCTGCCCATGGTGGAATACAGCACATGATGACAAGCTATGTGTCCGCACTCATGCGCAAGCACCGAGGGTATAAGTTCATGGGGCAGAGAAGCCACCAGACCTGTGGTCATTACTATGAAAGGGTCATTTTCGCCCGAAGTATAGGCATTAGGATAAGGGTCGGTGGTCATGAAAAGCTCGGGTACTTTTATCCCCAGACGTTTGCAAATGGGTTTGAGCATATCATAATACTCGGGCATCTGCTTTTCGCTTATCCTCACCAGTGTAGACATATTCATCAGCTTGAACTGTTTTTCGTTCCATATTTTCATGAACCCTTTGAGCAGCGGAGTAAAACCGGGTATAGCTTTAAGGGCATTGAGTGCTGTACGGTCGGATTCGTGTATAAAAAGGTCGGGATTAACAGACATTTTTGTCACCTCATATTTCTTTAGTCTTTACGTTTTTATCATCAGGCACAGCGGACAGGTGGGTTAACGCTGTCCTTATTAAGTACCTTTAATCCATTATAGCACATCACAACAAAATATGCAATAGTTATTAATAAAATTTGTTTAATATGTTTCGAGATTTCAATCACGAGCGTAAACAGCAAAGGATAAAGCAGTACAGAGGATAAGAATGCCAAGGAGGAGAGCTTTGGCTCAAGCTTTTCGCGAAAGGCTTGCGGAGAGCACGAGAGGCAGAGCCTCTCGGTCAATGCACAAAAGCGACGCGGCAACTCAAAAAGTAATAGCAGACTATCTACCGCCCCAAAAGGCGCGGCAATAATCAAAAAATCGAGCGTGTGCAAAACTAATGCACACGCTCAAACTATGTCCGTATATTATTGCCGCGCCCGCCGTCAAACAGCGACAGCGTCTTTGACGGCTCGACCCGAACGAAGAGAGGGGCGAAAACTCATAAACCAATGTTCCCAAATCAAACCATTGACCAGCCCTACAAACCTCCGCCCACAAATTAAAATCCAATTATCTGTTATATGGACTTCAACAGTGCGGCACTCTTGTCCCGGTTACTGCGGTATCAGGTCGCCCCTTGCGGGTCGAGAAATCAACGAGCTATCGCCGTTGATTTCGGGCGCGGCAATATCTCCGCACATAGAAAGAGCGTGGACGTTTGTTTTGTCCACGCTCGATGCTTTTATTGCCGCGCCTTTTTGGTCGGGAGTTTGCTGTGCTATTTACAGCACTATTTTCACGTCGCTTTTGCGCCTTGACCGAGAGGCTCTGCCTCTCGAGCTCTCCGCAAGCCTGCTAGCGCGAGGCTTGACCGCGCGCTTTGTTTCCTTGGCATTCTATCCTCTGTACTACTTTATCTATCACTTATCAAACGCAGGATTGAATGCATAGAAATTCTTGCTGTCCAGCATATCCGTAACTATCCTCAGACATTCTCCAAACCTCTGATAGTGTACTATCTCCCTCTCTCTCAGGAACTTTATAGGATCTCGCACATCGGGGTCATCTGTCAGCCGCAGGATATTGTCATAGGTCGTTCTCGCTTTCTGTTCAGCCGCCATATCTTCATTAAGATCGGTTATCGGATCGCCCTTGCTCTGGAAATAATCCGCCGAGAAAGGCACTCCCGATGCCGCAACAGGGTATATGCCTGTGGTGTGATCCACAAAATAAGTGTCAAACCCGCTCTCCTTTATCTCCTTCATCGAAAGCCCTCTGGTCAGCTGATAGAGTATTGCACTTATCATCTCCATATGAGCCAGTTCTTCCGTGCCGATATCCGTCAGCATTGCCTGAACTTCCCTGCTGGGTGCCGAATATCTCTGATTCAGATACCTCAGCGATGCACCGAGTTCTCCATCGGCGCCACCCAACTGGCTCAAGATCACCTTAGCCAGCGCAGGGTCGGGATTTTTTATATTTACGGGGTACTGCAATTTCTTTTCATACATCCACATCAGTTCTCACCTCTCTCCCATGGAAAAGGCATCATGACCCATTCCCACTTCTTTGTCCCATCGGACTGCACCGCTGTCAAAGGACCGTATCTCTCGTTGTATTCTTTTTCCAGCTTCTCTTTTTCAGCCTTGTGCTTCCTGAAATATTCCAGCCCCATCTTGCAGGTGGGGTGGCTGTCAAGGTAGAGATTTGCCTCTGCCAGCGCAAAACAGCTCTGCTGTATACGTCGCATCAGCTTCTGCTTGTCATTCAGTACGGGCATTCTTCACAGCCTCCTCTCCGATAAATGGTTTGTCAAGACAGGGAAATACCGTCCCGCGGCTAAGGGAGGTATCATCTTCATAAGGCTTCTCCCACGGCTGAAAAGGCACATACGCCATGGCGAATGCCAGTGTCTTCGGCAAAGCGCCTCCGTTTACGGCACAGCTCGCCCCCTCAGGAACACCGCCGTCTTCAAATATCCTCTCCAGGATATCCTTCTCGTTATTCTCCATTTATATCTCCTCACTTTCTCATGGGGGAACTTCTCAGCCCCTCCGATGTCATATTATGCCGAATGCCTTTTCTGTGACACTCCCCCATTTTGACAAATTTCCCGCCCCCGCCGTGCTATCATGATGATACCGACAGCCCCCACCGCGGCTGAAAAATAAAGGAGGACAGTTAAATTGATAAATATTTCGACCACAGACGGTGTGACCCTTGCCAAGCTTTCAGGCGACCTCGACCACCATACCGCAAGGCTCATGCGCACCGATATCGACCGCGAATTAGCCGAAAAACGCCCCCGCCGCCTTGTCATTGACTTTTCGTCCGTCACATTCATGGACAGCTCGGGCATAGGGCTCATTATGGGCAGATACAGGATAATGAACGAACAGGGGGGCGATGTCATAGTAGCCCGCCCCCCTGCCTACATAAAAAAAGTCCTTCGCCTTGCAGGGGTGGACAAACTTGCCCCCATCACCGATGACCCCCGCGGCATTATCCCAAAAGATATATACAAAGAAAAGGAGGCTGAGATAATTGAGCAGACCGCCCCTCAGACCACTTAACGAAATGAACCTCACATTCCCCGCACTCTCTGAAAACGAGCGCTTTGCCCGCCTTGCAGTCAGCGGATTTCTCTCCGTCCTTGACCCGAATATCGCAGAGCTTTCGGATATAAAAACAGCAGTTTCCGAAGCTGTCACAAATGCCATAGTACACGGCTACCGCGATACAGCGGGCGAAGTCATGATGCAGGTGCGCATCTTCAAGGATTCCCGCATAAGCATAAAAATTCAGGACAAAGGCTGCGGCATACCCGATGTTGCACAGGCAATGACGCCCCTGTATACCACCTCCCCCGAGGAAGACCGCGCTGGTCTCGGCTTTACCATCATGGAAACTTTCATGGAAAAGGTCAAAGTCAAAAGCAAGCCGGGCAAAGGCACCACAGTTATCCTCGAACGCACCGTGCAGGGTAAAAAGCGCCTATGAGCCGTGAAGACAGCTACCTCCCCGAGGACAACCTGGGGCTTGTACACCTCTGCGCCAACCGTTTCCGCGCCAGAGGTATCGAATACGACGACTTATACAGCGCAGGATGTGTGGGACTGGTAAAAGCGTCCAAAGCCTTCGACGACAGCCGCGGAGTAAAGTTCTCCACCTATGCCGTACCCGTTATCCTCGGAGAGATAAAGCGGCTTTTCCGTGACGGCGGCACAGTGAAAGTCTCCCGAAGCCTGAAAGAACTCTCCCTGAAGATAACCCGCACCACAAGGAACTTCACCAACGAAAAAGGCAGAGAACCCACCGTCACCGAGCTTTCCGAACTCCTTACCGCCGACCCCGAGGATATCATCGCCGCCCTTAATTCCTCTCAGCCCGCCCTAAGCCTTACCATGGGCGATGAGGACGGCGATTCCCAGACAGACCTCCCCGTTGACCCGCCCGATGAGGATATCACCGATAAACTCGCCCTCAGACAAGTCCTCGCCGAACTCTCCGACGAAGACCGAAAGCTGATAGACCTGCGCTACTTCAAAGGTCTTACCCAGACCAAAGCCGCAGGCATACTCGGCATGACACAGGTGCAGGTATCCCGCCGCGAGAAAAAACTTCTTACCTATATGCGTACAAAGCTTATTTAAGGAAACACCGCACAACCATAGCGCATCAGATGGCGTGCAATGGCGTTAGCCGGTGGTTGCGCGGTGTTTCCTTAATGCACCAACCATATATTTTTTCCAAAGCAAAAAGACTGCTGCACACACGCAACAGTCTTTTTGTCTGGCTGTAACAACCGCCGGAAGAATACTTAATCACTCGTTATACAAGCAAATAAAGTGTTGACCATATTTCGTTTTACGGTAAACTCCATCAGTCATCTCTCTTTGAATATCCTGCCACGGATACTTTGTAAGCCACAACTATCAGAGCCGCAACTACCGCGATAATGATAACGCATACAGGCACAGGCATATTGATAAGCATAGACTTATCCGCCATATTTTCATCATCCGAACTTCTGACCATCCCCATCATCGATAGCGGGATCGAACCTGTGACTGCCAGACCGCCAAAAAGGCCATAGATCATCTGCACTTTCTGATAGCCATACTTAAAAAACAGCGGGTAGAATATCATCACGGGTATTGCCGTATAAAGTACATTTACAACAGTCACAAATGCCGCCTGACCTGCAAAGCCCTCGCTGAGATCACCATGTATCAGACCGCCTATAGTAAGCAGTATCGGAGTACAGAAAGCTTCCACAGCTATTAGCATAACAGGCGGCAGGAACCTCACAAGTACGACCTCACTGTCAGAATAGGGCATCGACTTCTTGAATGAACCTATACTCTTCCAGTTGTCATAGGAGAAAGCCGAGGATAAAAGCATAACACCTATACCGCCTGTGACCGTTGAAAAACCGATAACCGCTTCACCCGTAGCGGCTGCCATACATAAACTGCCGAACAGGCTTGCTATCACCATAACACATACAGCTATGAACATCTTTCCCATAGTGTACCATTCGTTGAGAAGCAGTCCCTTTATCTTATTATTACCTGTCATATCACACATCCCTCTTCCTGAAAAGGAGTATGGATACCCCCCATGATATAAAGAACAGAACTATCGTAACACACATGAAGATAAAGCCGTTCCCGAATAACCCGCCGTGCTGTGCATTTTCCATTATCATCACATTCGAGCCGCCTATGAATCCGCCGAACAACGCACTCATAATAAGTCTTACACCATTGCCGTTGCCGTAAAACTTAAAGGTCAGGGGCATTATTATTATCGTAGGCAAAAGCCCCATGCCGATACCACTGAAAAGTATCTTTGCTATCTCCGTAATGCTATGAGCACTGAGACCGCTGCTGAATGCAAGACATACTCCCAGGAAAGCCGCATTCATCAGCAGTGTCAGCAGTACTATTATCAGTGTTATTACATACTTCGCGCTGACTATCTGTGTGCGGGTGTAGGGCATAGTCAGCACACCGACGTGCCAGTTGCTCCGCATCTCCTGATTTATTACCGATGCAGGCATTATTCCCATCATCACAAATATAAGTCCCACAGGGAAACCCGATATCTCCTGCCTTTTCACCATGACAGCTATCATCAGTACAATATTTAAAACTAATGGTATCAGCAAAAACACTTTGCAGGTGTTAAATAAACTGTACCTTTCCTTTACAAGCAGACCTTTCATCTTATCATCACCATCTTTTTATTTCTGTCATATATCTGTTTTTCTGAATATCCTTACCGATATCACACAGGATACTGCCGTTATCACCAAAGCTGTCACGAACATCACAGCCGCCGCACCTGCTGATACATCAAACTGCTTTTTGAACAGTATCACCGAACCCATACCTATGCTGCCGCTCACTGTCATCGCTATCAGCATTACAGCGTTTGATTTTTTGAAGTAATATACCAGCGGCAGGAATAACGCCGAGAATAGCAGCATAGTTGTCATAAACAACAATGCCGCAACCAAAACTTTCCCCATAGGTGCAGAACCTATAAAAGCACCTATACCCAGTACAAGCGATAATATCAAGCCGCCAGCCAGACTCAATGCCAACATCAGCAGATATCTCGCCTTAACAATATCATCCTTTGATATTGGGGAATATGCCAGTATTTTTTCATATCCCGTGCGGCGGTCGTCCGCTATGAACATCATAGGAAGACTGCCTATAAATACCGTTGCCTCAACACCTATCCCCACAGGTACCTTTCCCGTGATCGCCGTAGTAACAGCACAAATTACCGTCAGGAATAAAGATAATGCAAATATTCCCGAGTTTTGTCGGATATACAGCATATCCTTTACCAGCAGACCTTTCATCAGGCTATCTCCTTGATCATGAACACGAACAGTTCTTCGATAGTCACAGGGCTGATATCCATTCCCGCAGGTACTCCGTCACGCTTTACCAGTGCCTGAACACCGTATTTTCCCGATTTCTTGCCCCTTATCGCATGGGGGTCAAGTTCTCTCAGGGTTTCCTCGGTACAGCTGAGTATACCATACTCCTCAAGGAGTATGTCCTTTTCCTCGTTAAGCAGTACCCTGCCCTTGTGTATGAAGGATATGTAATCACAAAGCTTTTCAAGGTCGCTTACGATGTGCGAGGATATCAGTATCGAATGATCTTCATCTCTCGTGAACTCGTAGAAGATATCCGTTACCTCGTCCCTTATAACAGGGTCAAGACCGTTTGTAGCTTCGTCCAGCACCAGAAGTTTTGCATTGTGCGAAAGTGCTATGGCTATGCCCATCTTCATCTTCATGCCGCGGGAGAAATCTTTGAACTTCTTGTCCTTCGGCAGTCCGAACTTTTCCATATATCCCTCGAACACAGCTTCGTCCCAGTTTCTGTAAGTACATTTCATCACCGAATTTATCTGCTTGTACTTGAAAGTATCGGGTATGCCCACATCATCAAGAACTACGCCCACATCTTCCTTGATATCTGCCAGTTCCTTATCGGCATCTCTGCCGAGGATAGTGATACTTCCCTCGTTTTTGTGTATTATACCCAGCAGACATTTTATCAACGTGGATTTGCCCGCACCGTTCTCACCTATCAGACCCAGTATGCATCCCCCGGGAAGAGTAAGGTCAACATTATCCAGCTTAAAATCCTTGTATTCCTTAACAAGACCCCTGATCTCTATAGCATTCTCCATTTGTTACTCCTCCTCAGTGATGTACTCAAACATCTCAATAAGTTCTTTCTTTGAAAGCCCGCAGCTTGCCCCGAGCTTTCCTATCTCAGCCATCAGTTCTTCTATTTTTCTGAGATTGGCTTCTCTTATAAGTTCAACATTTTTGGGCGCAACGAAACAGCCCTTGGCGGCTATCGTGTAAATAAATCCCTCTCGCTCCAGCTCGTCGTAAGCGCGTTTTGTCGTTACCACGCTTATCTTCAAGTCCTTCGCAAGATTTCGTATCGAGGGCAAAGCCTCGTCCTCTTTCAGCGCCCCGCTGATTATCTGACTTTTTATCTGATTGAATATCTGGTCATAGATCGGCGCACCGCTTTTGTTATCAATAAATATGTTCATCAGTCCACCCCTGTCATACTCGGGTATACCCGCATCACTTTTTTACCCTGATCGAAAATCGTCCGTCACTCTGTTCTGCAAGACCTTTCTCACAAAGCAGAGCATATGCTTTTGCAGTAGTCATACGGCTTATCTGTAATCTGTCAGCCATATCCTTTACTGCGGGGAGCACATCGTCCTCTTTAAGTTCCCCCTCTGAAATAAGCCTTTCTATCTGCCCGACTATCTGTTCTGTTATCGTCAGACGGCTCTGCGCATCTATCTCTATATCCATGTTGTCCTCTTTTCCGTTTTGCTGTTTCCTATCTTTCGTTTGGTATACTTTTCAGCACTCAGCCGTTATTCTGTCTTTTTCTGCCAAGCACCGCCGCTATAAGCGTTATCATAGCCGCACCCACCGTGAATATCACGCCTCCCGCTGTCCGACCCTGCGAAAACAGCGCCAAAGCAATCATAACATCTACAAGTATTACGCTCCATATGGAATCCAGTATCTTATCTGTACTTTTCATTTTTCTCTCTCCCTGTATCGTTCTGTTTTTTGATTTTACCGAAGACTATCCTCTGTTCTTTTTCTCTTTCCTGCCCCTTGCCATATCACCGATGCCTATCGCCATAAATACGATCCCAATGGGCATCATGCCGTCCATCAGCATCCAAATAAGCCCCAGTGCTACAAATTCTGCGCCCTCTGCTTCTCTGTTTTTCGGGCTGCTCTCGAATATCTTTCTTATCTTTGTCATAGTGTCCGCTCCTTTCCTGTTTTTCATTCTGTTTTGCTGTGTCCTGTCTTTCGTTCACAGTTTTACACATGGGTCTATATATTTTTTCGTGTAAAACTGTATTCACTGTTCACTAAGTTTGAACTGTATGTATACAGTATACACAGTTTGCACAGATTTGTCAACAGGTCGGGACTTTCTTTGTAAGAAGGCACAAAACACTGTGGATTTTTCAACACGCTTATCAGCAATATGCACTATTTTCCATCATCCAACTGTACTGCAAAACCTCTGACTGTATATACACAGCTACTCAACTGTATATATCCACATAAACAAAACAGTCCACGACTCATATCGTGGACTGTTCTGCGGTAAATCTATTTATAGGAGAGGGTGAAAATATCATAAGCTTTTGTACTATTTCTTTATCTTGTCTATATCATAACACTCCCAACTAAATTTAACCTTAAACCCATCTTATTTTTCATAATTTTTTCTCCGCTCACAGAATCTATTTACAGCTTCGTTCCGCGCAAAAAAAATCCCGCAGAAGATCTCTCTCCCGCGGGGTGATTTCTATTTCAGTCTAATTTAAGCCTTAGCCAGATCAACGCTGTTCTTATCGGTAGTAACAACAAGCTTGTCGCCGTCTGCGCCGACCTTTACAAGACCTATACAGCCCTCGCCGTTCTCAACGATGACTTCTGCTATCTTGTCCTCGACTTCTGCCCTTATCA
This sequence comes from Ruminococcus albus AD2013, assembly GCF_000526775.1. Lineage (NCBI taxonomy): Bacteria > Bacillati > Bacillota > Clostridia > Eubacteriales > Oscillospiraceae > Hominimerdicola > Hominimerdicola alba. The sequence goes on from NZ_JAGS01000001.1 coordinate 1,973,310, forward strand.
CGCGGCGGATATCTCTCGCACCCAGCTTTTTGCCGTGGCTCTTCTCCGCGATAAGTTTAAGCGCATCGTCGGTATACTCCAGCTTTATAGCCTTTTCCGAAAGCGGTGCTCTCATCTCGTCCAGCATAAGCGCAGCTATCTTCTCGTAGTTCTCCTTTGTCAGTGAATTGAACATAACTATCTCGTCAACACGACCGAGGAACTCGGGTTTCAGGAACTCTCTCAGAGCCTTCATAGCCTTGTTTTCGGCTATCTCGGTGTCGGTCTTGTTGAAGCCCACACCTGTATCCTTGTCAGCGGCACCTGCGTTGGAGGTCATAACGATGACAGTATTCTCAAAGGAAACGCTCCTGCCCTGTGAATCGTTTATCTTGCCCTCGTCAAGTATCTGGAGGAGTATATTCATAACATCGGGGTGAGCCTTTTCGATCTCATCGAAAAGCACCACGCTGTAAGGTCTGCGCCTTACCTTCTCCGTCAGCTGACCTGCCTCGTCATAGCCAACATATCCGGGAGGCGAGCCGATGAGCTTGGATACGCTGTACTTCTCCATATACTCCGACATATCTATCCTGATAAGGGGTTCTGTGGCATCAAAGAGAGATTCGCCAAGCACCTTTACAAGCTCGGTCTTTCCTACGCCTGTGGGACCTACGAAGATGAAAGATGCAGGTCTGCGGCGCTTATCGAGCTGTACTCTGGTCCTCTTGATAGCCTTAGCCACCTTGTCAACAGCTTCGTCCTGACCGATGACCCTCTTGGACATCTCGTCTTTGAGATTGCGTATCTTCTCGAATTCGCTCTCGGCTATCTTATTGGCGGGTATACCCGTCCACAGTTCGATGACTTTGGAGATATCCTCGTCGGTAACATATACCTCGCCCAGTTTCTGATCAAGGTCTTCTATCTGCTTTTGCAGACGGCTTATCTCGCTCTTCTCCTTTGCGATTATCTCAAAGTCGGGCTCGTCTTTCTGCTCGTAGGCATCGATAAGCGAAGTGTGCTTTTCAAGCTCTTCCTTGGCATTTATATATTCAGCTATCTCGGGAGTGCGTATGCTTGTGCAGGCGCAGGCTTCGTCCAGCAGGTCGATAGCCTTGTCGGGGAGAAATCTGTCGTTGATATATCTCTCGGAAAGTATTGCGCACTTTCTCAGGGTCTCCTTTGAAACGTGTACCCTGTGATACTCCTCGTAGTACTTGCTTATGCCCTCGAGAACACTTACGGTGTCCTCAACGGTAGGCTCGCCTACTGTAACGGGCTGGAAACGTCTTTCAAGTGCGGAATCCTTTTCGATGTACTTGCGGTACTCCGAAAAAGTAGTTGCACCGATGACCTGTATCTCACCTCTTGAAAGGCTGGGTTTGAGTATATTAGCCGCATTCATGCTGCCCTCGGAATCGCCTGTGCCTACAAGAGTATGCACTTCGTCGATGAACAGTATGATGTTGCCCTCTGCCTTGACTTCCTCAACAAGACCCTTGCAGCGGCTCTCGAACTGTCCGCGGAACTGTGTGCCTGCGACCAGTGAAGTCAGGTCGAGAAGATATATCTCCTTGTCACGCAGATGGAAAGGCACATCACCCGAAACTATCTTCTGGGCGATACCCTCGGCGATGGCTGTCTTACCTACACCGGGTTCACCTATCAGGCAGGGATTGTTCTTCTGACGTCTTGAAAGTATATGCTCGACTCTCGATATCTCCCTGTCCCTGCCGATGATATTATCAAGCTCGCCGTCACGGGCTTTCTTGGTAAGGTTGGTGCAGTAGTTATTTAAGAATTTCAGCTTCTTGCCGTTCTTCCCTCTGGGCTCTTTTTCTGCCTGCTCGGGAGATTTTTTCTTGGGTGCTTCGGACATCATACTGCCGAAGCCCTCGCCGCCTGTCAGGTTCTTTTCAAGACTGTCAGCCATATTCTTTATGCCGCCGAAGAGGTTCGACAGTATATCCGGCATAGTGCCGCTTCCGCCGGGCTCGAAATCCACGCCGTCGTCCAGCTCATCAAATGTGTTGTTCATTGCCTCGATCTCCTCATCGGAAATACCCATCTTCTTGATGTAGTCCTCCACCTGAGGTATCTTCAGTTCTCTCGCACAGCTAAGGCACAGACCCTCATTCTTCATTGCCTTGGTAGGGTCATTGGGGTTCGCAGATGATACGAACACCACCGCAGGCCTTTTGCCGCACCTTGAACACTTTATCATACTTATCTCCTTTCCGCCCCGCATAATGCAAGGCTGTAAATATCCTATTCATAATACCGACTACATATCAGCCGTGGAAAAAGTCAAAGAAATATCTGAACAGATAAGTCTCCTCAGCTATTCCCGCATTGATAACTGTCAGGCTGTCCTTTGTTGCCCGACAGAATAAGTTCAGACCCCAGGCTATAACGGAACAGTAAAGCAGTCCCAGTATAGTACCCAGCGCCAGACCTGCAAAACGGTCAGCCGCCTTGATATCCTTGATATTATCAAGCAAGCCCGATACCGCTACTATCAGCTTTATCAGAAGTATCATCACCAGATAGCTTAAAACAAATATCAGACAGCGTATCACACCTGTCATTATGGGGCTTACCGCCTTTTCAACGATATAATCCGCCGCGTCTTCCTTGCTTTGGGTAGATATCCTTTTGACACATTCGCGCATATCCTCGGAGGATATCCTGATGCTCTCGCTGAAACGCGAAAGCCCTGCTTTATCCATCTGCCTGCTGATCTTTGTTTGAAGCTCGCTGTCAAGATAAGTGTCGATCTCCTCATTAAGTCCATCGATATCATCATGCCCGAAGCCTTTATCGGTCATCAGCTCGCTGACATTATCATTGAGGTCGCCGCCCTTTTCCATTACTTCGCCTATCTCACTTTCAGTGAAATATTTTCCGTAACCGCGCTCGTTCAGTTTATCCATGACGAACTGCTTCGGGTCGGCATCTTCTATCGCCTTCATCACATGAGCCTTTACGTTATCCCGCATATACCTGTTATACACAGGCTCAGCCAGCGCATTGGAAAAAGCCGCAGCCGATACCGTGGCGATAACGGCAGCTATCATGCCTATGATGCTCCTGCGAAAACCTCTGGCATAACCCACTATGCAGGTCACCACAAGTATCAGGAACACAGATGCATCAAGTATAAAAGCCATGATGATCCTCCTGTTATGTGGCAAAGGATATCTTGTTCACCTCGCGGTAATCGCAGAAGTATACGCTGTCATCGAAGTAAACAAAATCACTGTAATCCGAACTGCATTCAGCTGTCGCATCAAGATTTCCGAATCTGTCATAACAGTCTATGCTGTTCTCTTTAAGCAGAACTATCTTGCTGCCGCTTATTTTCAGCCTTTCGGGCGTTCCGTCGGATTCCTTCACCCTTTTGTCGGGCTGATCGTTCTCGGTACTGCTGTCAAATATCAGCAGTTCGGAAGAACTTCGCCTGATACCGTCAAGAACCACCGCGGCACAGCTGCTGCTCATAGCAAAATCCGATATCATGCCCTCGTATTTGTATGTGGTAAGTATCTTTCCCCTGCTGTCAAGCCTGTAGAATGCCGTGTCACCTGCTACCCAGATGTCACCGCTCTCGTTTTTCATTGCCTGCAAAGCCAGCACAGGCAGAGGTTCGCTGACCATCTCGGGGTCTTCCGAATCGAATACCAGATACCTGACCACAGAATTCAGCATACCGCCCTTGCTTGAATAGGTAGTGACAAAACAGCCGCTGCCGCTCTCGTCAAATGTAACGCTAAGCACTGCCGAACTGCTTGACCACTTGTATATCTCTCTGCCGTTGCCGTCATATACTGTCAGTATTCCCGCGTACTTCTCATCGGAAGTCACCACAGCAACATTATCGTTTGGAGCGAGCTCAGCCATTATAAGCCTGTTCTTAACGGACTTCGTGAACATTTCGCTCTTTCTGCCCACTACCATCAGTGAGCTTCCGCCCTTATCGTAAAGCAGTACCCTCTTGTCAGATGTTCTCATAACAGGGTCTGCATAGTTATGGCTGAATGAATTGCTCTCCTCGCCGTCAGAATCATAGAATTTCAGCTGATTCTTATCAAGACATAGCAGGTAGCTTCCTGTATTGCTTATACTGCTGACCGCACCGTCGTCAAAGCTGAGGGGGAAATTTCCCTTCTTTACTTCGCCGTCGTTGACTATCGTCTCTTTAGGGCGGTACAGAACGCTTTCAAGCTTAGGCACCCACCTGCCTCTCATAAGGTATGCCCCGCCTGCGAATACAGCTACTATCAGCACAGCCGCAATGGTCCTTATCTGACGCTTTTTCTTTTCACGGTGTCTTGCATCGCGTATCTCTTCGGGAGAGGGTGCCACGTGTCCGGGCTTTCTCCTGCGTCTGCGGGGTTCCTCATCGGGTATGCCCCCTGTGCGGGTATGCTTTATGCTTTTTCTTGCAAGCTCCGCTTCATCTCTCGGCGGTGAGGAACGCTTCTTCTGCGAGGACTGCTTGTGCTTCTTCTTGCGCGGCTTCTCCCTCACGGGTCTTCTCTCGGGGATATCTTCTTCCTCAGGTTCCTCGGCAGGTTCTTCGACTGCTTTCTCTAAGAATTCCTGCACTGGTGCTGCAAAAGGATCATCTTCGGATCCTTCCGAAATTTCCTCAGCAGATGCTTCATCAGTTTCTTCTGCGTCCTCTGATATTTCTTCGGCTGTTTCTTCTGCGTCCTCCGCTGTTCCTTCGGCTGTTTCTTCGACCGTTTCTTCCGCGTCTTCCTCCGCAGTATCTTCCGCAGTTTCCCCGATATCTTCGACCTCGTCCGCTGTTATATCCTCAGCAGTTTCCACGGCTTCTGCGATTTCTTCCGCTTCCTTCTCCGCGGGCTTTTCCTCGAAGTCGGCGAGTTCAGCCATCTCATCTATTTCCCTGATGATGTCCTCGGGGCGACGGATCCTTCTTCTGCCTTTTCTGTTTTTATTCCTATTGCTCAATCTACCGATACCTCATCATAATAAACTTTGTTCAGGTACAATCCCTGTGGCGGTACTGTCTTGCCTGCTTTTTTCCTGTCTTTTGACTCCAGTATACGCGGGATAGCGTCAGCGGCTATCTTGCCCTCGTTTATGAAAAGCAGAGTTCCCACCATTATCCTGACCATATTGTATAAAAATCCGTTTCCTGCCACGGTGAATATGACCTTGTCACCCTCACGCCTGACATCGAACCGATATATCTTCCTTACAGTTATCTCTTTGTCGCAGGCTGTAGAACAGAATGCCTTGAAATCATGCTCGCCGACAAAATCCTTTGCCGCCCTGTCAAGAAGCACCTCATCTATGGGATAAGTGTTCCTGAAAGCAGTATTGCGCATGAAAGGGTCTTTTATCCTGCTGTTATGTACGATATACTCGTACTCCTTGCCTTTGCACATATATCTTGCGTGAAAGCCCTCATCGGCTTCCTCGCACCCTATGACGCTTATATCATCGGGCAGCCATGAATTCAGCCCCAGCTGTATGCCGTGGCAGTTTATCGGCAGTTCGAGTCCAAAAGAAAGGACATATTCCCTTGCATGGACTCCCGCATCGGTACGCGAACAGCCCTGCACGACTACCCTTTCGCCTGTCAGCTTAAAGATAGCGTCCTCCACTACCTCCTGCACAGCCAGCGCATTTGACTGTCTCTGCCAGCCGTGATAGCTGCTGCCGTCATAAGCCAGCGTCATTTTAAAGTATCTCATATTATAAACTTATATCCCGTCTTTGTCAAGTGTTACTTTTGTTATCTCGTATACAGGGCGTATCATCGTCATATCTTTCTTCTTGCCGTATACCAGCAGTTTTATCCAGTCCTCATCGCAGTCAAGCACCCTGCATTTGAGTTCTTCATATGCAAAATTCAGTGTAACGTCCTGTCCTATCAGTGTTTCAAGTATTTTTGACATACCGTTTCCTCCGTTCAGTTTGTTTTCAAGTCTGCTTACTCTTTTCTCCAGTATCATTATCTTGTGATCCTGATCCATATCGGATATGAATCCGCCCATACAGACATCTCCCTTCTATTCTGTTATCAGTCAAAAGGCGTTCTTATACCTGCGCCGTGACCAAGTCTTTCCACCATCTCCTCGTAGCAGTCCTCGCACATGGTGTAAATCCAGCCGTCGCCGCGCTGTACACAGGGTTTGCCGCACTCAAGACACCTTTTATGGCTGAGTGATGTATACTTCTCCAGTATATCATCCATACGCGGAGTAGTCATGCCCGTGTATATGCGAAGCTCGCCGTACTTTTCCATAACTCCCGTGACACGCCATTCCTTTCTGTCGTGCCTTGTGAAGTTCTTATATTCGGCCGCCATCTCATTCAGCATATCTCTGCCGAATGCAATTCTCCAGCCCTTTGGTATCTTTCCGTACCATGAAAAATCCAGTGTCTTGCCTGTAGCGCCGTTAGTAGCTTTCGTGAACGGAAGTTTCTTCATAAGTTCCTTCTCGCTCATTCCCAGTTCGGGGAAATAGATATCTTCCATTATAAACTCTCCTCAAACATACTATTGTCTTCCAGAATTTTTGCACATTTTTCTGTAAACCATATCCACAGCATATGATGATATGCTGAAAACTTCTATTTCGTAAGAATATTCACCGCAATGACCCCTGCTAAAAATACCATGCAGTACAGACTGCCCCAGAGGTCTGTTATGGTCATTTTCAGCTGTTTCATTCTTGTCCTGCCCTCGCCGCCGTGATAGCATCTGCATTCCATAGCCAGTGCCAGTTCCTCGGCGTGCCTGAAACTTGCCACGAACAGCGGTATAAGTATGGGTATCAAAGCCTTGGTCTTCTGCATCAGACCCCCTGTTTCCATATCCGCACCGCGGGCTTTCTGGGCATTGATTATCTTGTCCGTTTCTTCGATAAGGGTGGGTATGAAACGCAAAGCTATCGTCATCATCATAGCCAGTTCATGCACGGGGACTTTTATCTTTTTAAGAGGTCCCAGAAGCTTCTCGATAGCGTCTGTAAGCTCTATCGGTGAAGTCGTATAGGTAAGCAGTGAACTTCCGCATATCAGGCAGATTATCCTTATCACCATGAACAGTGAAGTGTCAACGCCGTCCTGTGTAAGCTTGATTATTTTCCATTCCCATAGGACATCCCCTGTGCGTATGAAAAATAAATTCAGCACCGCCGTGAATATAACTATGGGGACTATGGGCTTCAGGCTCTTGCCCATCATTTTAAGCGGTATCCGCGATATTATGAACGTGACCACCGTGAACAGTATCCCCACCGAAAGCGCCTGTATGCTTTTCGCCATAAACAGCATGACTATGAACACCGCCGTCAGCAGTATCTTCACCCTGGAGTCCATGCGGTGCAGCACCGACTTACCCGGGAAGTACTGTCCTATCGTAATATCCTTTATCAATCCTAAACCCTCTTCCCAAGCCTGTTCAGCAGAAGGTCTCTGCCGAACCCGACTGTGTATACATCTTCTCCAAGGTCTATCCCCATGGCTTTGAGCCTGTTGAACACCCTTGTTATCTGGGGTACTGCAAGCCCCATGGCTTCAAGTTCCTCCGCACGGTGGAATACCTTAACCGTTTCATCATAGCAGAACAGCTTCGCGTCGTTCATAACAAGTATCTTATCCACATTCTTGGCTATATCCTCCATGGAATGGGATACAAGCAGTACGGTGTTGCCTTTCTGCCTGTGATAATCCTTTATCATGCCCAGTATCTGTTCTCTGCCCTTGGGGTCAAGTCCCGATGCGGGCTCGTCCAGTATCAGCACCTCGGGTTCCATTGCCATAACGCCCGCTATCGCCGCACGCCTGCGCTGTCCTCCCGATAGCTCAAAGGGGGATTTTTCCAAAGCTTTTGCCGAAAGACCTACCATCTCCGCGCTCTCTTTCACGCGGCGGGCTATCTCGTCCTTATCAAGACCCATGTTCTTGGGACCGAAAGCTATATCCTTAGCCACTGTTTCCTCAAACAGCTGATACTCGGGGTACTGGAACACCAGCCCCACCTTGAATCTCACAGGACGAAGCTTAGCCTTGTCGTCCCAGAGTTTTTCGCCATCTATATATACCGCACCGCTCGTGGGTTTGAGAAGTCCGTTGAAATGCTGTATCAGCGTGGACTTTCCCGAGCCTGTGTGGCCTATTATCCCTGCAAAGTCGCCCTTTTCTATCTCAAGATCGACGTTATCGACTGCCACCTTGCGGAAGGGCGTGCCCTCACCGTAAACATAGGTGAGTTTTTCGGTTTTAATCACTGCCATTTTACTTTCTCCAAACCTGACTCTTTTATCCTGCTTTCTCTGCCATCTCTTTTTTAAGGCTGATAAACGCTAAGATGTTCCAGCCTGCCATAAGACTCAGCAGAACGTATAATATCCAGCGTCCTCTTGGCAGAGAATTGCTTCTGGAAGCGGACCCCGATGCAAAAAATCCCATTACAATCGAAAAGAAATACAGCAATATAGCCGCCGCACCAAGTCCGCTGACTATCATGAACAGAACTCCGTTTATCGCCAGGAAATATCCTACCAGTGCTATCAGCGCGATACCGAAGGTCAAAAGCGAGAATATCAGCAGTATCACGGGGTTCAGAAGTATCATCGTACCCATAAGTTCGTCAAGATGCGGAAAAGCAAGTATCACCATCAGGACTGTCATGACTATCATAAGGAGTGATGCCGCTATGCCGCGGTTTGCGAAAGCCTTGGCACGCCTTACCTCGTAAGCATTTTCCTCTTCAAATTCATCACGCACTGCCGCCCTGCTGACCAACACCTTCGTCATATATATCAGACCTGTCGCCGATGGGAATGCGCAGACTATCATCAGAATTATCTTTATCACTATCGCCGCTTTTGATGTGTTGCCATACGCCTTTGCAGCCCCTGTCAGTTCACTGCCCGCGCCGATTATCTTAACGCCCATAGCACCCAGCAGTCTTGCGCCCTCTGTAAAATACAGTCCTGCTACCGCCGCTGTCAGTAGCATAGCTATGATCGCCGCCGAAGTCTTATGCAGTTTAAGTACTTTTGTTTTTTCAAGAAATACCAGCAATACTGCCAATACCGCCGAACCTACTACATACATTTTTCTTACCTCTTAAAAAGCTATCTCAGCCGTCCCGATGTTTGTTATGCTGCCCTCGGTTATCTCCACAGCCATTCCCTGCGGGTCGGGGTCATCATCTTCCCATTTACAGTGAAATATCAGATAAAGCACAGGTGCATCATCTGTGATATAATCGCCGGGTATCTGTATCCAGTTCCATTCAAGCTGAGCTTTCATATCCTCGGTGGTATCGATATCCTGCCACATCTCATCATCGCCGTAGGAATATTTCAGCTCGTCATTGTAGTAGGATAACAGCCCCTCCATGATCTCATCTTTGAGTTTATCCTCATTCTCCGAAAACAGCCTGAATGCTTCACGCTGACTTTCGGCGATTTCGTCGGATTCTTCCTCTGCCTGTATCATTATATCCACTTCTTCCTCACTGCCGAGGACGGAAGTTTTTACTTTGCCGCAGAAGTTCTGCATATCGTTATATTCAAGGCTGCCAAATATCTCATCATTCATTTTTGGAACCTCCTAACATCATTTTGCCTTATTTATGATATCCTTGTATTCTATAAAAGTTCTGTCATACTCTATCCCGAAGTGCTCCATTACAGCCTTGGTGTAATCCTGCGCCGCCAGAAAAACGTTTATCAGCCTTTCATCACTGCCGCTTGTCTGCCACTCTTTCAGCCCCATGTAATAGAACATCTTATCGTCGTCATTTATAAAGAAGGGTATTATGTCATTTTCAAGACACTGCTTGAATATTATCAGCCTGCCCGTCCTACCGTTTCCATCACAAAACGGGTGTATCTTCTCATACATCATGTGAAACCGCGCCACATCGTATAAAGTCATCTCAGTGCCGTATCCTGCAAGAAGTTCATGCATTTTCCCCCCCACCTCATCGGGTGAAGCTGTCAGCATTCCGCCGACATCGTTTGCTTCCTGCTTGTACTCGCCTATCACGGCGTACCTGTCCATAACTCCGCTTTTCAGCCTGCGATGCAGGTCTTTGATATATCCCTCTGTCAAGGGTTCATCAAGGGTATCAAGTATATGGTCAAAGCACCTGAAATGATTCACTGTTTCGATGATATCATTGACCCTGACCGCATCTTTCGCCCCGTCTGTACCCACCGTTTTTGTTTCGTAGATATACCGCGTCTGGTCGTGAGTGAGCCTGCTTCCCTCGATGTGGTTGGAATTGTAAGCAAAGTCCACCTGCATCTTGTGATAGATACCGCCCTTGTGACCAACACGTTTTTCTTCAAGAAGTTTTTCTCTTAATGTCATACCGTCCGTCACTTTCCAAACAGCTCTGCCAGTTTCTTAACACATTCATCTTCATCTATTATCTCGGTGGATATATCGAACCCTGCTTTCTGCAGTTCCCATGCAAGTTCAGTCACCTGCGGAACATCAAGACCGAGTTCTTTCATCTTCTCCACCTGCGAGAATATCTTGCGCGGCACATCGTCCATAACGACCTCGCCGCCGTCGATGACCACAACGCGGTCAGCCTGTGCGGCTTCTTCCATGTAGTGGGTTATGAGAACTATCGTCACGCCTTGTGAATTCAGAAGCTTTATCGTCTTCATGACTTCCTCGCGTCCTTTAGGGTCAAGCATAGCTGTGGGTTCGTCAAGTAGTATGCAGTCGGGGCGCATGGCGATTATGCCTGCGATAGCCACTCTCTGCTTCTGTCCGCCTGAAAGCTTGTGTGGGGCGTGCAGACGGTACTCATACATACCCACCGTTTTCAGGGCTTCGTCAACTCTACGCCTTATCTCAGAGGGTTCAACACCCATATTCTCCAGTGCGAAAGCTACGTCTTCCTCAACTATGGTGGCGACTATCTGGTTATCGGGATTCTGGAAAACCATTCCAACACGCTGTCTTATGGGCAGAAGATTGTCCTCGTCCAGTGTATCCATACCGTCAACAAATACTCCGCCCGCCTCGGGGAGGTTTATGGCGTTTATGCACTTTGCAAGGGTCGATTTGCCGGAACCGTTATGACCCAGCACCGCCAGAAATTCGCCTTTTTTTATATTCAGTGTGACACCTTTGAGCACCTCTGTCTTTACGGGAGGTTCTTCAAGGTCATTTATATATGAAAACCGAAGATCTTTGATCTCGATGAAATTTTCGCTCATAGATATTATCCTTACTCATATTATCGGGCACACCCGCGGGGCGGATATAAATTATACCGTCCCGCCGCCCTCGGACATTATTTACTTGTCGCCCTTCACCTTATCGATGACTTTGCCGGCAACGTCCTTTACCTTTTCGATGTTCTCCTTGGTTGCTACTTTCTCGATATTCTCTTTTGTAGCTACCTTCTTGACCTCTTTCTTAACATCGTCCTTGACTGACTTGGAAACAGGTATCTTGTCTGCCACAGCGTCAACTGCCTTGTCTACCGCCTTAGCGATACTGTCTCCGCTTACTGCCTTTGTTATGTCCTTTACGTCCATTTTTGTGACCTCCTGAAATTTATTTGAAAAAGCGATAAACGCTTTATCATTATCTTTTTCTTCCTGCAAATGTACTGAGGTTGACTTTTCGCACCTTGACATTCTATCCTCAAACCCAGCGCACCTGTTGCCCTGTCAACAATTATGAATTGTGAATTATGAATTATGAATTTTCTTCCGCCTGTGCTTCCATATCCATGACGTACTCTGTCCATTCCTCGGTCTGCTTGTAAGAGGCAAGCCTGTTATTGAGATATTCCACATCCGTTTCGTTTCCGCGCTCATACATCACGCAGTTTATGCCCGCCTTTGTCAGCTCATCATTTATTTTAAGAACTTTCTTTATCTCAGCCGCCCTGTAAAGATCACCCGAATAGATATAATCACCATCAGCTATGCGCCGCTTTATCTCGGACATCGAAACGTCTTCATAAGCCCGTATCACCTTGGCGACCGCCGCTGTGAATTTGTCAGCTTTTATACCGATAATTCTGTCCATTTCTGTTCTCCTTGGTTTTTTTACGTACTGCGGTAACTTTTCGCCCCTTACGGGTCGAGTCGTCAAAGACGCTGTCGCTGTTTGACGACGGGCGCGGGCAATATTATACGGACTTAGTTTGTGCGTATGTCCAAGTTTTGCTCACGCTCAAAAATTTGATATTGCCCGCGCCGTTTGGGCGGACGTTTGCTTTGCTCTTATAGTTCGCTTTGCATTTTGGTTTTGCGCCTTGGTGATTGAGGGCTCTGCCCTCAAACTCCCGCAAGCCTGCTAGCGCGAGGCTTGACCGCGCGCTTTGTTTCCTTGGCATTCTATCCTAAGTACAGCTACCTTGTTGTCCTGCCAACAATTATGAATTATGAATTAGATTGCCCATATCGCTGTTGAACCGCAGGGCAGTACACCTTTGGTAGCCTCAACAGGAAGCCCTATCTCGTCCGCGGTCACACTTCCGCCCCGCTGGGTGGTCAGCACATCGTTAAGTATGTACGCCATAACCGAGGGTGAAAGTCCCGTGGTATAGCTGTTCAGCAGGAAGAACAGCGGCTTGTCGCTCAGTACTCCCGCACAGGTCTTTACAAGGTCGTATATGCAGTCTTCAAGCTTCCATACCTCGCCCCCGGGACCTCTGCCGTAGCTGGGCGGGTCCATAACGATACCGTCATAGAAGTTCCCACGCCTTATCTCACGCTTTACGAACTTCTCGCAATCGTCCACAAGCCAGCGTATCGGCTTGTCCGAAAGTCCTGATGCCGCCGCATTATCTCTTGCCCACTGTACCATGCCCTTTGAAGCATCAACGTGGGATACACTTGCTCCCGCCGCCGCACAGGCAAGGGTCGCACCACCTGTGTATGCAAACAGGTTCAGCACCTTTACGGGACGTCCTGCGTTCTTTATCTTATCTGCCATAAAATCCCAGTTAACAGCCTGCTCGGGGAAAAGTCCCGTGTGCTTGAAGCCTGTGGGTCTTATGACAAAGGTCAGGTCTCTGTACTTTATGTTCCAGCTTTCTGGGAGTTTTCTGCGGTACTCCCACTCGCCGCCGCCCTTTGAAGAACGGTGATATACTGCGTCTGCCTTATCCCACATATCGGTGCGCTTCGGGCTTTTCCAGATTATCTGTGGGTCGGGTCTTACAAGCACCTTGCCGCCCCAGCTCTCCAGCTTGTCACCGTCTGTTGTATCCAGTATCCTGTAATCTTTCCAGTTTTCTGCAATCCTCATTTGAATTCTTCCTTTATATTATCGCCGTTTTCGGCAGAGTTCACGGTATCGCCGCAAGCGATACTATTATTTGTAAAGCGTATTCATAGTTATAACCGAGTTTTTGAAATTCTCCTCGGCGTACTTTTTCATCTCTCTCATACCGACGATATGGTTGCTGTGGATATTGATATGCTTAGGTTCTTTGCCGTTTTCTTTCATCCATTTCAGTATGTCAAGCCCTGTGTGTTCTTCACCGAGATGATAGTCAAGGCTCACATGGTCAAAATCCCCGAACAGCCTGAAATACATTATGCAGTCATCATAACTTCGCACACACTCATAGCCTTTCGGAAAATCTCTTGTGTCGTCCACGAACAATTTAAGTCCCATAAACACCTCCGTGACCGAAGTCTGTCATTCGTCAGTTATCGTCTTATCATTCTTCGCTGCCGTATTTAAGCCCTTGATGCTCTGAATAATACTTTGCGTTTTTATAATATTCCGTAATTATCTCACGACAGCGCTTGGTATCAGATACTTTCCTGACAATAAACTCTTTATTGGTCCTCCTGTATATAAGTACAGGTTTTTCCATATCATCCTCCATGATATATTTTATTTCATCGGGTCTGTAATTGCGTACACCGTGAAAAATACCCTTTTCGGTGATATAGGAGCTGTTTGTACTGAGGTTGTACAGAATATATAACAACAGCATCAAAGCGAAAAATACCAAACTGAGCCTGAGATCTTTTACTACGTCATCAAAAGGAGTCGATGTTACGGTTTCCTTTATCTCACTGCCCCATGCAGTTTTTCTCATATAAGTATGATCTGCAATATAATTATCCTGCTGAGCGATAGCGTTAAAAAGCTTTACTGTATTCACGATAATGCTGAATAATGTTATCGCCAGCCAGATGGTAGACATTATAAGCGACTTCTTAGAGAAGATCCTCAGCCTTGCCTTGTTTTCCGCCGAGCGGACAGTTTTCATATTCTTTGACCATGCTCTTATCATGGCTATTATCATAAAGATGACCAGAGCTATAAAAATGTACATATACATATGTTATCTTCCGTTCTCTATTTTTTCTAATTATTTAATATAGATACAGCCTTTTTATACTTTTCAAGCCTTGCCCTGTCCTTATCAGTCATGGGTCTGTTAAATCTTGTGGTATCGCTGTTATGTGTGAGGTCTGCAAGCTTTACAGCCCGCGCTATGGGATCATTCTTTATCCTCGCTACATATTCGAGATAGGGTTCATCATCATCGTGGGTAAGCATCTCCACCGCTTTGATGACTTCCTCACTTATACCCGCTTTCAGCAGGTCAGCGGCTGTGACATCGGTATCTTCGATAACGTCATGAAGAAGTGCCGCGCAGCAGCTTTCCTCCGTCACCATCTGTTCGGCAACGTGCCACGGGTGGAAGACGTAGGGCACACCGCTCTTGTCCATCTGATCCTTGTGGGCTTCAAACATTATGCCCATGGCTTTTCTCGTCATGTCAGTGTAGATCATTTGCTTTCCTCCGTTCAATTTAAAAAGACATTCCTGTGCTCGAACAGATACATTCTCATGCGCAGCCGCATCTCGTCTATATCACATTTTTTCTCCACCGCAGCACCGCCCTCGGCGTATTCTGCCTTGGTGTCATACCACCATTCCATGTACTTCGCAAATTCGCATATCGCCATGGTCAGCGCCATGTCTTTGCCGTCTGATCTTCTGGTGACTTTTATCACATAGACAGTTTCACGTTCGGTGATATCTATGACGAAATCATCTTCGACCTCGATAAGTACCTGCTTATCGTCATTCTGCGTGTCGACAGGAAGTACAGACTGTGGGAGCGACAATGTATCTCCGTGGTAGTACCTTTCCAGTATATCCACGATCTCCGGAAGCTTGTCTTCGGGCACCTTTATCTTTTTATTTGTGCGATTGCCTCTGAATATCAATGTATCACCGTCAACAGTATAGATGAACTTCTTCAGATCGTATTTCATACCGCCAAGATAGAAGCAGTCTTCACAAAGCATGAATCCCTCATACCTGTTATTCAGTTCCCTTGCGAACAGGAAATTCACGACTGTCGGCACCAGCACGACAGTATAAAATAATGCTCCGTATCTTGCTAAAAAATCCTCCCATCTAAAGATACTGTTCATCACAAATATGACGATCGTTATCAGTAAAAAAGCGAGATTCTGCTTCACTCCCTTTACAAGATCGGGGTCTTTACAATCAAAAGCCACGCCATCTTCATTCATTGTAGCTTTCATTCCCCTGAACCGCTTTGACGATGATACAAACAGCACGATTGGCTGTATCAGCATCGGCAGAATAAGCAGTATGTACAGCAGATCAAATAACAAACTTACTACTTCTTCCATATCATTCATTACCTCCGCGTCAACATTCTGTGGTAATACCTTTCCAGTATAGCCTCTGCTTCGGGGATCCTGGCAGGGGGTATCTTTATCCTGATGTCATTGTGGCGATCATTTCTGAATATCAATGTATCATCGATAATAGCATAGATGTACTTTCTCAGATCGTACTTCACACCGCCAAGGTAGAACTTATCTTCACACAGCCTGAACTCATCAAACTTGTTATACTGATCCAGCGTATAAAACAGATCTGCTATCTCCAGTATCAGCACAGGAATATACAGCATTCCTGCATTTTCAACTACGAAATCGTCCCATCTGAACATACTGTTCATAAAAAATACAGCACAGGTAAACATTGTTATGCCGAAATTCAGCTTAGCAGCTTTATATAGTTCAGGATCCTTGTGAAAGAAGACCACGATTCCCAAATTACTGCTTGCCTTGGTTACCGATGTCCGCCTGAGTGATGAAACTACCAGTCCGATGAACTCGACACCTGCTATAAATATAAACAGCAATACCAGCACTATCATAAACTTGCTCCTTTTTCGGCTTTACAAAAAGATGTTTGTGTCAGCCGATCTAACTTTTGGTATAGTACTTTTCCAGAATGCTAAGTACTTCTTTTCTCTTGTCTTCGGGAACTGCTATTTTTAAATCCTGCCCGCGCTTTGCACTGAATATCACATTATCATCTTCAAGGGCATAGCTGTACTTTTTACGATCGTATTTCTGTCCGCCAAGATAGAAACAGTCATTGCAAAGCCTGAACTCGTTATACTTGAAATAAACTATCAGCCAGTCTATCAAACCAATAACATAGAATCCCGTCAATGTACCTAAGGATGATATCATCCCTATATTTTTAAGTGTCAAGTCAGCAACATCACGTCCATATAATTCCATAAAAACAACAGTTCCTGTTAGCGGTATTCCTAAAATTGATATCCACAGTGCTTTCACAAATTCGGGATACTTATGCCTGAACGACACACCGCCTGCAATTTCAGCATCTTTCATTCCTTTGCTTCTTTTCGATATATCTACTGTAATACAGATGAGATAAACGATCAAAAGCAACGGCATGATATATATCAATATTTTCATACTATCTATCCATTCTCACTTTTAGTATAATACTTTCCAAGAATGCTAAGTACTTCTTTTCTCTTCTTTTCGGGTACTGTTATACGCTTTTCAGTACGACCTGATGTGAATACCACTTCTTCGCCGTCGAGGGAATAGGTATAATGTTTCCTGTCGTATTTTGTACCGCCAAGGTAGAAACAGTGCGGACATAGTCTGAACTCGTTATACTTCAGATACTGCTGTATCGAGAATATGAAGATCATTACATAGATCACCAGTGCTATCCCGTAAAAGATGACCTGTCTTTGCGAAGAATAGCTTCCGTACCCTCTGCCGTATCCGAGCCTTTTCATGTTCAGAAGCAGGTTCGCACCCGTTATCAGTATCCATACCAGACTATACCAGACTTTACTCAACAGTGCAGGGTCTTTGTGTCTGAACACCACACCCCCTGCCATCTTTGCACTTTCCGTCACCGAGTACCGCTTTGACGATGAAACTATCATATAGATGATACACACAGGTGCCATACCAAGCATCAGATATAACATTATCATACTATCCCATCTCCTTTTCAGCGCTGTCTGTGAATATCAGTTTTCTGTGCCTCTTTCATGGGGCTTCCAGTCGGAATATCTGAACCAACGCCTGTTCTCGAAAATGAACAGCTCTATCCAGAAGCGTACATCGTTCGTGTCGGGGTCTTTTTCGTCGAGGCTTGATTTTTTATAAGTGTCCTTTTTCAGTGTATATTTATGATCTTCAAAACCGACCTCGAACCCGTAAAGCCGTTCCATGTAATGAGGAAAAGTGCCGCCTATCCCTCTTTGGAACCACATATCCCCGCCGTAATCAAAACTATCCCACATTTCCTCACCATCAGACCTGCGCTTTACTCCCACAAGAAAGTGGGTATCCGTTTCGGTGATATCTATATCGAAATACTTGCTGACATCTTCAAGAGATGTGAGTTCTTTGTCATTTTTGTGTTTTTCGTTTTTGGGTGCCGATGGTCTGCGCTTCTTGTATTCCGCCATTATCAGCGCAATAATATATAAAGGCAGGATGATCAGCAGAATGATGAACAGCCACATTCTTATGCTTACATAACAGATAGTGCTGCCCATCGACGATAATTCAATAAAGTATCCAATCATTTCTTCATCTTCTCTCCCGCGCTTTTGATGAACCTCTGTATTATACTGCCCTCACGGACGGTATTTACAGCTTCGTCAAAGGTGAACCACTTAGCTTCAAGCAGTTCCCCGGAGATATTGGTATCAGCCTTTTTTACTCTTGCAAGAAATCCCAGCATCAGCTGATCTCTGCCCTCGTAAAATGCGCTGTCTATGTAGGTCACGCTTTCAGGAGCAAGCCCCGTTTCTTCAAGAACTTCTCTTGCGCCTGCTTCTTCGGGGGTCTCCCCCACTTTCATAAAGCCCGCAACGCCCACATACCTCGATGTATCGCCGTAGCTCTGCCTTATGAGCAGTACCTCGTTATATTCATTGACCACCACGTTCAGCACACAGGTGGAAAACATATCAAACAGGGGACGGCTGCACTTTTCGCAGTAGGGTATATCGCCCTCGTCACCTATCTTTTTGAGTATGGTCTTTTCCCCGCAGAAGGGGCAGTAATCAAATCTCATCTTATCACCCTAAAACTTATCGCCGCAGTAACTCAGCCATGTTTCGGCATCTATGCCGCCGATATTGCATATTACAGCGTGTTCCCAGCGTTCTTTCAGTGATCTGCCGTCATAGATCTTCGCCGTGAACATTTCCTCGGCAGAAGAATACTCGCATCCGTCGGTAATATCGCAGTAGCCGACCCAGTAGGGCTTATCCTGACCGCCTATCCAGCCGAGATAATGCTCCTGTTCTTCGGGATCATCGTCAAAATAGAACGTGGTCTCGTCCACATTTATCTTATCGGCATTCTCAAATATCCGCAGGAATTTTTCATAGGTAAGCTCCATAGGTCCACGCTCCTTAGATCGCCGCAGAACTGCGGGGGTATCTTTTCTTTAACACAAGGAAAGCCCCACCCGCCCGCCCACAACAAAGCCGCTTCGTAAAGGCGAAAAACTTTACATTCTCTCTACAAGCGCAGCAATGCTGTTAGCGTACTCGGTTATAACAGCTTCTTCCTTGCCCTCTATCATAACTCTTACCAGTGGCTCGGTACCCGATTCTCTTACGAGTATGCGTCCGTCGCCGCCAAGTTTTTCTCCGTACATCTTTATTGCGTCGGTTATCTCGGGTACAGTATCCCACTTGCCTTTCTTGTCGGCAGTTATCTTGACATTCACAAGCACCTGGGGATAACATTCCATAACTGATGCCAGCTCGCTTGCCTTTTTGCCTGTTTTTGCCATTATCTGTAAGAACATAGCACCTGTCATCTCGCCGTCGCCTGTGTTGGCATGGTCGAGAAGTATGATGTGTCCCGATTGCTCACCGCCTATGTTGTGACCGTTCTTCTGCATCTCTTCAAGAACATATCTGTCACCGACCTTTGTAGTAGCAGTAACTACGCCCTCTTTTTCAGCGAATTTGAAAAATCCCAGATTCGACATTACTGTAACAACACAGCAGTCGTTTTTCAGAGTGCCCTCGCCTTTCATGAACTTCGAGAATATAGCCAGCAGCTTGTCGCCGTCGATAAGCTCTCCGTTTTCGTCTACTGCAAGACATCTGTCAGCATCGCCGTCAAATGCAAGACCTACATCGCAGCCATTCTCCACAACAGCCTTTTTCAGACCCTCCATGTGTGTTGAACCGCACTTTTCATTGATGTTAGTGCCGTCGGGCTTGTCGTTGGTCATTACTACCTCAGCGCCAAGACCCTCAAATATCTTCTGTGCGCATACGCTGGAAGAACCGTTTGCACAGTCAAGACATACCTTTATGCCCTTGAAGTCAACATCAACGGTGCTCTTAACATGGGCGATATAATCGTTCACTGCATCACCGCAGACTTTCATTCTGCCTACATTTACGCCCTCGCTGAGATTTTTCTCCATCTCCTCGGGAGTATCGAGTATAAGCGCCTCTATCTCGTTCTCAACATCGTCGGGAAGCTTGAAGCCCTCGCCCGAGAACAGCTTTATACCGTTGAATTCCACTGAGTTATGTGAAGCGGATATCATCACTCCCGCATCAGCATTGTATTTTTTTACCAGCATAGCCACCGCAGGAGTAGGAACTACCCCCAGCAGTACAGCATCCGCACCCACCGAGCATATGCCCGCGCAGAGCGCCGCTTCCAGTATATCGCCCGATATACGGGTATCCTTGCCTATTATTATCTTGGGTCTGTGACCGCAGTCCTTTGCCAGTACCAGAGCCGCCGCTTTACCTATCTGTGTAGCCCTCTCCACTGTAAGCTCTGTTATAGCTACACCTCTTGCGCCGTCTGTACCAAATAATCTGCCCATCTTACTCTTTTCTCCTTATAAATAATTTATTCTTCCAAATATATGATCGGGAATTTCTCCCGTTATTTGCATTTTAAGTGTACTGTTTCACAGTACGCCGATAGTTTTGAAAAACATTATGTACCATATCATAACGCCTATCACCGCACCTGTTATCAAGGCAAGTACGATGTCAGCCGCCAAAAGCTTTCCTGCGCCGATGTCTTTCCTTTTCACCGACATTCCTGAAAGCACACCGCCGATGACCGCCAGTATGAAGCTTACTCCCGCCGCGCTCAGCGCAACAGCTTTGCCTGCCAGAAGTATCCACCCGTAGTTTTCAGGATCAACATCATTCACACTGTTTGCCATCATGTACGACGATACTATATGCCACATCAGCGGAAAAAGCAGTACAGCCCATGCCGCCCCCGTGACTTTCTTTGCTGTATAATATGTTTTACCTCTCATGGTAATGAAACTTTCACACTCCCTGTCCGCCGATGATAATAGCCACGGGTATGCGCACAAGTTTTTTTGTTTTTTTTAGTTGAGCGGAAGGCATTTTTGCTCCTTTCAGATATCTCAAAACGATTTCAGCATTTCAAGTTCTGTCATGCCGTTTTCGTCCAGCACTTTTCCCGTGAACTCAAAGCCCATATGCTTGTAGAAATCTATCGCATTCACATTGCCTTTCAGCACAAAAAGCGTGACCCTCCGCGCTGTCATTTCATTGAAAGCCCTTTCCATAAGCGCCTTGCCGACACCTTTGCGCTGAAATTTTTTCAGCACATACAGTGCAACTATCTCGCCGCCTTCCTCACAGGTGCAGAAATCCCTTGCCCGCGGCAGAAAGCCTACCGCGCCTGCGGCTTCGCCTTCTGCATAGGCTATAAACTTATTTTCGGGAGAGAGCCTTGCTCTTTCTGTCCACCGTTCAGCCCTGCGCCCATCGAGTATCTCATCTGGTATCAAACCGCGGTAAGTTTCGCCCCAAGCATCGCATATCACCCTGCCGAAGTCCTCGGCGTTTTCCGCACATACAGAAACTATCTCCACCGCGCACCCTCCTCACATCAGCGAATTAAGTATCTCCCGCTATACACAATGGTATCAGCGTAAGTATTTTAACTGCGGTTGACAGGACGCCCCTCAGCTGCGACTGCGTCGGCAGCACCCTCGGGTCGAGAAATCGGATTCGCTTCGCTGTCCGATTTCGGGCGCGGGCAATATTATCCGCACTTAGTTTGTGCGTATGTTATAGGATTGCTCACGCTCGGAATTGGATATTGCCCGCGCTTTTTTCTCTTATTGTTTGCTATGCATTTTGGTTTTGCGCCTTGGTGAATGAGGGCTCTGCCAACAGTCAACAAAGTAGACTGTGCAAACATCCCGCAAGCCTTTCGCGAAAGGCTTGACCCAAAGCTCTTCTCCTTGGCATTCTATCCTAAGCCCTGCTACTTTACCGTCATGCCAACAATTATGAATTATGAATTGTGAATTATGAATTAAAAATGCGTCTGCCCGTTTTTCAGTATCCCCAGATGGTCATATGCCAGCTGAGTCGCACAGCGCCCGCGGGGGGTCTTTGCCAGAAATCCCAGCTGCATCAGATAAGGCTCGCATACATCTTCAAGAGTGACTGCTTCTTCGCCTATCGCTGCCGCTAAGGTCGAAAGCCCCACAGGACCTCCGTTGTACCCCTTGATTATCATTTCAAGCAAACGCCTGTCAAGGCTGTCAAGCCCCAGCTTATCGACTTCCATGCGGTTCAGTGCTATCTTTGCGATATCCTGCGTTATACGTCCGTTGCCGATTACTTCAGCAAAATCGCGCACACGCTTCAGATAGCGGTTTGCTATTCGTGGGGTACACCTTGCGCGGGCGGCTATCTCGGTTGCACCGTCATCATCGCAGGCAACACCCAGTATTGTTGCGGAACGCTTTACGATATCCGCAAGTTCTTCCACCGAGTACATCTCCATGTGCATCAGCATACCGAAACGGTCTCTCAGCGGCGCCGAAAGCTGTCCCGAGCGGGTCGTGGCGCCTATCAGCGTGAACTTTTCAATCTCTATCCTGATAGACCTTGCCGCGGGTCCCTTGCCCATGATTATATCGAGAGCATAGTCCTCCATGGCGGGGTAGAGTATCTCCTCCACCTGACGCGAAAGACGGTGTATCTCGTCGATGAAAAGCACATCTCCCTTTTCAAGGTTGGTGAGAAGTGCCGCCAGGTCGCCGGGCTTTTCAATGGCAGGTCCCGACGTCGTGCGGATATTCACACCCATCTCGTGGGCTATGATATTCGCAAGGGTGGTCTTGCCAAGACCGGGAGGGCCGTATAACAGCACATGGTCTAAGCTGTCGCCGCGGCGCTTTGCCGCATCTATATATATTTTCATGTTCTCCTTGACCTTTTCCTGACCGATATACTCGGCAAGAGTGAGAGGTCGGAGACTTATCTCAAAATCGTCCGTAGTTTCCTGCTCGGTCTCCTTAGGAGAAACCAGGCGTTCATAATCGAAATCGGATTCTTCTATCATCAGTTCACTTCCCTTTTAAACTCTGTCATCAATTTTTACCATACTTTTTGATCAGATCGCTAAGTTTCATTTCCAATGAAAGTATGTAATCATCGGTAACTGTTTCTCTGCCCATATGATCTTTCACCGTTACCTTTACAGGGGCGTTACCGAGCGCTCCGCATAGATCAACTTGAGTTCTGAGACCGTTTTTGTAATCTATAGCCATGATGGTATTATACTCCTCACGCTCAATGGGGATAGTTTTACAGATCTCGCCGTCTTTGAGAATACCCATCGTAGGCTGATCGTCATCGAGATATATCGAATACCCTTTAAAAACGTCGTCTCCGCTTTTTTTGTATTCCAATGTAACGGCAGCAGGTGTGCTGAGAGTAATTGCATAATTCAGCATCATCCCTAAAAGTATCAGTGAAAGCATTATAAACACCGTCAGGATAATCGGCTTATTTCTTGCGAAAAAACGCTTAATAATTTCTTTTACATCTTCCTTTGTGAGCCTACTCATAGTTCTCATAAATATCACCTTCCGAAACCTTGCAGCAGTAAAAAACGAACTGCGCCATCTCAGCCGCGCAATTATGAATTGCTCAAAACCTTGCCAATCTTACAAGTGCTGTCTTTTATCATCAGTTCACTTTCTTTTTTAACTTTAGGCTAATTGATATACCTGTCTCTCAGAACGCCGATCTTGTAGTACAGCGAACTCAATAAAGCCGGCGCAGCCTTTCCGTTGACGTACTTTTCTTTGCCCGAAGCATCGGTCAGCGTGATCTTATAATATGTCACAGCAGTTCCATCGACAGTTACGTCGCGATCCGAATATTTACCGTATCCTACATTCATCATGGAATCATAATCTTCCTGTTCGATCGGGATAGTTCTATATGTGATCCCGCCTTCGATAAGCCCCATCATTGGCTGTTTGTCATCAAGATAGAACGAATACCCTTGATACCCGCCGTCTTCTTTTCCGCTTAATTCAACTGTCACCGCAACAGGGGTATCTTTAGGCTTTGTGATCTTGTCCAATTTGGGAGAAATTCTAAAGAACAATAACAGCATCACCATAATTATACGTATCAATTTCCAGTGTCTTCTGATAAATTCCTTTATGACTTCCTTTTGACATTTCTCAAAATTCTCGTCCATGATATCACCTCCCGAAACCTTGCGGCAGTAAAAAACGACCTGCGCCATCTCAGCCGCGCAATTATGAATTATGAATTGCTCAGAACCTTGCCAATCTTACAAGTGCTGTCTTTATCAGTTCTTCAACTGTCGCAGTAGGTTCAGCCCCTGCAAGTGCCTGTGCGGCTTCACCCTCGGAGTAGCCCAGCACTACAAGCGCTGTTATAGCTTCGTCAAGGGCACCGCCCTGGGGTACCGCCGATGCGATAGTCTCACCGCCGCGGACGGAAATCGTATTCTCCTTGGCTATCTTGTCTTTCAGTTCAAGCACTATCCTCTGGGCTGTCTTGGCGCCTATGCCCTTGCTTTTTGTAAGGGACTTGAAATCCCCCGTGGCAACAGTAAGCGCAAACTGCGAGGGTGTATTCGATGAAAGTATCGAAAGCGCCGCTTTCGGACCTACTCCCGATACGGTTATCAGCATTTTGAAACAGCGAAGTTCCTCCTGCGACGAAAAGCCGAAAAGGTCAACGTCATTTTCCCTGACCGCAAGGTAGGTGTACAGCGTTACCTCGCTCTCCCCTGCTATCTTCTGCAGGGTGTAGAATGTAGTTTTGCAGGCGTAGCCCACGCCGCCGCATTCCACCACCGCAAGTTCGCTTTCGGTATGTATAAGTTTTCCTCTTACGGAATATATCATCGTTCATTCTCCTTGATGTTTTTTATAAATGCGCTCTCACTGCCGTCCCACAGGCATTTTTCGCATCTGCCGTCTTTGAAAACGTGGGAACAGTTCTCATAGCCGTACAGGATATGCGAACACTCGGGACAGAGCCCTTTCATTTTTGATGCCGAGAGCAGGTACTTGCTTCCGCACTCATCGCATATACCGATATCCTTTTCCATGAGCGCACCTCACTTTGCCGCTTTGTCAAACTTTTCCATGACCCTTCGTGTATTCAGCGAAAGACCGTGAGTTATGGCTATCGCCATAGCATCTGCGGCATCATCGGGCTTGATTATCTGCGCTAAATGGAGCATTGAGCGCACCATCTCCTGCACCTGTTTTTTCTCGGCATAGCCGTACCCGACTATGGAGCTTTTGACCTGCAATGGCGTATACTCATACACGGGAAGATTCTGCATAACTGCAGGAAGCAGGGTTACTCCCCTTGCCTGTGCAACATCTATGCCCGTAGTGATATTTGTGTTGAAGAACAGCTTTTCCACCGCGATCTCATCGGGGCGGTAATGTTCGATAAGCCCCTGCATATCCAGATAGATCACCCTTAAACGTTTGAGAAACTCCATATCAGAGGGGGTCTTTATGGTGCCTGCCTTTATAGGAGTAAAGTGCCCGTGGCTGTATTCGACCACGCCGTAGCCGACTATACCATAGCCGGGATCGATGCCCATTATCCTCAAAATGCTTCCTCCTCGCCGTAAAAGGGTACAATTCTTCATATTAACAATTAATTATAGCATACTTTTATAATAAATGCAAGTGCGAGTGCGCTTAATAATGCGTAAAAACGGCTTGATTTATTGGTTATTCTGATGTTTTGGGTGTGTGTTCGGTCTCTCTTCCATCATACAGTATAACACGCCGCCTCATATCCCGTAGTAATAATCGGCGGCTGCCTGCCATCGTGCGTACAATGGAAGAGATATTCGTGAAGGAACTTCAGGGGTGAAGTGCCCTCTCACTATCAGTGATTTTGGTCGAAAAGTTGTACGTTTTTGTACAACTCTTGCAGAAATATGTCTGAATTAAATTATAAAACATATGTTTGCATAAAATGCAGTATGTAGGATTGTGCAGGTAGTACAATTATTTGAGACTATTTTGTTAAGTCGCGAACATCCGTTTGAAAGCCGACTTGTCATATCCTTATGCATCATTCTGGCAATAATTACCGAAAACCGAATGGAGAAAAATTAATTTAGTAATTATTATTACAAAATAGAATTTTTTATTATTTCGCTCATACAGTAAAATTCACGTACAACGCTGCCTGAAAGAGTCGTTCAAAAAAAGATGTCAATTTGCTGTACATATTTCTGTACTGATATTCAGGGAGTAAATTTGTACTCAAGTACGCACAAAACGCACATATAAAGAGTTAGCAGTCCATAAAACGGGACTGGTTTTCAAGCAAAACAATTGTTTTTATATCTTGATAGATAGCTGAAAAATTCATATTTATAGGGATATTTTGTGTAATTTACAAAAATTTTCTCGAATTTTCAAAAAAAGGGTTCACCACCTATTGATTTTTTGAGAATTGTGTGGTACAATAAGAAAGTCTAAAAAGCTTAATGCGCTTTTTAGCTTTGTCTGAACGGCATCACCTCTCACAGTAGAGCACGGGCGTTTTCTTTTATTAAGGACGCACGCCGCTCCGTATCGTGCTGTCGGTAAGGACTTGGTATTGATTTTTTTAGTCGGCAATATGTCGGCATTCGCGTTATTGCGCTGTTAAAAAAATTGCAGGAGTCGGCGGGCGGCAAGAAAGATACAATCTACCGGCTCTCAAGGAGTGTATTATTTTGGAGAAGTTCTTTATCAGGGGCGGTAACCCCCTTAAAGGCACAGTGTACATCAGCGGTGCTAAAAATGCCGCAGTTGCGCTGGTTGCCGCTACTATTTTATGCGATGAACCCTGTACGCTTGAAAACGTTCCCGCTATAAGCGATATCACTAAATGTCTTGATATCCTCAAAAGCATGGGCGCAGTTGTGAAGATGGAAAAAGAGGGTGTCATTTATATCGACACAAGCACCATCAACACCACAAAAGTCCCCTACAAGCTGGCGGAAACGATGAGAGCGTCCAGTTATTTTCTGGGCACTTTACTGGGAAGATTCCATGAGGCTTTCGTTCCCATGCCAGGCGGTTGCTATCTGGGCGACAGACCGATAGATCAGCATTTAAAGGCTTTCAAGGCTCTGGGCGCTACCGATGAGGTAGTAAGAGGAGCTAACTATGTCAAGGCGGACAAGCTTGTCGGAAACCAGATCTACTTTGATTTTGTTACCGTCGGCGCTACTATGAACGCCATCTTTGCGGCTGTCAAGGCCAAGGGACAGACTATCATCGAGAATGCTGCCAAGGAGCCCCATATCGTTGATGTGGCTAATTTCCTCAACTCCATGGGCGCTGATATCAGGGGCGCAGGCACCGATGTCATCAAGATCAGGGGCGTTGAGTATCTGCACGGCACGACCTACGCTACTATCCCAGACCAGATAGAAGCGGGTACTTATATGGTGGCTGCGGCTGCTACAAAAGGCGATGTTGTTATCGCTAACGTTATCCCCAAGCATCTTGAATCCATCACCGCTAAACTTCGCAAGTGCGGCGTTTGCGTTGAAGAGAACGACGAGAGCGTTCACGTATGGGTGGACGGTCCTATCATGAATACCACTGTAAAAACTCAGCCTCACCCCGGTTTCCCTACCGATATGCAGCCTCAGTTCTCAACACTGCTGACTATGGCACAGGGTACCAGCAAGGTGACCGAGGAGATATTCAACAACAGATTCAGATATGTTGCCGAACTTCGCAAGATGGGTGCCGATGTATCCGTTGAGGGCGGAAAAGTTGCGATAATACAGGGTGTTCCCACATTGAAGGGTGCTCCCGTACAGGCTACCGACCTCAGAGCAGGTGCCGCATTGGTAATCGCAGGTCTGGCGGCTGACGGTCTGACAGAGATCGACAATATCCATTACATCGAGCGCGGATACGAGCACATCGACAAAAAGCTTCGTGAGCTTGGCGCTGATATCACCCGCGTGATCGTGCCTGATAATGAGCACGTTGAAATGACCAGCTGATAAAAACAAGTCCCTCCGCCATGCGGCAGAGGGGCTTTATTGATGTTATCGGTATTATCCCTCGGGGCTGAAATTGTCCTTGCTCACTCCGCAGAGAGGACATACGAAATCATCGGGAACATCTTCCCACTTAGTACCTGCAGGCACTCCGTTATCGGGTGCGCCCTCAGCAGGGTCGTAGATATAGCCGCAAATGTCACATACGTATTTCATAGAAATACCTCCTTAATAAAATTTTTATAAGTATAACATATTATCGTGTGAAATGCAAGTGATTTTGTATATATTTTATAAATTTAATCAATTTATTTTAAACAGGCAGACGTCAACAATAAAAGTATCAGAAACATCTTGATTACAAGCAATTCGGCCGAAAGGAGAAGCCATGCAGTTATTTATCTCAGATCTTGACGGAACACTTCTTGACAGGAACGCAGAGGTCACAGAGTACACTAAAAACGCCCTGAACAGGCTTATTGCCAAAGGAATGAACTTCACTGTCGCAACAGCGCGGACTTACAGTTCGGCGGGACGGATACTTGCAGGGCTTGACCTAAAACTGCCGCTGATACTCATGAATGGGGTGCTGATATACGACCCCGTGTCAAAGGACTACGAAGTGATAAACAAGCTGCCGCAGGACGATGTGGAGCGTATCGTCGGGCTTTGTGAAAAACTCGGGCTCTCCCCTTTTATATACCTGATGAACGGCAGCGTGATGTCAACGGCGTACCGCGAGCTCACAAATCAGGCTATGGTGGATTTTTACGAGGAGCGTGTTCGGAAGTACGGCAAGGCGTTCATTCACACCGAAAAGCCCGCAGAGCTTGACGGTGATGTGATATACTTCTGTTTTCTGGACAGTTTCGATAAGCTTCAGCCCATGCAGGAAGCGCTGTCAAATATACCCTCGCTGAAAACAGCGTTTTATCACGATATTTACGGTGACGAATGGTATCTTGAGGTATTCAGCGCATCAGCTTCAAAGGAATCGGGGGTCAGGTACCTTCGTGAAAAGTATGGTTTTGAAAAGATAACCGCTTTCGGAGATAACCTGAACGACCTGCCCATGTTTTCGGCATCTGACGAATGTATATCCGTCAGCAACGCGGCGGAGGAACTTTTGAAGACAAGCGACAAGGTGATCGGGGCGAACACCGAAGACGGCGTGGCAAAGTATCTGGAGGAGGAATTTGATGGCTAGGATGTATCCCCTGTTCTCATCGAGCAGTGGAAACTGCACTTACATAGGCGACGAAAAGTCGGGGATACTCGTTGACGCGGGTGTCAGCTGCAAGAAGATATGCACGGCTCTTGAAAATGCGGGGATAGGAACCTCGGCAGTGCGGGCGGTGCTTGTTACGCATACTCACACCGACCATATCGCAGGGCTGAAAGTTCTGACAAAGAAGCTAAAAGTGCCTGTTTATTCCCTTGCGGGCAATCTTGAGATACTGGCGGAGAAAGACAAGGTCTGGGAAGAATGCAGACTGGAAGAACTTGGCAGTGAAACAGCGGATATCTGCGGTTTCGGGGTGACGGCTTTTGAAACGCCACACGATACTCCCGTCAGCTGTGGTTATCGGATAACTGTCCCCGGCGGGGCTGAATGTGCGGTATGCACCGACCTTGGCGTTGTGACCGATGATATTCACGAACAGCTGAAAAAGTGCAGGCTTGTCTTGCTGGAATCCAACTACGACCCGAAAATGCTGAAATACGGTCCATATCCCGAGGAGCTGAAACAGCGCATAGCTTCCGAGCGCGGACATCTTTCAAACGGCGACTGCGGCAGAGAGCTTGAAAAGCTGGTAAAAGCGGGAGTTTACAGCTTTGTGCTTGGGCACATAAGTCAGCACAACAACACACCTGAGTTGGCGGAAAACAGCGCTGTCAAGGCGCTTTGCGGCTATGTACGGGGAGAAGACTATCTCCTGACTGCGGCAAAGCCCGAGGGCACGGGAAGGGCGGTGATCTTTTAATGCTGAGAGTTAATCTTATAACTGTGGGCAAGCTGAAAGAGAAGTACTGGCGTGATGCGGCGGCAGAATACGTGAAACGTCTGGGTGCTTTCTGCAAGATAGAGATAGTTGAACTGAACGAGTATCGTTTATCCGATGAACCATCGGCAAAGGAGATACAGACTGCCCTTGAAAACGAAGCTGCTTCGATGGAGAAGTACCTGAGCGCCAATGGTGCCTACAACATCGCCATGTGCATCGAGGGCAAACAGCTGACCAGCGAAGAACTGTCCGCGGCTATGACAGACTGCGGCACACGGGGCTATTCCACGCTGAATTTCATCATAGGTTCGTCCTTCGGAATTGCACCGTCGGTAAAGCAGAGGGCGGACATGAAGCTTTCAATGTCGAAGATGACATTTCCCCATCAGCTGGCAAGGATACTTCTTCTGGAACAGGTCTACAGAGGTTTTCAGATAGCCAAGGGGTCAAAATACCACAAGTGATTTCTTAGGCGGGAGACAGACTTCCTGCTAACGATACTTGCTAAATATCATAGACATAGAGATGAAAAGACACTTTCGTTTGGTGCGAAAGTGTCTTTTACTATTTTTAAGAGAGAATTATTCCTTTTTTCAGGAGTTCCTTGCCCAGTTTTTTCTTGCGGCGGGCTAGGATATTTTCAACTTTTTTGGGTTTTAAGCCGTGCATATCTGCGATATCCTTGACGGCGAGACGAAAGTAGTATCTGTCGATGAAGATCTCACGGTCGGGAGATGGCATCTCGCGTATGGTTTCGGCGATGATGCGCATATTCTCCTTTTTGGCGGCTTCATCCTCGTAGTCGATATCTATGCCGAGATCATTCTCCTTTTCGGAGATATCGTCGGTATTTGCATGACGAGCTGTACTGCGGCGTTTGTCCTCGGCACAGCTTTTTGCCACCATGCTTATGTAGCCTTTCAGGCTTCTGCGTTCAGTATCTATCGATGACCTGTTGCGCCACACCTTGAAGAATGTGTCCTGCACAGCTTCCTCGATATCAGCGCTGCCCCTGACCGACTGTGAGATTATAAAGCTCACCAGTGTTTTATATCTTTCCATCAGCGCATCAAGTGCTGATGTATCATTCTGCTGCATCAGAGCCAGTATCTCTTCATCGGTCATGGGGTCACCGCCTTTCTTTTAGTATTTTAGGTCAATTATTTTACAGGGATAACAGCCGAACCTATACGGATAGCCTTGACCTTACGCGCGTCGAAGGGACCGTCAAGGCAATCGAAATCCATAATATAGCCTTCTATAGTTTTGCCGTTTTTATCTGATCCTTCAGTTCTCATGAAATCAACATTTCTGTAATTTGGTATCTCTATGGTACCGTCTTCATATTCAAGTTTTATAAAGTCAAGATCACGGTCGGACATAAGCTCCTCGCTAGTATCAACATTCCTCTTCCTGCGATCTATCATAGTTGCCTGCAGCGACCAAGCTGTATGCAGCTCGTCAAGGAATTTATCAAGATCCTCGCCGCCAAACAATTCTACCATTATCTCACAATTTGAAAAATATACCTCTCCGACATTGTATTTCAAATATTGTGGCTCCTTAGCACCTAAATTCTCGTTGATATCCCATAAGCCGCTTATCGGCTCATCAGGCATACATCCAAGTTCGGGGAATCCTATATCCAGTTCTTCAAAGGTTTCAGGATTAAGGATTGCTTCAAACAGACCATCATATTTTATCTCGGTATTATCATCTTTGGTCGAGGACAAATCACTGAGCCTTATGATAATGTTGGAATCTTCATCAACGGCATCTTCATCAAGGCTTGTCCAATCTACGTATATCGTATATATAGCTGTATCCTTGCTTACACTTACAATATGCGACGTGTCAAGTTTGACAGATTCATCTCCTACAAACATCTCAAGTGACGAACCGTTCAAAATATTATTGGGATCGGATATACCTTCTGCAAAATCACTGCCGTCCTTGTTTTTGATAACAATATCAAACACGGAACTGTTCGTAGAACTGCACATACGTACATCACACAGGCTGATATCAAGACCTTCAAAGCCTTCTTTTATCTCACCGACTTTGCTTTCCATTGGAAAAACATTATTTTTGGCAAGTTCGTAATCAAAGCCGTGGATATCATAGAAAAGTTTAGCATTGGCTTCATTTGACTGTTTTTCTTCGTTAACGGGCTGAGAACCGAATACATCACCCAGCTTTAATTCAGCTGTGAAAAAACCTTCAAGCGGCTCATCGTAATCATCCATAAATAAATATCTTATTTCATAATGTACTTTGCTATCAGCATTAAGAACTTCTGATGCTTCGGGATAATCTTCATAGGGATCGAATCCTTCGCCATAAGCACAAACAGTGGCATTAAGATCAATAGTAAACATACCTACTGCTTTATCGCCAAAGATATGCATAGACGTGCCTTCAGAGCCACCCGACACATGGTAGCCGTCAATATTGTAATCACCTTTAAAATCTATATACTCCAGATCTTTCGGCAGATTACTGCCGTCCTTGGTCTGCAGGGCAACGAGTATGTTATATTTGGTTCCCTCTACCAATACGCCGGGAATCCAGATATCATAATTTTCAAAGCCCTCGGTAACATCACCGACCTTGGTGCTCATGATGCGCAGATTGTCGCCCATCTGGGTCATATCCATTTCCATGTCATCAAAGAAAAGCTTGGCTAACTCGTAGTTCAATTCTTTTTCAGGACTGTCTTCGTGAACAGGCTCCTCATTAGCTGAATCCTGCGCATCGGTGGTGACAGCACTATCATTTGATGCACCGTGTTTCTGGATATCGTTTCCTCTGTAATGGATGGCACCTGCCACAGCCACAACTGCACAAGCTGCTATTGCCACGGCTGCCGACGCTTTATTTTTTATTTTCGCTTTACTGTTCTTCACATTTGTTTCTGTCTTATTTTCTGCTATGGTACTCATATCAAGACCTCCCGTCATTTCTTCAAGGGGGATGTCCTTCAGAAGTTCTGTTAAATTTTTCATTAGGTATCCTCCTTTTCTTCGTTCTGAAAGATCTTTCATATACATATACGGCGGTAAAACAAAAACCACTCACTTTTTTTGAAAAATTTTTTTCAAAAAAAAAGCGTGTACCCGCTTGTGACGGATACACGCATAACGAACAATATTAGTTGCCGTACTTAGCGGTATTTACTCTGATACCAACGCCCATAGTGGAAGCAACAGTGATGCTCTTCAGATACTGACCCTTTGCAGCTGCAGGCTTAGCCTTAACTACTGCATCAACGAGAGTATTGAAGTTCTGCTCCAGCTTCTCTACGCCGAAGGAAGCCTTGCCGATGGGGCAGTGGATGATGTTGGTCTTGTCGAGTCTGTACTCGATCTTACCAGCCTTAGCATCAGTTACAGCCTTTGCAACATCGGGAGTAACAGTACCAGCCTTGGGGTTAGGCATCAGACCACGGGGACCGAGGACCTTACCGAGTCTACCAACAACGCCCATCATATCGGGAGAAGCGATAACTACGTCGAAATCCATCCAGTTTTCCTTGGTGATCTTATCAACGAACTCCATGCCGCCTGCATACTCAGCGCCAGCTGCCTTAGCAGCCTCGATCTTGTCTTCCTTGCAGAATACCAGAACTCTAACCTTCTTACCTGTACCGTTAGGGAGAACAACAGCGCCTCTAACCTGCTGATCAGCGTGTCTGGAGTCAACACCCAGACGGATGTGGAGCTCGATGGTCTCATCGAACTTAGCCTTTGCATTGTTAGCAGCCAGCTCAAGAGCCTCAACTGCATCGTACTGCTTAGCTCTGTCAACTACCTTAGCAGCGTCAACATACTTCTTTCCGTGCTTCATTCTTTATTCCTCCCCTCAGTCCTCAACTACAACGCCCATAGATCTGCAGGTACCTGCGATCATGCTCATAGCAGTGTCGATGTTAGCTGCGTTGAGGTCGGGCATCTTCTGCTCAGCGATCTGTCTAACCTGATCCTTGGTGATAGTTGCAACCTTGGTCTTGTTAGGAACGCCGGAACCGGACTCGATCTTGCAAGCCTTCTTGATCAGAACTGCTGCAGGAGGAGTCTTGGTGATGAATGTGAATGATCTGTCAGCATATACAGTGATTACAACAGGGATGATCAGACCGATATCGTTCTTGGTTCTCTCGTTGAAATCCTTTGTGAATGCCATAATGTTAACGCCGTGCTGACCCAGTGCAGGACCAACAGGGGGAGCAGGAGTTGCCTTTCCTGCGGGGATCTGAAGCTTGATATAGCCTACTACCTTCTGTGCCATTATATTGCACCTCCATAATTAAGTGGTAAGGCGAGCCTTTCGGCTCTCCCACGTTTCCGGAAGCTTAACTTCCTCATGCTTACATTTGGGGCATCTCACCCCGAACTGTTCGTATCAGTCCTCTTTCCTCAGCTGAGTGAGGGGCAGTGTTACGGATGTTTCTCTGCCGAACATAGACACTGTTACATCTGCCGCAGCATTTTCAAGGTCAAGAGCGGATACTGTACCGCTCATGCCGTCGAAGGAACCGCCGACCATGGTAACATCGTCACCGACTGCGATATCCGTTCTGACTGTCTGCGTGCCCGTATCAACGCCGAGTGCTTCTACTTCCCTGTCGGAAAGGGGCACAGGCTTGCTTCCGGGACCTACAAATCCTGTAACGCCTCTGGTATTCCTTACTATATACCAGCTGTCATCTGTAAGGACCATCTTCACCAGCACATAGCTGGGGAACAGCTTCTTTTCTGCTTCAACGGTCTTTTCGCCCTTTATCTCGGTGACGGTCTCCATAGGGATCCTCACTTCGGGGATAAGATCGTGGAGCTTACGGTTTTCAACGACCTTTTCAATATTCTGGGCTACCTTATTCTCATAGCCGGAATAGGTGTGTACTACATACCACTTTGCTTCTTCTGCCATGTTTAAACCTCCATATTGATGTCGTTCATACCGTCACAGGCATTTAGCCTGCACCCAGACCGATCAGCTTGCTTATAGCATAGCTCAGTCCGGTATCGACTGCGAAAAGGAACAGACCTACTACTGACATTACTACAAGTACAACGCCGGTATTGTTAACTACCTGCTGTCTTGTGGGCCATACGACCTTTTTCAGCTCAGCGCGAAGCTCTTTGAAATACTTTCTGAGTCCGCCCTTGCTCTTTTCCTCTTTCGCGTCCTTCTTTTTAGACTTAGTGTCCTTAGTGTCCTTAGCCATAGCTAACTCCTTTCAGAATCACTTAGTCTCTTTGTGAAGAGTGTGCTTCTTGCAGAACTTGCAGTACTTATTCATCTCAAGTCTGTCAGGGTCATTCTTCTTGTTCTTCTTGGTGTTGTAGTTTCTCTGCTTGCACTCTGTGCACGCGAGTGTGATCTTAACTCTCATTTCGGCACCTCCTGACGAAATTTATACCCCTCAAAGAACAGTCGGGGTACGTCTTTGCCTCCCTCATGCGCATTTAAGCGCAAATGCCGCACCTTACGGCATTCTGAGGTAACTTATGATTTTCTGCCTCCGTTTTTTTACGGCGCAAAAAAATAGACCTCATAAAGAGGTACAAACATTATAACATATAGAGGGGCTGTTGTCAAGTGCCAGGCGGGATATTATGTAAAAAAATTGTAAATTCTAATTTTCTTGTGAATAGCGCCTGCGTAATTCCGCTGTTTTGACATTACGAAATTATTTTGTAAAGTTTTTTATGATTGTCATTTAACTATCACATTTGCGGGTATAATGAATATTGTCAGAAGACGTACAGCGAATCTGTAATACATTATATTACAGAACGATCGGTTTGTCAAGGAGGGCGTTTGATTGAACGGATATAACGGCGGCGGATATCCGCCTTATGATGAAAACAGAACACCCTCGGTACAGCAGCCCTATGTGAACCGTGAAAGCTTAGGCGATAAGCCGAACTTTGTTCCGCAGGGTATAGCGCACGAGTACTCCTATGAACCCATGGGAAAGAAAAGCTCGACGGCCAAGAAGATACTCACCGCATTTGCGGCGATACTGGGTGTTGGCGCGATAGCTGTTACTTCAATAGTGGGCTACAGGATAGTCACGGACAGAGACCGTATTTTCCCCGCGGACAGAAATGACGCTGTCGGCAAAGAAGTTGCAGACACTGAGCATATCGATCCTTCTGCTGCTTCTGTCAACAGGAGCAATCTTCCTACGCTGGAACAGCTGGCGGCGCCTGACGACGCTATGAAGATACCCGACATCATCAGCAAGATGACTCCCTCGGTGGTGGGCATAAGCTGTATCACTAATCAGGGCATAGCTACGGGTTCGGGCATAGTACTCAGCGAAGACGGATATATCATCACCAATGCACACGTAATAAAGGACGCACAGTCCATATCAGTAGTGCTCCCCCCTTATTACGGGAACGGCAATGAGAATCAGGATGAGCTGACTTACACTGCAGAGAATGTCGGTAAGGATACACAGACCGATCTGGCAGTGCTGAAGATCGAAAAGAACGATCTTGTGAAAGCTGAGATAGGAAAATCTGCCGATGTGCAGGTGGGCGAGCTTGCGATAGTTATAGGAAATCCTCTTGGACTTGATCTGGCGAACACTGCTACTTCGGGAATAATCTCGGCTAAGGACAGGACGATAACCGTTGAAGATATCACCATGAAAGTCTTCCAGACCGATGCTTCGATAAACGGAGGAAACTCGGGCGGTGCACTGATAAATGCTTACGGGCAGGTAGTCGGGATAACCTCGGCTAAGGTAGCATCGGCGGAAGTTGAAGGTCTCGGATTTGCGATACCCATAGATGATGCTCTGCCTATAGTCAGCGACCTTATGAGCTACGGCTATGTAACAGGCAGACCCAGCCTCGGTATAACAGGCGCTGATGTTAAATCCGCTTACTCCACCTACTACGGGATACCTCAGGGATTCCTGGTAAAGACTGTAACCGAGGGCAGCGGTGCACAGGCTGCGGGTCTTAAAGAGAATGACATCATCATCGCAATAGATGATACTATAATAAACGGCATTGTTCAGCTGAACGATGTCAAGAACAAGCATAAACCCGGCGACACGGTAACACTGACAGTTTACCGCAGCAACCGAAAGATAAATATAGACGTTGTACTTGACGAAGCCACCGGCGAAACGGCTGTCACCGAAAATAACGACACCCGCCGCAGCAGCGATTACTACAACGATTACAACGACTATGACAATTACTACTACGACCCTTTCAGTTTTTTCGGAGGGTTCTGACAAAGCATTCTTCTAATCATTTTTCATATTCTTTACTTCCGGGAAAGGGCTGCACAAATGTGCGGCTCTTTTCTTTTGTATTTTCAGGCAAAAAAAGAACAGCTGACACAGGATCAGCTGTTCTTTCGGGTTTATGATATTACAAAAGGTCATATAGGTATCTCAAACCAGAATGTAGTGCCCTTGCCCTCTTCCGAGCGGACACCGAAGGGGAAATCGTGGCATTTCAGTATCTCCTTGCATATCGCAAGTCCGAGACCTGTGCCTACCACATCACGCTTGACTTTAGCATCGCGGTAATACCTGTCGAATACCTTTGGCAAAAGGTCTTTTGCAATACCTTTTCCGTTATCGGATACTTCAATGCGGACAGATTTTTCAGAGTTTATCTGCTTGATGCGTATGACCTTATGGTCACCTGTATAGTTTATAGCGTTGTTTATGAAGTTGTATATCACCTGATCGAGTTTATCGGGATCGGCATCTATCTGCCTGTCCTCATCGGGTTCATACTTCATATCGTAGCCGTTCTGTTCGATGACCAGCTGATATCTGGTCATGCAGTCGTTTATTTTATCGACTATGGAGAACTTACGGCGATTGAGCTCCATATTTCCGCTTTCCAGCTTTGAAAGCTCCAGCAGATTATTCACAAGATTCGAGAGCCTGTCGGCTTCATCGATTATTACCTGTATGTGTTCAGCCCTTTTTACTGGATTATCACCCGAAAGGTCGCGTATCATCTCAGCGTAGGCTTTGACCATGGTAAGAGGCGTGCGGAGATCGTGGGAGATATTGGCTATCAGGTCTTTTCTGAGATCACTTACCTTGCGAATCTCATTTTTGGCATCATTAAGGACTTCTGCCAGTTTTTCGGTTTCTCTGTAACCCTTGCCCTTGAATTCAACATCAAAATCGCCTTCACCGAAACGCTTGGCGGTCTTGGTGATGCTGACTATGGGTCGGGTGAGCCTCATGGCTGCCAATGTACCCACGATTATCGCCAGTTCAAAGAGGATTATGGATATGAACATAAGCTGTTCCCTGATTATCTTCACCGTGGAATCTATCGGTTCGATGGTGGATTCGATGAACAAGTAAGCCTGATCTGGAGAATCATCGGTATAGATCTCGGCACAGTATATCATTTCCTTGACATTGAGATCATCATTATCAAAGGTGACGGTATAACAGTTGTCCGAAGCCTTTTCAAGAGCACTTTTAAGCTCGAAAATATACATGGAATAATTATTCTCGATATCATCGTAGAGCTTTGAATAGGAGCCCAGATTATTCTCGGAGGTCAGCGGGTTGCCGTCCACGTCGGTTATGACAATGCACATACTGTTCTCATAAGCGACAGTCCTGTTGATATGACCCTGTTCCTCAGTGCCGTATGCCTGTATGATACGGTTCGCCTCGCGGCTTATGCTGCTGACTTTCGCGGACTTATAATAATTGTACAAAAAAACGTACTGCCCCAACCAGAGCACCACAAGTATCACTATGGCAAACAGCACGAAGTATATCCAGACAAAGGTCTGCATACTGCGCTTGCCCTTGCGGATATCCCTTACAGTTTTCCCGAGACCTTTGGACTTTTTACTGGATCTTTTCAAACTTATACCCCATTCCTCTCAGGGTAACGATAAGGTTGCGGTATGGTCCGAGAGAGTTTCTCAGCATTTTTATGTGAGTATCTATGGTTCTGTCATCGCCGTAGAAATCGAAGCCCCAGACTTCCTCAAGAAGCTTTTCTCTTGAAAGGGCGATATTCATATTTCTCACTAGATAGAAAAGGAGATCGTACTCCTTGGGGGTCATGGAGACCTTTTCGCCATCTATCTTGACTTCCCTTGCGGTGAAGTTTATCTCGAGTCCCTGATACTTGATGATATCCTCGGTAGTGTGGGATGCCTTTGCGCGGTTGAGTACCGCTCTGACTCTCGCCATGAGTTCCTTGGGCGAAAAAGGCTTGACCATATAGTCGTCTATGCCTATCTCGAATCCGAAGAGCTTATCATACTCCTCGCCCCTTGCGGAGAGCATTATCACAGGTATCTTCTTGATCTTCTGTATCTCCTTGCAGGCGGAATATCCGTCAAGTCTGGGCATCATGATATCCATTATTATGATATCGAAATCATCGTTCTTCACCATTTCCACAGCTTCCATGCCGTCTGCTGCCTCGGCTACTTCATAGCCCTCGAACTCAGCGTACTCCTTGATGATGGTACGTATCTTCGCCTCATCGTCTACTGCCAGTATCTTTGCCATCAGTTGTCAGCTCCTTTTCAGAGGTCCGCATTGTGCGGACAATTTCCTAAAAATATGATAATCCCGGAATGTGTATTTTTCGTGACCGATCATTGTTAACGGCATAATAATTATTTTCCGCCCTTTATGCGTGGTGCGATATAGCTCCTTATCTCATGGAACTTACCGTTCTCAAACGGGAAAGGTCTGCCGTCTTCCTGTTTCCCGGTGCGGGTCTTGCTTTTAAAGCTGTATTCCCCTGATCTTGCGGTTATCTTAAGGGTCTCAAGATAATAAGGTACTTCCATCAGCATGAGAGTATCAATAAACTCGTAGCTGACCTCTGCTTTTTCGATATCCTTATAGGGAAAAACATACTTTTTCCAGCATACAGCCACCCGCAGAGCGTCATCATCAGCACTTATGACGCAGGGAACACACGCCGCAAGGTGCAGCGATATTATGTATATCAGCATTGCAGATATAAGCGTTATCAGCCCAACAGTAGTTGAATCGAACAACACTGCCGTCATGACAGGCAAAAGCACCATTGCTGCTGCGCCAAATACAGCAATGGACAAATAATATGAACTTTTGAATGTAAACCTTTTTTTCATAACGTAACCCTGCCATTTGTATAAAAATCGCCCCCGCTTTCAAAGCAGGGGCGAAAAGCTGTCATTGTACCTGACTTTCATAGCCTTCATCGTAGTAAGTGCCGTTTTCGCTTTCAGCATCAGTATCGGTACTGCCGCCGGGACCATCGACTGTGACGCCCATTTCTTCGGCAAGCTGCTGCTGTGAAACACCGTCGGGCGCATCATCATAACTTGATGTTACACCTAAGTATTCCTCCAGACACAGACCCTTTGATGTGATCTCTTTTGCTATATCAACGCCTACGTACCTGATGTGCCATGACTCATACTCATACCCCGTTATAGCCTCTTTCCCCTTTGGAAAACGTATAATGAAACCGTAATCCGCACAGTGTGCCGCCAGCCATCTTGCTTCGGCGGTATCACTGAATGAGAAGTCCGTCGAATTGACATCGAAGCACAGTCCCGACTGATGCTCGGAATATCCGGGTCGGGAGGATACTCTGTCAGCCTCGGCTATTCCCCTGTCAAGAGCATAGCTGTAATACAGCGCATACTGCTCATCGTAACTGCGGAATCCCGAATTGACGTAGAGGTACAGCCCATCATTGAAAGCCGCCGCCGTCATATCATCAAATGCCGCCTGAGCTGCTGTACTTATGCCGGGTGCGTAATCCTTCGGCAAAGGATAGGTCTTGTTGACGATAAGTATGCCGTCAACATATGTAAGACCATCGACCTGCTGTATCTTGTGTCCTGCCTGCGGTTTTTCCTCTTCGGAACTGTCGGTATCGATCTCCTGAACTGTCGGCTTCACGACTTTGCTTTGCGACGCTTTGGCTTTTGCCTGCTTTTCATCCCGCTTTTTGCGGTAGGATGCGTAGCAGCCCCTGCAAAGTATGAATACCAGAACTACAGCTACTATCAGTACCAGTGTGCGGTTGCGCTTTATACGTCTGCGCTCGGCCGCGCGGCGTCTGTCCCTGATGCGCTGTCTTATCATCTCCTCACGGGCTTTTTCCTCGGGAGAAAGTTCATACCTTGACAGATCATAATAATCTATGGCTGTTTCCGCTCCATTAACAGCACGCTCCTCCTCGGGAACGTTTCTGTTATCATTTTCGATCATATCTTCCTCACTGTTTCAGCTGCCAAAAGAGTTCATGCGCGGCAGCATTCTCCATGCACTTCATTTTACTTCATTATTTTAACATACCGAACGAAAAAAATCAAGTCGAAAGCTGTAAATGGCGAGGTGTTTTGATGTTTATTTGTGATTTATTCACATCGTATTAACATAAACTGTTAATAATTATATTATTTTTCCAGATACTGCCAGTTCTACCACCTTATACGCACCGTCATATATGCCTGCTTTTTTTGCAGTGATGATATTTTCACACATTTTTTCGATGATATCACCGTTATGCTGGATAAGCTTCATCATGCCGCAGGTCTCCGCGGGGGTGGAACATTCGTAGGTGCCGTCACCGACTTCTGCCGCACGCACAGCGCCCCACGCTTCGTGACCGCCCACGCGCTTAATCATCAGCTTGGGTATGGGATAGAAAGCCAGTTCGCTGGGCTTGGTGATAAGCACATCGGAACAGCGCATAAGCAGATTTGTGGAGTAGACCGCCGCGAAGATATCCTCATGGCAGAAAGCGTGTATGCCGAACACCTCTCCGTCAATCGCCTGTCCTGCAAACTCGGAAGTCTCGGTGAAATCGTTGAAATGCTCGGTAACATAGGGCATCATATGGGGCATCTCGGTCTTCAGCTGTTCCCACACATTTTTATGGTCGCCCACATTTATGAAAAGTGCAGCCTTTGCCTTTTTGATATAGGGAAGCATTCTCCTTATCATGGATACGAATATCTCCTTTTGTGCACCTGCGCCGCCCACGGAC
Organism: Ruminococcus albus AD2013; assembly: GCF_000526775.1. Lineage (NCBI taxonomy): Bacteria > Bacillati > Bacillota > Clostridia > Eubacteriales > Oscillospiraceae > Hominimerdicola > Hominimerdicola alba. The sequence continues at coordinate 2,015,019 of NZ_JAGS01000001.1, forward strand.
ATCAGCCAGCGTACAGCTTTGCCTTTCTGCGCCCTTTCGATGCGCTTTGCGCAGTCGTATTCGATATTGCTGACGAGTTCGTGGTCGATATAATGACCTGTATATACTACGGAATCCTCGGGCATGGGCTTGAGTATACGATGCTTGTCCATGCCGCGGAGTGCGCGGTATCCCAGATACGCCGAGGGAGTCTGGACTGTATGGACTGCACCCTCGGAAAGATGCAGTGCCATAGGCCAGTTATCGGGAACAGCGTTCACCACATGGGTGAGACCTGCGTGTATCGCCGCCTGCGATGGCCATACGTGGGTGGCAACATAGGGTATATCCTTGGGCAGGTCGCGGAATACAGGTGTCATAAGTTCAGCCGTCTTCTGGTCGGAACAATTGTAGGTCAGCTGACGGAAGCCCTCGCTGTTCAGGGGTTCCCAGAAAAGTTTATTGAACAGTACGGACTTCTGAGAAATGCGTGAGCCCAGAGAATACAGCTGATTCTGCCCTGCTATGACCTTGCCGCAGGTAGTATCGCCGAAAGAACAGAGGTCGAACCAATAAGGGTCATAGCCCATTGAACGGGCAGCGGAGGCTATCGCCATGGAGATACGGTAGTGACCGAAGCCCATGCGGATATTTCCGATGACAAGGCTCTTATCATTGAATGTAACTCCTGTCTTTCCGGATATTTTAAGCTCCCGCACGCCGAGGGGCTCACCTATGGCGTGAGCGGGTGCGGCGGTGAGATGGTAAACCCTGTCCATATCACTGCCGTACTTTTTAATGAACTTCTCCTTGCCTTTGACTGCCTTTCTGTAAACTGACTCTGACATCTGATTGCCGAATATCACTTTTGATCTTTCCATAGCTGTACCTCCATTTTGCAGTGTGCGGCTCGGCATAAATATTATTGCCGATTTACCGAACTTAAACGTTTCACGATTGTGTCTGTTGCAGAAAATTGTGTCGTAAATTTTAATATTTTCATAGATCTCTTGACAAATGTCGGTTTATATGATAGACTATCTATCAGTTGATAGTAAGTCTATCACATTTGAGGAGGTTTGTCAAGTGGTTAATGAGATTTGTTCCGATTTTTCAAGAAAAAATTTAAAAGTCCAGCGAACCGACCGTGCAGTCCTCACTGCCGCACAGCTTTTTCTCAAACAAGGCATCGAGGAGATAAAGATGACAGATATCGCTGACGCAAGCGGCGTGGGAGTGGCTACTCTCTACCGTTATTTCGGCACAAAACCCCGTATGGTGACGGAAGCGATGACATATCTCTGGGACGAGGTCAATGAGCTTTTTGCAGGGGTATTTGATACCAAAGAATTCATGCAGCAGCCCGGCATCAAGCAGATAAACGACCTTATGCGTATGTATCTGGTGCTGTATGAGGCTCACAGCGATTTCATGCGGCTGTTGGGAGAGTTCGATACATATATAGTACGCGAGCAGATAGCCAAGGAAGACTTGCAGAAGTATGAGAGTTCGATAATAAACTTTTATCCCGTACTGGTAAGGGCTTACGAAAAGGGGCTTAAAGACGGTACGGTGCGCAGGGTGGATAACTTCAAGATGCATTATCTGACCTACGCCCATGCGCTGCTGGAAATGTGCAAGAAATTCGTCAAGGGCGAGCTTCTTCCATCTGACAGGAGCGATTACGCAGTAGCGGAACTTGAACTGCTGATAAACACAGGTGTGAACTACCTCAGCGCAAGATAAGCTGAGAACGACAGGGGGCATGGATATGGAGAACAAGAAAATAGCTTCAAACAAAATACTCTGGATATTCGCAATAGGTCAGCTGGGCTGGTCAACTCTGGCGGGCATAATCACTAACTGGCTGGTAAAATTCTATGAACCCGATAAACTTCCCGAGGGGCACAGCTACTTTATACCCCAGGGAAGGATAGTGCTTGGACTTCTGACGGCAATGGGCGTTATCGCCGCGGCGGGACGTATTTTCGATGCCGTGACCGACCCTTACATCGCAGGCAAGTCCGACGGATTCAAGCATCGTCTGGGCAGGCGCATACCTTTCATGAGGGTGGCGGCTATACCCTTCGGTGTTATGACAGTTCTGATATTCACACTTCCTTTCAAGGGTGAGAGCTACGGAAATTTCGGACTTCTGTTTTTGTTCTGTATGCTGTTCTACCTTTGCATGACAGCTTACTGCACACCTTACAACGCACTTATCCCCGAACTTGGCAGAACACAGGAAACGAGGATAAATCTTTCCACCTATATTTCCGTGACTTACTTCTTCGGTTCGGGCATATCTTACCTTGTGCCGAACATCGCGGGGATATTCTCGGGGGCTATGGGCTACACAAACAGCTTCAGGCTGACGGTGGGCATACTTTCAGCGATAGCTGTTGTATGTATGCTGGTGCCCGCTTTCCTGATAGACGAGAACGCTTATGCCGATACCACACCTACCGAGGGCACAGCTTTCGGTTCGCTGATGGCTACTTTCAAGAACGGTGATTTCCGTACATTTGTGGCTTCGGACATATTCTACTGGATAGGACTTACAATGTTCCAGACAGGACTTCCCTTCTACATCACTACTCTGCTGGGACTTAAAGAAACCTGGGCATTCCCCATGTTTGCGGCTATGACTTTCTTCTCGCTGCTGTGCTATGCGCCTGTGAACATCTTCGCAAAGAAAATGGGCAAGAAGAAACTTATCGCTTTTGCTTTCATGTTCTTCTCCGTGACTTTCCTTGTAACTTCACTGGCAGGCATACTGCCAATACCGGGTGTGGCATACGGATTCATCATCGCGGCGCTGGCGGCTATTCCTATGGCGATACTTGGCATACTTCCCCAGGCTGTGGTGGCTGATATCTCAGAAGCTGACAAGATAGAAACAGGCGAAAGCCGTCAGGGTATGTTCTACGCGGCACGAACTTTCGCTTTCAAGATGGGACAGTCGCTGGCTATGCTGCTGTTCACCAGTATAAAGACCATCAACTCGGACGTACCCTCGGGCGAGAGCGGTTACGGTCTCGGACTCAGGATAACTGCTATACTGGCTACCGTGCTTTGTCTTATCGGCGGACTTATATTCTTCCGATACAACGAAAAGGACGTTATCTCAAAACTTGAAAGCACAAACAAGGAGGGCTGACGATGCTGAGGTTCAAACACATAAAATTCGCCTACATCGCAGGCGGAAAGGTGTATTCCGTCACCACTGACAAAAGTGTGGAAAATCAGCGCGTCAAGCTGACAATCACAAATGAGGACGGCGTAATATCGGCTTCGGTGACTTCGGTCACACCCATAGAACTGTTAAGGCTCTCGGCGGAATTTGAATACGAATTCAAAAGCATCAGCCGCGTATTCCTGAATGGTTATCAGTCATGGACGGACAGCGCCGAACATCCGATAAACGGCAGGCTTCGTGGCGTTGACCATATCCCGAAGCCTATCGCTGACAAGTATGCATTCTCACAGTACGGAGATTACACATTCACGAGATACAGCCTGAAAAAAGGCGTTATGCACGGTTTCAGCTACGGATATATCCGCAATTACGATGTATACGACTTTATAGGTTCGCTGAACGAGGACAGCGGTTTCACAACTATCCGCACAGACTGCGCCGCAGGCAGAGTACTGGCTTTCAAGGAATGCAGTGAACTTCATATCGAAAACAGCTTTGAAGGCTTGAAGCTGTACATCGGCAGGGGCAGTGAGGACGAAGTCTTCGACAAGTGGTTCGGGCTGATGGGCATTGCTAAGCGGGATCTCCCGCGGATACACGGCTATACCAGCTGGTACAGACATTATCAGAATATCAGCGAGGAGATACTCACAAAAGACCTTGAACAGAGCGATCTTGGGAAAGATGATATCTTCCAGATAGACGACGGCTGGCAGACCGCTGTGGGTGACTGGCTGAGTATCGACGAGAAGAAATTCCCGAACGGTCTGAAAGCTGTGACCGACAGGATGGCAGAACTCGGAAAAGGCAAAGCCGGGATATGGCTCGCACCTTTCGTGTGCGAAGAAAAGTCAGAACTTTTCAAAAGTCACAAGGACTGGCTACTGAAAGACAAGAACGGCAGAGTCGTAAAGGGCGGAAGCAACTGGTCGGGGTTCTATGCGCTGGATATCTACAACGAGGACTTCCGCGCTTATCTGAAAGAAGTTTTTGATACTATTATAAACGAATGGGGTTTCAACAGGCTGCTGAAACTGGATTTTCTCTACGCCGCCTGCCTAGTCCCCCGCAAAGACAAGACCCGCGGCATGGTAATGTCGGACGCTATTAAGCTTCTGCGTGAACTGGCGGGAGATACAGCTATACTGGGCTGTGGCGTGCCCCTTGCTTCGGTATTCGGCAGAGTTGAATACTGTCGTGTGGGATGTGATGTCAGCCTTGACTGGGACGACAAGCCCTATATGAAGCTGATGCACCGCGAAAGACCAAGCACAAGGAACTGCATAATGAATTCGGTTTTCAGAAGACAGCTGGACGGCAGGGCTTTCGGCTGTGACCCCGATGTATATCTTCTGCGTGATACAGAGACCACTATGACCGCTTCTCAGCGGAAATGTCTGGCGGAAATAAACGCTCTGACAGGCAGTGTATGGTTCACCTCTGACAATGCCGAAGACTACGGCGACGAGCAGAAAAAGATGTATGAGGACGCTTCCGCACTCTTCGGGTGCAGGATACTTTCCGCAGAACTCAACGGAAAGGAACTTGTATTACAGATACTCCGTGACGGCAAAAAAGAACTTCGCAGCTACGATATGAGGGATATCCCCGAACTGCCTGTGAAAAAGCTTATGCCGTAACATAATTAACTTCGCAATTCTTCACCTCCTAAATTTCTCGGTTAACCGCCCGCAGGTGCTTTCCTTACGGATACATCTGCGGGCGGGACCATTTATTATGAATAGTTATTTTGGCTGTCTGCTTTGCGGACAGCTTTTTTACATATTGTGGAAATTCCGAGTTTGCTCTGGTAAATTTGCATAAAAGCCGATGGACAAATTTGTTTGGTATTCTTTTGGCAAAAAACTCCGCCGCGGTTGACAGCGGCAGGAAAATGTTATATAATATAACAGTCGGTTTATTGGATAAAAGCATAAAAGCGTTAAAACTTTAATGCAATGACCATGAGCCGTCAAATATTTTAAGGAAGTGTTCATATTGGTATTAAGATGGATCATTCTTGTGGTGTACCTTATGCTGATGATAGGTATCGGCGCGTACTACCGCAAAAAGACAGCGAATGTTAATGACTTCGTCCTCGGCGGCAGAGGTCTGGGCCCCTGGTTCACGGCTTTCGCTTACGGTACTTCGTATTTCTCGGCGGTTATATTCGTGGGATACGCAGGAAAATTCGGCTGGGCTTACGGCGTGGCTTCAACATGGGTCGGCATAGGCAATGCGATAATCGGTTCGCTGATGGCTTGGCTGATACTCGGCAAGCGCACACGTACAATGACAAAGCATCTGGACGCTAAGACCATGCCCGAGTTCTTTGAATTCAGATACAACTCAAAGACTCTGAAAACGGTGTCAGCACTGATAATCTTCATATTCCTTATCCCCTACACCGCATCTGTTTACAACGGTCTTTCAAGACTGTTCGAGAAGAGTTTCCACATTGATTATGAATGGTGCATAGTGGCTATGGCTGTGTTCACCGCGATATACGTTATCATGGGCGGCTACAAGGCTACTGCCCTCAACGATTTCATTCAGGGCATAATCATGCTGATAGGTATTGCGGCTGTTGTTGTGGCTGTGCTTAAAGTAAACGGAGGATTCTCGGGCTCCATGGAGGCTATGGGCGCTATCCCCGATGCAAATGGCAACACAGGTGTGTTCAACTCGATAATAGGCCCCGACCCCATAAACCTGATAGGCGTTGTTATACTGACTTCTCTCGGTACATGGGGACTTCCTCAGATGGTACAGAAGTTTTATGCAATCAAGGACGACAAGTCCGTTGTTACAGGTACTGTAGTTTCCACCATATTCGCTGTTGTAGTTGCAGGCGGCTGTTACTTCCTGGGCGGTTTCGGCAGACTGTTCATGGAGAAGAACGAGAAAGGTGAGCCCATTGATGGCTTTGACGCTATCGTTCCTACTATGATGGATTCTCTGCCCAGTGCACTTTTCGCACTGATAATCGTGCTGGTGCTTTCGGCTTCCATGTCTACACTGTCTTCACTGGTTCTGACTTCCAGCTCGACACTGACCATCGACCTTATCAAGCCCCTTAAAAAGAACATGAACGAAAAGGAAGAAGTTCGCATCATGCGTATATTCATCGCAGTGTTCCTGCTGATATCCGTTGCTATCGCAGTATACTCTCTGCGCGGCGCAAAGCAGGATGCTATGGTCATCTCTTCGCTGATGGGCATAAGCTGGGGCGCACTGGCAGGCGCATTCCTTGCACCTTTCATGTACGGTCTGTTCTGGAAAGGCGTTACCAAGGCGGCTGTTATGGCAAGCTTCATCTGCGGCGTGGGCATAACTGTTGTTCACATGATGATCTATACCTTCGGTGTTATCCCCGATGCACCCAAGACACTTGGCGGTCTTGCACTGACTTCACCTGTTAACGCAGGTGCATTTGCGATGCTGTTCGGTCTGATAGTTGTTCCTGTTGTTAGCCTTATCACTAAGTCCAACGACGAGGACAAGAAGGTTGCTGAAGCAGCATTTGAGTGCTACACAAAATAAAACGATTAAAAGCCACGGCAGCTGCACCGCTGCTGTGGCTTTTTTGTGCGGGTGTATTTTTCACATAATAAGAGAGGCTGCGCAGGATCATAATGTCCCGTGCAGCCTTTTAAGGTAAAGAAGAAACTGTACTGCTTGTTTATTGCCCTATGGGCTTTTTATCGACAGGAAGTCCTTAGTAATAATAACGATCGTAGCCATCATCTGTTTCGGGCAGGATCTCCTGTGCTTCTTTCAGGAAGTCTTCATACTTTTCTGCAGGGATATCGAATGATACCTCAAAATTATTCGACCTGACGTCTGAATAGGAATACTTCAGATCATTCACATCTGAAACAGAAATATAGACATTTACTGAACCTTCACTTGTTGAATCATCATCATCATCGTAGTAGAATATGTTTTGCCTGAACATCATATCCATGAAATCATCAAAATTTCTGTTTTCGAGAGTATAATATTTATCCAAAAAGGCGTTTATCTGATGAAGCTTTTCATCAGCTTCAGCTCTGCTTATATTTCCTGCAGATCTGCCGTCAGGATCAGTGTTTTCATCGATATAATAGCTTTTCTCAAACAAGCGGTTTTCTACAGAATATCCGTCATCCAGCGTAGTGTGTATCTGCATCCTTGATGTATCGTACTTTATCTTATCATTGCGGAGCTTATAATGACCAAAGCCGCCTGTGAAATAGCCCGCCGCCATTATCGCAACGAATACTGCGAAGCTCGCACCGAACTTCAACAGCCATACAGCAAAGAGTTTCGGAGTGATCTTTGCCCTTGCCGCAACTATCCTTATAACAAGGTAAATTATCAGGGCAATTGTAAGACCTATGCCCCATGAGCTGATATACGAGAACATGGTAAACAGTGTGAACAGACCCGTGAACATGAAAAGCTCCATGAACAGGTCATATACCATAGGCTTGCCGACATGTCTTCCGTCACGCTTGCGGTAAATAAAGAATGTGACAAATATCAGCAGACAGCTGAGTAAAATATTGATAATCAGAACGGTTATACGCTCAGCCGTTGTATCAAATACCCCCGTATCAGATATGCACATTCCTACCAGTGCGCCGAAGGATGCAAAATATTTTCCGCTTTCATCGCCGCCCAGATTTACGCCCGAAAATCTTTCTATCGTGAAATTGAATACCAAAAACGGGGTCATGCTCGCACAAAGTCCTGTTATGATCGAGGTGTATACACCCTCTGCCTTAGCGCCGCAGCAGCTCATGCAGAATATGCATATCGCATCAACGAACAGTGCCTCAGCCAGTATCACACAGTGCAGCTGTAACAGATACGATATACATTGACCCATTATCACGTGGCCCTTTATCGCACCTGCTATGGTAACGAATATACCCGCACCAAGCAAAGGCAGTATATGCAGCTTTGCTACTGCCAGAAGTTTGGAATAGTATCTGTCCTTAGCACTCATGGGAAGTGAGAGCTGAACGTCCGCAGTCTGCTTGTTGGTGAGGTCGCTGAAAACTCCATAGACCGCAAATGCACCGAAGGACGCTGCAACGAACATCAGGAAAAGTCCGAAAAAGCCTTCATAATGCGGAAATATCAAGTTATTGCTGCTGTTGTACTCTTTGTATGATCTCACAGAGAAATCGGTGACCTCAAACAAAGCCGCCGCCACAGTGATTATCAGTATCATCAGCCTTATCTTGCGCCTGTTGCGGTACTCGGCGGTAGATGCCTTATTTATCTTCTCTAAGTATTTCTGCGCCATAACCGCGCACCTCCAGTTCGTAAATGAATATCTCCTCAAGGGTAAGGGGCACTGCTTCAAGCAGCACAGGGGAAAGTACCCTCAGTCTGGGCAGTGAATTTTCTGCGCTGCCCCTGACTATCATCTGTGCAACGCTTCCCAGCCGTGAGAACTGCATTACCTCCAGACCCGACTGTTCTGCCATTTCCTTGGTCATCTGAGTATCTTTAAGCGCAAGCTGTATCTTGCAGAAGCCGCTCTTGATCTCGTCTATCTCATCGGCAAATATCAGATGACCCTGATGTATCAGCATCGCTCTGTCGCAAAGCTCGTTTATCTCGGCTACGTTATGGGAAGATACTATCATCGTAGCTCCCCTGTCCATAAGTTCATCGACTATCATGGTCTTGATTATCTTTCTCATTGCAGGGTCAAGACCGTCAAAAGCTTCGTCCAGCATTATGTACTTGGTCTTGCAGCTGAGTGCCGCAACCACCACAGCCTGTCTTTTCATACCCTTTGAAAACTGTGACATTCTCTTGTTCAAAGGCAGATCCAGCTTGCTTATCAGCCTGTCGAAAACTTCCCCTGAAAATTCGGGATAGTAGCTTGCGTAGTAGTTTTTAAGGTCTTTCAGGGTGAAGTTTGCATACTGTATCGTTTCATCGTTTACAAAGAATATCTTGCCCTTGGCTTCGGGTGAATCGTATACCTCGATGCCGTCTATCTTTATACTGCCGCTGCTGCATGGGTATACCCCGCACATCATTCTCATAAGTGTGGATTTGCCAGCGCCGTTTGATCCGAGAAAGCCGTATATACAGCCCTCTGGTATCTCGATGGATATATGATCGAGAGCTACAAAACTTTCCGTATCGTCCTTGCTCTTCTCAAACACCATCGTGACGTCTTTGATATCTATCATTTGTTATCCTCCTTCTGCAAAGCGTCCAGTCTGTCTTTCAGCTCTGTGACGGTGACTCCCGCCCTTATCGCCGCAGATGCTGCCGCATCAAAATCTTCAAACAGCTTTCTCTCTATATGTCCTTTCTGCTTGGCGACAAAGCATCCCTTTCCCGCCACGGAATATATTATACCATCATGTTCAAGCCTGCTGTAAGCCTTTGCCACGGTATTGGGATTAAGTCCCAGTTCCTTTGCAAGGCTCCTTGCCCCGGGCAGCTTGTCATTCTCCTGCAATACGCCGCTGCCTATAAGCTCTGCAAAGCCATTGCATATCTGCTCGTATATGGGCACTCTGCCTGTAAGGTCTATATTTATCAAGAGCTTTCCTCCTCTCGAAAATGTTTTTGTTGTCTCTCGTTATTTATCATATATATCTTTCTCTGATGACAGTTTTATTTGTTTTCTCCCTTTGACGCGCTGTATTCCACAACTCTCCAAACGCCGTTTTCCTTGGCAAGCTGCCACTTTGTGTCCCTCAGAACAGCCTGTTTTTCATAAGAATAGATATCAGCGGAAATTACCATGCATTCATCATAAGCTGTACCGTTGCGTTTGTTGAGCTTTTCAAGTTCTTCCTTTGAAGCGCTTTCATCTCCCGCATATCCCGCATACAGCGGTATCCCGTCAAAGTCATTCCAGACATCGGAATCGGTCATAGCCTCCAGTGCTTCCTCTCTTTCTTCTGTGGAATATATATCCGATCTTGATGCATCCATAACGTCCGCGTAATCAAAGTCGAATTTAGTATCGCTATCTCCCAGGAAGTTCCATTCGCCGTTTTTGTCCCTTTCCACCACACAGTCGTGTCGCTCAACAGACGCCATAAAATAAGAATTGAAACCATTCATATCGAACAGATTTCTTCCTATTGCTTTTATCACATTGGAAGGCGTTTTATCACGAAACGCGCAAATAGTAAGTGACATATAATCTCCACTGAGATCCTTGGGATCTTCTCCCTCTTTGTACTTGTTTATCTGCACATATTTAGAGCTGTCATTGTAATTAATGCCACCATTGTAAATTGCTGCAACGTGGATATCTGTTTCTTTCGGCTTATATACATCGTTTATTAAATAAGCCACAGCTCTTTCGATCTCTTCATCGCTGAAAGTTTCTGAAGTTCCGAGAACATCAATAGTAATTGTTTTTTTGTCGCTGACTGTCAATGTAATAGCTGCCAATGTCATAGCTGTTACGACCGCCGCTATCGCTGCTATTTTTTTCATATTGTTTTCTCCTTATGCGTTAAAGCAGGTGTACTGTCAGAGTATGGGTTCTTCCGAACTTACACACTCCCATTCGCCGTCTTTTTCTCTCGCGAACCAGTACTGCGCACCTTCATGCTTCTTGGTATCGAATTCACCGCTGTCAAAATTGCTTTTCAGCATAGTGATGATATTTTTAGAATAATGATAATCCACCTCATATCCGATACATTCCACGGCTTTGCTGTCTTCTTCAAGCACGCCTTCCTCTTTGAGTTTTTCGATCATATCCTCATTGCATACATCATCACCGAAGTACTTTATCTTATCGGGAATCCTGCCCTGTGAATTGAGTTCTTTTTCCATAAGATACGAAGTTTGCGGAAGTTCATCAGCTGTATATTTTTCTGATGATAAATCTGTATAATCCAACTTGTATCCTCCACAGGAAGCCAGCGTGAATGCCATAACTCCCGCGGCTGCAAATGCTGTCATCTTTCTCATTTGTTTTCTCCGTTCTTTCGTCCTGCGCTGTCTATCCTTTACCGATCACTGCTTTCTTTTTCTCTCTGCGAACTATCAGTCCCACTGTGATCGCCGCAGCGGCGGTAAATACTATTATCTTTCTCATTTTGTTGTCTCCTTTTCTCTCAGATGCCGCTTTCTTCGTCCTCGTTGATGTCCCACTCACGTACCTTTCTGAATTCCTGTCCCGCAAGAAGTATACATACTACAAGTACGCTCACTGCAAAAATCATAAGTTCTCTCATATCGGTCTTCCTTTCTCTCTGCCCGTTTTTTTATATTTTCTTTATGGGCTGTCTTGTTGTTTCGTTTCATTTGTCCTGTGTGTACTAGGTGTATTATCTGTCGTAGTACACTTAGAGTTTACCACTCACGCCCCGATTTGTCAATAGGAGTTATGGATTTTCAGCATATAGCACAACAGAGCGATTTATAATTGCAACACGAATAGCAATTACACACAATTGCCTGCGCATTTTCGGATAACAAGTGTATCATCAGGTGTACTACTGTACTATCTCTGCAGTACACACCCACTCGGGTGTACTACACCTAAATGACACTATATAACGGAAACAGGCTGTATTACGCGACAAAATTCGATAATTTTACACCTTGACTTAAATGCTCAAAAGTATTATAATAAGCAGGTGATGTGCCGTCAGCACAGAGGTGCGGCGGGATTATAATTATTAGGGGGAAGAACAATGTCTAATAATGTTATAATACTGGCAGGCGGTCAGGGCAAGCGTATGAAGATAAATTCACCCAAGGCACTTTGCAATGTTGTGGGCGAACCTATGCTTGAATGGGTAATGAGTGCCTGTGAGAACGCAGGTCTTGACGAGATATGCATCGTCAAGGGCTTTGCAGGTGAACAGATAGATGCTTATGTTGAAAAGAGAACTTCAAAGGCTAAGGTAAGCACTGTATTACAGGCTGAAAGACTTGGCACAGGTCACGCTGTGATGATGGCTGAGAAATTCCTCAGGACCAATGCTGACGGAAATACTCTGGTGCTTTGCGGCGACGCTCCCTTTATCGATGCCGCTACCATCGAGGGTGCGCTGAAACTCCATATGCAGAAGAACTGCGGTGTTACCGTGGTAACTTCCGTTGTTGAGGACGCTACGGGCTACGGCAGAGTTATCCGCACAAAGCACGGTATCTCGGGTATAGTTGAGCACAAGGACTGCAACGCAGACCAGCTTTCCGTAAAGGAGATAAACTCCGGCTGTTACTGGTTCAAGACCTCCGACCTTCTGGAAGTTCTTTTCGAGATAAAGCCCAATAATTCGCAGGGCGAGTACTATCTCACCGACTGCGTTGAGCTTATGATAAACAAGGGCAAGGCGGCTGACGCTTTCATATCCCTTAACCCGAATGTGGCTCTTGGTGCCAATGACAGACACGGTCTGCTGAAACTGAACGATATCGCCAGAATGGAGATAATCAACAGATGGCTGGATGAAGGTATCGAGTTCACCTGCCTGGACGGTGTATCCGTTGGCAGAAATGTTACCATCGGCAGGGGCACACGCATCGAAGCAGGTACCGAGCTGAGAGGAAACACTGTCATCGGCGAGGACTGCGTTATCGGCAGGAACTGCATACTTGAAAACACCGTTATCGGCAACGGCGTGTCGCTGAATAATGTTCAGGCTTATAATGCTGTTGTTGACGACAATGCGAAGATAGGTCCTTTCGTTCAGCTGAGACCCGATTCTCACGTATGCAAGGGCGTTAAGATAGGCGATTTCGTTGAGATAAAGAATTCCACCATCGGCGAGGGCACTTCCGTATCCCATCTTACCTATGTAGGCGATTCGGATGTCGGCAGCAATGTAAACTTCGGCTGCGGCGTGGCTACCGCTAATTACGACGGCGAGAAGAAGTTCCGCACTGTTATAGAGGACAATGCCTTCATCGGCTGCAATACAAATCTGGTCGCACCCGTATGCATCGGCAAAGGTGCGTACACTGCGGCAGGCTCAACTATCACAGGCGATGTCCCGGCTGATGCACTTGCTATCGAACGCGGTCAGGCTGTTATCAAGGAAGACTACGCCAAGAAAAAACTTGCTGTCCGCACCAAGAAATTCGAGGACGCTCACAAGGGCTGATCTTCAAAAATTTAAAAAAATATTAATATGCGCTCACAAATTTTTTGCGGGCGCATTTTTTTATATATTTTAAAGGGCGCACAAAAGAAAAACCGCGCATCTGCTCGGCAAAAGCTATTATGTTCAGGTAAATGCAATATGAAGCCATTGTAAAATTATGTGATATTCTGCATATCATTTTCAATTCAACCATTGACGAAAATATGTTTTTGTGATATAATATACTCAATTCGCTATTATCATCGGAAATAGCGCAATTTGTGGCAAGACCACAGCATTATACATTAGCCTGAGCAACGATTTTTGGCTTGCATGACGAACGCAGCAACTTAACAAATCATAAAGCTGTTCATACACGTTTTGCTATGAAAAAACGGCTTTATCGGCATCTGTCCCTGCGCTCATTATAATTGATCTGTTCAGGTCGGGTTGTTTATTTACGGCACAAAAGTATGGTCTTATGACATGAAAGGACAGTTGGAAAAGAATATGGATTACAAGAATATGAAATCAAAAAGGATCCTTGCGGGAATGCTCGCTCTGATGCTGGCATCGGGCACAGCACCTGTAAACTTCGGCAGTGCAGTTGCAGCAGGTGCTGCCATTGCAGAGGGTATCGGACCACACGATGAGAACTCATTTACAGGTCCTTCCGCTGAGGATAAGGAAAATGGAAATTCAGAGGACATTATCAGCAGTGACGATGAAACCGGAACTGTTACAGCAGATGAGGAGAATACCGCGTCCGAAGATGTAAACGATACCAAAAATATCGGCAGCGAGGGCAATGATGAAGAAACTTCAGACGAAGAAACCGCTGACGATGAAACAACAGCAGAGGAAACTGCAGCCAGAGAAACTGCCGATGAGGAGACGACTGCCGAAGAAACCGACGATGAGGAAGTATTTATCCTCATTTCGCCCAATACAGCTATACCTATCGGTTCTTATGTGACAATAAACTCCGATGATCATTTCTTTGACGGCAAAACTACATTAAGAATAGGAAACTTTATATCCGCTAAGAGCACAAAACTGACTTATGACAGTTATGACCTCCGTTTCGGATACAAGTTCATGTTTAAAGCACCTGACAGCGCAGACTGCTTCACCATTGGCATTCCCAATGAAGACGGTTCGCTGACTCCTCTCGGAATAAGGTGCGTAAGCGGCAGCGGCACGCTGAGCGATCCCTACAGATTTGAAGCTTTATATGAAACAAAGGCGAAAAAGAAGATCACAGGCGGATTTGTTACAGTCACTTCAATAAAAGAGGCTGTTGAACAAATGTCGGATGTATCTCCCGAAGATGCAGTAGCATGGCTTGCCGAAAACGCTGATAGCATCAAGGCGGCTAACAATAATGATCATGGCACCTACGATGTGTTTTTCAAAAACAATGATGATTACTATTGTAAAACCCTGAAATATGATCATTTTAACGCCGACCATCTCACAGCTGACAATTTCAAATGGGATTTTATCAGCGAAAGATCGTATAGGTCCATCATGCACCAGTGCCTCGGAAATAATGACCATATACTCGTCTGGAGCAATGCTGAAGTTCAGCCCGCTTTGACCTACACAAAGACCGAAGCCAAGGGAGCCACCTGCACAGAAGCAGGCAATACCGAATATTACACAGGTTCCGACAACAGGTTCTATAAGCTTGAAAACGGTGTTTACACCGAGATAGATAAAGATTCCTGGGTCATAGCACCTAAGGGTCACAGCTATAGCTCACCGAAGTGGACATGGAATGATGATCTCACTGCAACAGCTGAATTCAAATGTGAAGAATGCGGTGATGTAGTAGTCATTGATGCTGATGTGACAGCGAAGATCACCACCGAACCTACCTATACAAACGGCGGAATGATCACCTATACCGCAAAAGTTGTGTTTGAGGGCGTTCACAGCACCTGTTCCAGGTCAGTATCTGTACCTAAGCTGGAACTTACTCACGTTGAAGAAAAAGCTGTTACCTGCACCGAGGACGGAAATATCAGCTACTGGCACGATGCGGCTAACGACAGGTATTTTACCGATGATAAGGGCAAAAACGAGATAACAAAGGCTGATACCGTTATCAAGGCTGCGGGCCACAGCTATGGACTGGCACAGTGGATATGGAATGAAGATCTCACTGCCAAGGCTGAGTTCATTTGCGAGAAATGCGGCGAGGTCACAGTGATAAATGCCACCGTTATCAAGAAGAGCGTTGAAGAACCCACCTATACAAAGGCAGGTTCGATAACCTACTCTGCAAAGATCGATTTTGAAGGCAGTCACCACACCTGTTCCAAGATAGTAATTATACCTAAGCTTGGATTGTCTTACGTTGAAGCCGTAGCAGCTACCTGCACCGAGGGCGGAAATATCGGCTACTGGTACGATAAGGCAAACGACAAATATTTCACCGATGCAAATGGTGAAAACGAGATCACCAAAGCCGACACTGTGCTCGAAGCAAAAGGTCACACTCCCGGCAATAAGGTCATAGAGAATTATGTAAAGCCCACTTATATAAGCGATGGCGGTTATGACGAAGTAGTTTACTGCATCGACTGCGGCAAAGAGCTCTCCAGAGAGCACATCGCCCTCAGCAAGCTCAAATACAAAGCTCCTTCTCTGACATATACCAAGGGCATAAACGCTGTAAAGCTCAGCTGGGCTGAAGTTGAAGATGCCGAAAGGTACGGTATCGCAGGCTATGTTAACGGCAAGTGGCAGCTGCTGTACGATTGCCAGGATACTTCCTTTATACTTAACGGACTTACCGAAGGCAGAGATTATTGGGTCGCTGTTATACCAAAGTGTAACGGCAAATGGATAACCGACTTCTCCAACGCCATAGTTGTATCTTCTCAGAGCACCGAAGGAAAATATCCTGTTTTATCATCTGTTGAACACAACGAAAAGACCCATCAGTTCAAGCTCAAATGGTCTGAAGTCAAGGGTGCTCAGCAGTACGGCATAGCTGTATATCTTTCCGGCAAATGGAAAGTAGTCAAGCAGGATATCCCCGCAGGAACCACCAGTTTCACTTCACCCAAGCTCGCAGCAGGTCAGACCTACAGAATGGTCATCTGTGCAAAGGTGAACGGCAATTGGGATACAAGCAATATCAATGCAAGGTCATTCAGTGTTACTGTACAGCCCGAAGCATCAGTAAATTACGGCAGTTATGAAAGCGATGACTTTGTATTCTCGGGAAATGTATTTGTAGTCGGCGATTCCACAGTATGCAATTATAAGCCCGATACGACCGAGAAAAAGGGCAGCTGCGGCTGGGGTATGAAGCTTTCAGAGCAGTTTGAGGGCGTTCATGTCACAAACCTTGCAAGGGCAGGCAGAAGCTCACGCAGCTTCATGAATGATCCCGAGTACAAGATACTTTGCGATTCCATCGGCAAGGGCGATTACCTGTTCATTCAGTTCGGTCACAATGATGAAAGAACAGCAGAGCCTCAGCACGCTGCTTATCCTTATCTTGAATTCTCCACACTGGACGGCGAAGGTAAAAATCCCAACGGTCAGTATTCCTATGAGTGGATGCTGCTGAACAAGTACGTCAAGGTCGCACAGGATAAGGGTGCAACTGCTGTGCTCGTAACACCTGTTGCCAGACGCGCCAAGGACGGCTCGGCTATGATCGAGGAACACAAACAGTATTCCGATGCTGTTTTGGCACTTGGCAAGAAATACAATATCCCTGTTATCGACATGACCACCAAGACCGCAGAGCTCTATAACAAGCTTTACGAAGAGAAAGGTCCCGAAGCTACTGCTGAATTGCACTGCTACCTCGATGAAACAAGGACAACGATCGACAACACACATCTTAGCGTAAAGGGCTGTGAGCTGATAGCTGATATCCTCGCAGATGAAACTAAGACGCTGGGTCTGAAGATATCAGAAAGACTGAAATAATAATTTATTGAATATGGTCCTCTGTACACCTGTGCAGAGGATCATTTTTTGTGTATGAAAGTATGCAGCTATACTGATGAAAGTGCGGATCGTTAATATTCTAAACTAACTTTACAGACTTATCCTGTATTGGAAAAAGGTGGCAGAAGTTTAAAGATATTAACAAGTAAGCAAATTCTGGACATTTGATAAAAATCTATTTACCTGATAAAAGCATCCCGAAAATTTTGTGTGATATGCACAAGAATAATGTGATATTAACCAAAAACGTTGAAAAGCACTTGAAATATCTGCTGAATATGGTATAATATGAAATAGAGAAGTATCCCCTTTTAAAGGGGTACTTTCAGGAAGGAGATATGGTGATCGCACCGATATTATGGTGCGTTTAAGGAAAGGAAAAAAAGAATATGAAAATGAAAAAAAGCATTTTTGCAGGGCTGTGCTCCGCGGCTTTGGCGGCGAGTATGATTCCTGTATCTGCTGAGGGAAGTGAGACATTATTCTTTGAAGCAGTACCCTCAAATGTCAGGATACTTGGAAGAACAGTTTATAACGATGATTCACTGTGGCTTGCAAACTCCGTTTCGGGCGTTGAATTTACCGTGACAGGTTCACAGGTCACTTTCGATCTGAGCGTATCGGGTGATCCGACACGTATCGGTATATACCTCAACGGTCAGCTTTATCAGAGAGGGCTTATTTCCTCTAAGAAAGGCAGTGTGACTGTTCCGCTGGCTGATGGCGAGAACACCGTAAAGCTTTTAAAGCTTTCGGAATCGATGCAGTCGGAGCTTGGTATCGACAGCATAGAGACCGACAAAGGCGCTTCTATAAAGCCTACTGAGACTAAGGAAAGAAAGCTGGAGTTCATCGGCGATTCCATAACCTGCGGCTACGGCATCGACCTTCCGCTGAAGGATCCCGAGACAGGCAAGAACAACACATTCTCCACCGTAAGCGAGGACGCTTCTAAGACCTACGCTTATCAGATCGCTGAGATGTTTGATGCTGATGCAAATTTCTTCTCAATGAGCGGATGCGGTATCTGGTGCAACTACGGCGGCAACAGAGACCACACTATGGAGAAGTATTACACAAAGTCCAGCCTTAATACCTGGAACAGCATATCATCTTCGGGATATACACTGATACAGTCCTTTGACTGGGATTTTTCACAGTATCAGCCCGATTGTATAGTGATAAATCTGGGTACGAATGACTGGTCGTATTTCGGCAGTCATATCGAAGAGACCGATAAATTCGAGGAAAGCTACATAGATTTCCTGAATATGGTCAGGGAGAATAATCCCGATGCTAAGATCATCTGCACACTGGGCATGATGGGAGCAGATCTCTACGGCAATATCGGGAACGCTGTTGATTCCTATAAGACCGAGACAGGCGACGAAGAAGTATACACGCTGGAGCTGAATCCGATAGACAGGGATTCAGAGGGTTACGGCGTTGATTATCACCCGATGGCGGCTACAAATACAAGGGTTGCGGCAGAGGAGCTTGGACCGTTCATAGCCGAGGTCATGGACTGGAAGCTTGGTCCAATGCCCGATGACGGCACGCTGACTCATACTCCAGATGATCTTGTTGTAGGCGAGTATCATGAACAGCCTGAAGATGATAATAATTCTGCCGAGGAATCCAGCAAGGAGTCTTCTTCTGACAGTTCGCAAACTTCTTCGGGAAGCGAAAGTGCTTCCTCCGAAAGCAGTAATTCTTCAAATAAGGCGGGCTCCACCATAAATCCCAACAATTCAAATCAAAATCCTACTACCGGTCTGGCAGGTGGCATGGCAATGATCGCTCTGATGGGCGGCGCTGTGATCATCTCGAAACGAAAAAAATAAGTGATCTATCCATAGAGAAATGTCGCATAAGCACAGCTGTTTCGGGCATATCCCGCACTTGATGCTGTATGATGCACAGGTCATTTCGATATTGTCTTTGTTTATTAATTATTGTGAAAAATTTTCAAAATTACTTGCAATTTTGAAAATTATGTGCTATAATATATTTATGGATAATTATATAGTTTTTTTTCGTGGCTCAGACCATGTGAATTATAGTAAGTATATGATCAGGGAAGGAAGATAGTTATGACATATATGCTCAACAATCTGGATGAAGCTGTTGACAGAAAGTTTCTGGTAACTAAGC
The DNA here is from genome assembly GCF_000526775.1 of Ruminococcus albus AD2013. Lineage (NCBI taxonomy): Bacteria > Bacillati > Bacillota > Clostridia > Eubacteriales > Oscillospiraceae > Hominimerdicola > Hominimerdicola alba. Next base: position 2,034,402 of record NZ_JAGS01000001.1, read on the forward strand.
CAATGAAAGCTCAGGCTGAGCCTGGTAGTATCATACACGTTCTTGATGTTAAGGACCGCAAGAAAGACGGTTATCTGGTCGAATACCGTGTGACCGACGTTGGCAAGGGCTATTCTTTCAGAGACTATGCTGCAAAGTTCAACAGTGTTAAGGATTTCTGCAACTGGGCCAGACCCGACAACTTTATTGCAAGACATTATGAAGCTTTTGATCTCAAGGAGATACAGAATTACATCAAGGTAACTGACAGAAGCTTTATTACTTCCGGTCTGCCGATAGTAGTAGTTCTTGCACTTGCTCTGTTTGCACTTGGTCTGCTCGTTATCAAGGGCATTGCAGGTATCATCATTGCAGCAGTGGGTACAGTTATAGTATTTGCAGGTGTATCCTGGTTCTTACGCTGGCAGAAGAGCCGCGTTAAGCTGAATCTTTACAGTAAGATCAGTTCCGACTGGGGCGTACAATTCAAGTAAAGTTTAAGCCATGCAGAGAGATCTGCATGGCTTTTTTATATATGCTTACAGTTGTAATATCCCGATAAGATCGGACATAAAAAACCGCCGCACCTCATCGTGTGCGGCGGTAATATTTTTTTGTATCAGAAGCCTGAATCTCTCATCTTCTTCTTGAAGTTTGCATTCATCTTTGCATTCTTCTTTTTCTGCTTAGCTGCCTTGAGCATATCTTCTCTGCTCATTTCAGCCTCATCATCATCGTCATCGTCAACAGAAACAGAATTCTTGGTCACTGCTTCTGCGGCTTTGATGAGATCATCTATGCTTTTTGATCTTGCGTTCTGGCCGATGGTCACACTGTTTACAGTCGATGAAGGTACCTCATTGACCTGTACAGATGTCTGACCAACGCCGGGCATTGCCATAGATGTCATGCCGCCAACGGTCTGAGCCTGGGTAAATGCACCTGCCTGGGGATATACACCGCCCTGCATCGGCTGCTGCATACCCTGCTGAGGATAGGTTCCCTGCATTCCCTGCTGGGGATAACCCATACCCTGCTGAGGATATCCTGCCTGTCTGCCCTGCTGGGGGTAACCCTGCTGCATTCCCTGCTGAGGATAGCCCATACCCTGCTGGAGATAACCTCCCTGCATTCCCTGCTGTGGGTAACCCATACCCTGCTGAGGATAGCCCTGCTGCATTCCCTGCTGAGGATAACTCATACCCTGCTGGGGATAGCCGCTCTGTCTGCCCTGCTGAGGATAGCCGCCCTGAGGGAAGCCCATACCCTGCTGGGGATAACCACCCTGCTGAGGGTAGCCGCCCTGAGGTATATTGAATCCTGCCGCACCCTGTCTTGTAGCGTCATCGGGCTGATCGAACATGGACTTAACGCCGCTGTCGATAGTCTTGACTTCTGAATCAGGTGCTGCTGCAGCTTCTTCAAAGAAGGGATTGTTGGAATCAACGCTGAATCCGTCTGCAAACTCTGCGGGAGCGCCAACGCTCTCGGTAGATGCAGCTGCGGTACCAGCTTCGGGAGCAACGTCAACATCAAAGCCGTTCATCAGATCCTCCATGCTGGGTTCAGCTGCAGGAGTCTCTGCTGCTGCAGGTATATCTGCATCTGCAAGAGCTGCTTCGGCTACGGGTGCTGCTTCTGCAACGGGTACTATGTCCCTGAGTGCTTTGCTTTCCTCTTCAGAGGTAACAACAGCGCAGTCACCGTTTGCTGCGTTGGTCTGACCTAGCATTGCCAGACTTACCTTGCCTGTCTCAACTACCTTGGAATCCTTGAACTGCATAGTGATGATGCCCTTTGCAGATGTTCCGTCACAGTAATCGATGAACCTCTTTACAGCAACTGTTTCTGCGGGAAGTATCTCTACCATGCCGCCCCTGACTGTAACACTTGTTATACCGGTATAAGGCTGGTCATTGCTGTCTACTATTACGCATATTGCTGATTCATTTTCGGAAACATATTCAGGTTTATTATTTGTGATAATCTCTGCATACTGTTTTGCCAGATCGTAAAGCTCCTTGATTTCCATAATCCTTATCAACTGCCTTTCCTGTGAACTTGCTTATAGATCAGCCCTGCTGTGTGAAGAAGCAAAGCTGGTTCTTACCGCTTTCCTTAGCATTGAACATTGCAGTTTCCGCATTTCTGAACAGGTCATCTGCGGTCATTGCGTTCTCGGGGAAGCTTGCTGCGCCGTAGCTTGCTGCTACTGTGTAGATATTGCCGCCTATATTTATAGGCTCACTGAAAATACCGCTTATGCCTGCTGCGTACTTGAATATAGCCTCATTTGTCATACCGCTGCCGAGGATTATACCGAACTCGTCGCCGCCTATCTTAGCTGCGTAAGCCTTATCACCACAGTAATTCTGGATCTTATCGGCATACTGCTTCAGCAGTTCATCACCTATTACGTGGCCGAAGCTATCGTTTATACGTCTGAAATCATCGAGATCGATATAGATCATTACGCAGTCGCCGCTCTCTTTGATCTGCTTTTCAAGATTGGTCATGAAGCTTTCTCTGTTGGGCATACCTGTCAGCTTATCGTTATAAGCCAGATATTTCATCGCTTCGCCCTGCTGTTCGATGATACGGTTCTTCTCGATAGCTTCATGGTAGCTCTTTTCAAGTTCTTCATTCATCTTCTCGGTCTTGCTGGTGTAGAAATAGATAACAGTTGCGATACCCATAGAGATCAGAGTAACGATCAGACCGGGGATCGCCTTTGCGCTGTGTACCATTATCATCTGGAATATCAGCGTAAAGAATGTATTTACACCATTGAGTATCATAGCGGTGATATAACCCTTTTTCTGAGCAAACAGTACCAGCATAACGGTCACAACTACCTGTATCTGAGAGATAACACCCGCCATAGGATTGTTACCTTGTTTAGGAGCTGAACCACCTACGCTTGCAGGACGCGCAAGCTTTGACTGTATCAGAGCGCATGCAACATATACGAGTATACCTGCGATGATGATGAGCCATGTTTGGTTTTCTTTTTTCTTTTCCATCTTAAATAATTCCCCTATCCATTATAGATTTGATTCCGTCCAACTTCCACCCTAGAAGTTTGCGGTGTGAAGCTTTGCTTTTCTTTCAGCTGCGAGCTTCTTGTTTCGGTCGATCATCTCTTTGAGCAGATCTTCTTTTTCTGCTGCAAATTCTGCATCATAAACACAAGCGAGGGATATATCGTCCTCAGTTCCGAAATGCGATCTCTTGGTTATGTTTTTAACGACCGATGCCTCGATCGCAGGTGAATTGACCTGTGATGCGAGTATTACATGATAATCCCTGAAATCATACTCACTTCCGAAGGAGGTATAAAGTCCGTCGGTAGATGAGAACAGCGCTATAAGGCGTTTATCATCGATGTAGAAGCTTTCAAACATTGAAGCCGCATTTGCATTGCACATCGACGATGTGATATTCGCGGGATTAGCTTCCTCATACTCCATGGGCATGATAGCCTCGCCGTCTTCAAATATAGCCACGAAGCTGCCGTCACCTATCTGTACACCAAAGGTGAAACCTCTGCCTGCGACTGCAGCTATCAGAGTAGTACCGTAGTACTGCTCAGGGTTTATATTCTCAAACTCATCAGGAGTAAAAGGCTTTTTCTCAACAGCTGTAACGGGGTTTTCTTCAAGATGTTTAAGTACCTTGGTATTCCACGCTGCAATGATCTGTCTCTCGATATTTCTTATTATCATTTTATGATTTTTCGGCAGGTTGGCTTCAAATGCATCAGCATCCTCATAGAACCTGTCGATAGTCTCGATGGTCGCCTCAACGGCGCACCTAGAGCCTATATTGCTGCGAAAGTGTTTCTTGCTTCCGTGACCGTCCGCCACCACAGCAATAGCGTAACGGTCAGTTATCTTGTGTGCCGAGCTGTCCTGGCAAACTATACCCTTTGCCACATGGCTGGCACCCATAACTGATTGGCTAAAGCCACTAAATGACATTTCTAAACTCCACTCCTTCCGACAACCTGTGCTTTACCAGCCCGTATCGTAAGGAACATCGCCGCCATCCGTCTGATCGCCTACCAGCTCCTGGATCTGCTGGCCGAGCATTCTCTGCTTAGCAGCGTATACATCCTCTTCGTTAAGCTCCTCGTTGGTCTCGTCGGAGAGTGTCATAGACTTACTTCCTATCTGGGAAGCTGTTACTGCGATGATCTTTATCATCGAAGCCAGCTGTCCGCCTGTATATGCATGAACAACGGTATCCTTGGAACCTGTGAATTCAGCGAGCATCTCATCGTTAGCCTCATCACCGATACCCAGTGCAGCCTTCAGACCGAACTTATACCAGCTGTTTGTCGAAAGTGCCCTCAGACCTGCCTTATAGTCATCGGAAGGATAACCGTCGGTCATCAGGAACATTACAGGTGCGAATGACAGTGAAGGCGAATTCAGGAAGCTGTTTCTGGACATTCTTGCAGCCAGCTCTGTAAATGCAGCGCCCATGCTGGTAACGCCCTGTGCGCCCAGTCTTGCCCACTCAAACTCCTCGATGGAGATAGGAGCGGAGTACATCCACCTTACATCTGTATCGAAGGTCAGTACAGCTACCTTAACATCGGTATCAGCCTCACCAACTTTTCTTATCTCGGGAATGAGCTCTTCCATAACGGTATTGAGCTGACCCATCTTCTTGCCCTTCATGCTTCCCGAAGTATCGATCAGGAAGAATATTACGAGGCTCTTTTTGGATACCGCAGTCGCACCCAGGGGATCATCGTCATCGAAATCCAGCAGATCATCGACTGTGGTATTTTCTTTTACATCAGAATTCATATTATTCATAGATCTATTACGCCCTTTCCTTAAAATTTACATACTAGCCTTGACCTTGCCGAAGTCAACTTCAAGATCTTTCCAGATCGGGAAGCCCTTACCCGGCTGTATAGGATAATATTTTCCGTCGGGGAGTTTTGCCTGCCAAGTATCCTCTGTGCAGTTCTTGATACCGAGCACGCCGGGCTTCAGCTTGTTCTCAACAAGTTCGCCCGCAACGGTCAGGAAATCATCACAGTCAGGATCAATCTCACACTTGTAGAATCTGCATCCCACATAAAGCGGCATTCTGTTATCCCTGTTATCAAAACCGAGAGTAGTGAACTCAGTACCGCATTTGGGGCAGCGGAAGGTCTTTTCATCTATCTTTGCGAACATCGAAGTAAAGTTCGTTCTGCCGCATACGCACATGATGATCTCACTTCTCAGGCGGATAAACAGCTTCTGCCATTCATTCTCGATTATACGCTTATTGGGATCGGAGATGCCCTGTGTGAAAGAGAGTATGAAAGCTTCTCTTATGTACTTGGGATATATCCTCCAGAACTTTATAACGTTATCGTGTATACCTCTTACAGGTCTGTTTGTAGCGTTATCGGGATCGTATACGAACACAGCGTCCTGTCCGTAGTGTCTGAGTTCGGAAGACTCGGTCAGGCATACGTCCTTGACAACCTTTTCGCCTTCCATAGGGTCGCCCCTGAACAGCAGCTTGAAGAGAACGACTGCCAGCGAATACTTATCGGTCTGTACATCAGGCTTAGCGATACCCCTTACGACTTCGGGAGCCATATATCCGGGCTTACCGCCGATACCGAAGTTGCTTCCGTCAGGTGCGATATTATCGCAGTCGCAGACGAGAACGGCGCCTGTATTCACATTGATGAAGAAACCGCCGTCGTTAAGGTCCTGATAGCTCTTGCCCACGCGGTGGAGCTGTCTGAAAGCATTAGCGATATTGATAACAGCTGTCACCATGGCGTAAAGGCTGGTGAATCTTACAGGCTGCTTGGTAGCTCTGCCTGTCAGCGGATCGATGACCAGCTTGTAGGTATTGAGTATATCCACGAAGGAATCGAAGCTTTCGGGCTTCAGCTCCATGATATAGCCGAAGGTTCCCTGGTCGTTTTCCTTGGTCAGATACTTTGGCCACAGGAACTTATTGCTGGGAGCACCGTCCTGGATATTGTTCTTGATATTCTGTCTGAACTCCTTGGGACGCTTGATCTTATCAACATCATACCATTTAAGCGCCCATTTCTGGGAGTTGAATTCTACGAGGTAAACGATACCCTGACCACCGCTGCCGATGACCTTGAGGACTTTCGCTCTTCCTCCGAATTCCATCTCGACCTCCTGGCCGATCTTCAATTCAACCATCTGATATTTCCTCCGATTTCATCCTTATATTGGCTTCTGCTTCAGTCCCACGCCGACTGCCACGGTCTCATAATCGATATTATAAGTCAGACAATACTTATGAACATAAGAATTGACATAGCAGCGGATCGTAAGCGACGGACAATAAGAGAAAGCATTCTTGTCAATAAATTTTACGCTGTCGGGGAGGAACAGTTTTTCAAGCTTTTCGCAGCCCGAGAACGCCTCAACGCCGATACTGCTTACGGTATTCGGCACATCAACGACGGTCAGATTTGAGCAGAACTCAAATGTATTATCGGGTATTTCAAGGATACCCTTTGGTATCTTTATCATCGCAAGCTTTCCGCACTGGCTGAACGCGCCCTGTTCGATGACTTTCAGTCCTGCAGGGAGTTCGATACCTTTCAGGTTCTTGCATTCGGAGAAAGCGTAATCGCCTATCGCCATCATCGTGGAGGGAAGGCTGATAGATCTCATAAAAGTGAATCTGTCGAAACAGAAGCTGTCTATCTTGGTGAATCCCTCAGGTATCACGATATTTCTTGCAAGTCTGTGTCTGCCTGCGTCAGATGTCTTGAAGATCTTGGTATCGATCTTCAGCTTGGGTCCTTCATCGACCTTTTCCTCTTTTTCGGCTTCTTCCTTCTTTTCTTCCTCTTTCTTGGTCATTGAGGACTGATAAGGCCAGCCGAGGGTATAAGTGAAGCAGGCAAGAACGAATTCAGCTGCATTTTCGGAAACGAACAGTTCGTTTATCATATAGCTCTTCGCACTCAGCAGAGCGTATTCCCTGTTGGTCTTTTCTTCTTTTACCATATTTTTCAGGACGCCCGCTCTCATGGCATTTACCAGAAGTCTGCGTTCCTTTTCAAAACCGTTAAGGTAATCATTCAGGGTAGATACGAACTGAGTAGGATCATTGATAAGGATACTGCCGTGCTTTTCCATTATAGTTTTGAGTATATGCTGTATCTCAATGGTATTGTCAAAACCCTCGATATTCTGAGGTGCAGGAGCTCCGCATTCAGGACACTCTATGGCGTTCGGAGGCAGTTCGGCATTACATCTTTCACATTGCATTTTTCTTCTCTCCTGACATTAAAAATTTTATAGACCGGCTTTGATATTTCAGGTAAATTACCGCAATTTTCGCTTATAGTTTTTCACAGCACGGGCATTATCCCTTTAAAGCCCGTAAGAACTGTATAAACTCACGTTTTAAATACGGCGCCGCTATCTTCGGCATTGATGTATCGATCACTTATTAAAGACGGTCCGAAAAGGTAATTTTACATCCAAAAATTACTCTGATACATTTATTTCAGTATACCACTTTTTGATAAAATTGTCAAGTAAAAATGATATCCTTAAGTAGAAATTTACCGAAGATACACAAATCGAACGATTTCTATACACCGATTGACAATGAATTCGGCAAAAAGGGCGGCAAGTCCCGCAGTTTTGCAGGTCCCGGCCGCCCATAATCGGTATCATTCTACAGAGTAAACTGTATTTGAGGAAACGCCTTCCAGAGCATTGACCTGTTCTGCAAGATCTTCAATTGTCTCCTCGGGAGCATCGACAGCAACACTGATTATGTTGATGCCTCTCTCCCTGTAAGGCACACCCATTCTTCCCACAACGTATTCGCTGTACTCATGAAGAAGAGCGTTCACTCCCTCAACGGAAGCGCCTTTTTCAACTATTATCGCAACTATCGCAACCTTTGAAGCCATAGGACACCCAACCTTTCCGTCAGTATCAAATCACGAATTTGATTATTTCTTCTCGCTCGCTTTGTGCAAAGTATCGTTTATCTCTTCAACGAGTTTGTTGATCTCGCCGATAGAAGAATCGATCAGGCTCGAGCTCTCGTTAGTCACGTTAACGTTGTCATCAAGAGCGCTGAAAGCTTCGATAGTGGTTTCAAGTATGTTTATCAGCTGACTTACACTGTCTGCGTCCATAGTAGAGTTGTCATGGCAGAATGCAACGACATTTGTGAGCAGATCCTTTACTACAGCCGCTCTCTCACTCGTCTTGGTAGTGGATTCGCCGATAGTATCCATATTTTTGAGTATGCTGTCAACGCCTTCTTTCAGCTTATCCGAAAGTTCAAGACATTCGTAGGTGATCTCAGCCAGCTTCTCATGCTGTTCAGCCAGTTCGCTGTGTCTTGCCACCATAACGGATTTAGCGTGGATAACGCAGTTATCAGGTGTATTAAGACCTCTGTAAATAGCGATAGCCATTTCACGGCAGGATCTGTAGCCGCAGGCACGACAGTCGTAGTGCTTCTCATCCTCGGTATGCTGACCCATGCTTTCATAGATAGGATCAAGCTGTCTCTCGGTAGGAACAGGAGTAGGAGTAACAGGCTTGTAGTTTCTCAGGAAGTCGCTGAGTTTGAGTTCATCATCGAACTTTTTGAACATCCTGTCTTCGCCTCTGCCCATAAAGCCTCCCTTACGGCGGCCCTTGGCTTCTTTCTCGACCTCTTTCATGGTCAGCATGACATCGAACATAGTCTGGCTGGTATCTGTACCAGGGCCAACATTACATCCGAATTCGCATGACATTACATCAAACACCTCAGGGTGCTTGAAATCAGGCATCTCGGCATACATATCCAGTTCGGGATAAACCTTATTGACACCTTCCGATGTAGTTACGTTGATATCGGGATTATGGAGCCAGAGATTGTCTCTCAGTCCGCCCGGACGGGGATATATAGCACCCACCTGACCCTGCTGGTCATCGAATTTATACTCATAATCCTCAGCACTTGAAACAGGTATGGATATTCCGTTCTTCTCGAAATATTCATTCAGCTTTCTGAAAGTAACATTGAAGTCCACAAGACCTGTCTCCTCGAATTCATACTTCTTCGCAACACAGGGCGACAGCAATGCTATGGGATTGTTTCTGTTCAGATACTTCCTGATATATATAGCGCTGCAGGAAACAGGGCTGTGTATAGGTGAAAGGTTAGCCAGCAGCTTAGGCTGGTAAGTTTCAACATACTTTACAATAGCAGAACATGGCTGAGTGATGATATTTCCGACCTTCTTCTGCTCTATCGCTCTCAGATGAGCCCATGTGCAGATATCTGCGCCGAATGCCTCATCGTATATGATACATCCCTGCTTGCGGAACCAGTCGAGTATGCCCTTCCACTTTGTGGGGAATACAGACTTGATCGACGATGAAACGAGAACTATCATCTTATCGCGCTTCATTCTGTTCATGCACTCATCGGTATCGTCAATATAATCTCTCGCGCCGTGATTACAGCTTACTACGCACGCGCCGCAGCCTATGCAGCGGTCAGGATTTATCGATGTTATGAATTTACCGCCTTCGATCATCCTGGTTATGTTAGCCTCGGGTGCGGGACAAGCCCTCACACAGGCATTACAGCCCACACATTTTTCGGGCTTTACTATAATTAATTCACTCATAAGATTATGCACTCCTTACCAATATATTCCAGTTAACAGGATCTTATTTTTTCAGCGAATTAGCTTTCTTCATAAGATCTGCCAGATCTACGCCGCCTGATTTTTTATCACCGGCAGGTTTCTCGGCAGGAGCATCTCCGGACTTATCGTCAGCCTTCTCCTCGCCTTTGGTCTCACCGTCATCGTCCTTGTTCTTTTCACCGCCGATAGCCGCAGCCATCTTTGCCAGTTCATCAAGTCTTGCATTGGACTTTTTGGACTGCTCGGGAACTTTTCTGGGCTCGGGAGCATCGGGCAGCTCAGCCTCGAAAGTCTCGGGCAGCTTGAATTCGGGAACTCCGCCCTCGGTGAGTTTATTCTCGGTCGTTTTCAGCAGCTTCTCAGCTTCCGCACTCTTATCCTTGATAAGTGCGAAAGCATCATTCAGCTCGGTAAGATGTTTGCCCAGTGCTTCTACGTCCTGGAGCATAGCAGCTCTCAGGTTATTGGAAGCCACCTTCATCTTCTCGGCAGAATTCTTGGATTCCGCATCGGTCTCGGCCGCTCTCTTTTCAGCCTCATATACTATCTCGGCAGCAGTATGGTTAGCATCATCGATCATTTCCTTGATGAGCTCCTCTGTCTGTGCCTTCTTTTCCTCAGCCTCTTTATTTGCATTGGCAACAACAGCCGTTGCGGAAGCCTGTGCTGCTATGAACACCTGGCTGAGCGCATTGGCTTCGTTATCAGATTCATATGCATTAAGCTTGGCTTTGATATCTTCCAGCTCTTTCAATGTATCTGCATGAGTTGCTTTCAGAGCTGTCAGCTCCTCGGCAAGCTTGGCTTTATCCTCTTCTGCCGCCTTCAGCTTTGTGGATGCAGTCTCATTCTGCACCTGAAGACTCGTCAGCTTGACTTTTTCCTGGGTAAGCACCGCTTCATGCGCTTTTTCCTCGGACGATCCCTTCTTGTATTCCTCAATGAGCATTTTGGTCTCCCTAAGCTCATTTTTAAGGTCAAAAAGCTGAGTGTTCAGAAATTCAAATCTTTTTATGACATCGTTTCTGTCATAGCCGCCGAATTCGACCGTTCTGATAAATCTTGTATCCGCCATTATATCATCCTCCTGATGCCAAACCGTCCGAAATGACGGAGGCAAGCTAATCAATTAAACGAAAGCTGTGCTCTTTGCTCAGTCCATTATTAATTACAATAATAGTATAAAACTTTTTTTCATAATTGTCAATAGATTTTTTCACAAAGAAAGAAAGTTTTTCTACGTTTTATTCAAAACAGTTCAGTTAGTTAAGTTTGGTCTTGTGAAACAGCCCAAAATTTGCGACAATCAGCCAGTTTTAGAGTTAACAATTTATTTAAACTGTACAAAATAGTTCAGATTTTTTGAATGCAGAAATTATTAATTGATATTTGTGCAACTTTCACAATGTATAAGTTTATTAATATATATAAATATATAGTATGATCGTCAGGACCCGCGAAACAAAAGCACTCACCGTTCCACAGTGAGCGCTTTGGATATTTATGGTATTTACCAATCATTTTCACAGTCCTTTATCAGCCGCTGCACTTCTTCATTGAAATACAGCCCTACATCGAAAAGTTTGTCTGCCTGCTTTTTGGTTATCTTACCTGTCAGAGAATACACAAACTGCCCGTGCTGACGCTGAGTGCCGTCCCAGGAATCTATGACCTTTATCCACCCTGCTCTTCCCAGTGCTCTTTCGGGAAATTTCGCGCCGGGTATGAACTTCTCTGCAAGCATTATCGCGCACCTGTTATGATTGGTGTAATCGCAGGAATATGTATCCCCCTGAGGCGATATCCACCCCAGCTTGAAATTATCATCGTTCTTGAAAAACATTTTCTCCAGAGGGAGAGGGTTCTTTTTATTTGATTCTATTATCTTGACAAAATTATAGTCGTCTTCTTTGAAGGTATGGTAACCGCCGCAGCCGTCAAGCACCACAGGAAGCTGTTCTTCTTTCACAACAGTCTCAAAGAGTGTGCCTTTAAGCGAATCCAGTGTATCATGGTACTCATTGCAGTACATTCCCGTTGCCGACCGATACACAGCATATTTCTTCACAGCGTTCACTCCCCTCTCCACGAACTATAAATTCATTAATTATTTTATCACATTTCTACCATATTTGTCAATAGCAAAAAATGTATATATCTGTTTTCACGGGTGGTATGCATCACACTACCTGGAACAGATAGAATTTAAGGTAATCCGTTTCGGGGACGTTCATAAGTATAGGGTGGTCGGGTGCCTGCTGACGCGCTTCCACAAGCTTCAGCTGAACTCCCGCGTCATGTGCGGCACTCATCAGCATTTTAACAAAAAGCTCATTGGTCATAAAATGGGAGCATGAGCAGGTAGCCAGGTATCCGCCGCGGGGAAGCATCTTCATTGCGCGGTAGTTTATCTCCTTGTAGCCTCTTTCAGCAGAATTCACGGTCTTGCGGCTCTTCGTGAATGCGGGCGGGTCAAGGATAACAAAGTCGTAGCCAGCCTTTTCCTCTGTCAGCTTTGGCAGGAGGTCGAACACATCGGCGCAGATGAAGTCCATTTTATCGGACAGTCCATTTCTTTCAGCATTGGCTTTAGCTGTATCCACCGCGAACTGTGAAACATCAACAGCCGTAACATGAGCCGCGCCGCCGAAAGCCGCATTCAGTGCGAACGAGCCCGTATGTGTGAAGCAGTCCAGCACCTTCTTGCCCTTAGCCAGTTTTGCCGCCGCCAGACGGTTGTACTTCTGGTCAAGGAAAAATCCTGTCTTCTGACCGTTCTCAACGTCGACTTTATAGATTATTCCGTTTTCAATTATCTCGGTAACAGGCGATTCGGGTGCTGTGGGCAGAAAATCAGCCTTATACCAGCCCTTGCCCTGCTCCAGACCTTCAAGCTCACGTATAGCCACATCGTTGCGCTCCATTATGCCGCGGAGTGCAACGCCGTCAGCGGCAAGCTCCTCCGTCAGCAGACGGTACAGCATATCCTTTCTCTGCTCCATGCCATAGCTCAGCACCTGCACCGAGAGTATGTCATTATAGCGGTCAACGGTCAGTCCGGGCAGACCGTCGGATTCACCGTGTACCAGTCGGCAAGCAGAGATATCATCGCCCATGACGGTCTTTCTGTGGTCGAGCGCATACCTTATCCTGCGGCGGAAGAAGCTTTCACCAAAAGTTTCATTGGCATTATCCGAGAGTATCCTCACCCTTATCTTGCTGTTCAGGCTCACAAGCCCCGAACCCAGATAGCTCCCCTTAGGTGACAGAACATCGGCGATACAGCCGTTCTCCACACCCTCGTCAGATACCTCTATCTCGTTGTCATACACCCAGGGGTGTCCGCCTTTCAGCCTGTTTTCGCACCTCTTGCTGACTTTGAAAGCAGGAAAGCTCCTCTGCTGCTTCATTTATTTTTCCTCCTCTTTTTTCCTGTACGTCAATTTCATATCCACCGCGAATATGATAAGATCAAAAAATATCACAAGTACTCCGAAACCGTAGATATAAGTAAACAGCATCCTCATGGGAAACTGCCTTATCACACGGTCAGCCCATATTCCGCAAAAATACAGCGTAACTATAAAAGCCGAGATATCAAAAGCTATCTGCAGCCCGGATATCACCCTGAGTTTCAAACCGCTGTTCTCCGCAGTCCTGCGGCTCACTATCCTTCGCAGAAGGATTATCGTCCAGCCCCCAAGCAGAAGTGCCGCCGCAGATACAAAAAACGGATAGAATACCAGAATTCTGTTGCCTGTAACATCATAAGGCTGATAGGTGTGAAGTATCTCATGCAGCCTTTCCGCCGCGGACATACCAGCCGTCATTTCGCTTATCGACTTGAAATGCACACCGGTTTCTTTCGGGAACTTATGATATACAAACAGCATCCGTAAAAAGCTGATATCGAAAATTATCCAGCTGAACGTCCTGAATATGATATGGCAAAGTGCTGTATGCCCTATCACAGTTTTATCATCACCGTCACAGTGCATGATCCTTCCTATAAAAAGCCCATGGGAACCTTTGCCTGTGATCACCTTTTTCAGCTTCTGTTTTTTATCGTCAGTCATTGTTTCCTCACATATCAGCGGGCACAAAATCAACCTTGCCCGAGTTGACGTTCGCACCCAGCACCTTGACCCTGAACCTCTCGCCCACGCGGTATTCCTCACCTGTCGAGAAATTTTTCAGCTTCATCATGCCGTCGCACTCGTAGTAGCCCTCGGGCATATTATCAAGGTGAAGCAGACCCTCGCAGGTGTTGTCAAGCTCGATGAACATACCGAAATCCGTAACCGATACGATAACGCCCTCGTATTCCTCACCGATATGACCCATCATATACTCAGCCTTGTAGCAGTCATCGCAGGCACGCTCGGTCTGCATAGCTGTGAGTTCCGTTTCGGTGGAACGATCGGCAGAAGCATACACGAACTTATTGAACCTGCTGCGGCATTCCTCCGCAGTCATTCCGCCGAGAAAAGCCGACATTATCCTGTGTATCGAAAGGTCGGGATAACGGCGTATCGGTGAGGTGAAATGAGCATAGTCCTCCAGCACCAGACCGTAGTGACCGATAGGCTCGGTATCGTATTTCGCCTTTGACATACTCCTCAGCACCGCATTGTTGATGATCTTTTCAGCGTCCGTATTTTTGGACATTTCAAGTATCTCCGCCAGCTGTTTCGGTTTGGGGTCATCACCCATAACATACATTATATCCAGTCCCGCCAGCAGTTCTTTCAGACCCTCTATCTTCTCCGCAGAAGGCGGCTCGTGAACACGGTAAACAAAGGGCAGTTCGTTGTCCTTGCCGAATCTGGCCGCACATTCGTTGGCAGTCAGCATGAAATCCTCTATCATTTCCTGTGCAAAGCCGCGGGTGTACTCGCCCACACCAACACAGACGTTGTCCTCGTTTATCATCAGGGCACTTTCACTGGTCTCTATCTGTGGCGCACCGCGGGCGATACGCTTCTTGCAGAGTATCTCCGCCAGTTCTTTCATCAGCGGCAGCTGATCCATTACCTCGGCATATTTCTCCGAAAGCTCACGGCTCACAAAGCCGTCAAAGATATCATTTATCTCGGAGTATACGCCCTTTACCCTAGACCTTATCACTGATTTCGCAAACTTGTAGCTGACTATATTTCCCGCATTATCAAGCTCTGTCAGGCAGGTGAAAGCCAGCCTGTCCTCCTGAGGATTAAGCGAACATATACCGTTTGAAAGCTCCGCGGGCAGCATTGGTATCACCCTGTTTGCGTAGTATACGCTGGTGCCGCGCTGAAAAGCTTCGTTATCCAGCGCCGACCTTGGTGTTACGTAGTGAGATACGTCAGCGATGTGAACGCCCAGTATATAGCCGTTATCAGTCCTCTGCACCGATATAGCATCGTCGATATCCTTGGTATCGGCACCGTCGATGGTAAATATAGGCAGATCTCTCAGATCGAGCCTGCCCTCCTTTTCCTCATCGGATATTCCCGCCGAGGATACTCTCCTTGCTTCATCGATGACTTCCGCAGGGAATACAGGTGTCAGCCCCGCAGCTTCAACTATGCCCAGAGCGCATACCGCCGCTTTCAGCGAACTTCCCAGACATGAAACTATCTCGCATCTGTGCTCGCTGTGCTTCTCGCCGCGCCTTGTTATCACCGCGATAGCCTTGTCGCCCTCATGGAGTTCCAGCCCGAAAGGATTGACGAAATCCAGGGCGTACTTCGATATCACATCGGGCATTATTTTCAGCTTACCGAATTCGTCAACTATCTCGCCGCTGAACCTGTTGAAATTCTCCTCTTCGATGGATACGACTTCGCCCTCGGGGCTGTCGCCGCGGCTCTCCCTGAGCTGTACCATTACGATATCTCCTGGCATAGCTCCCAGCAGGTGCTTTCCGGGAATGAATACTTCCTCACCCGTGTCAACGTTCTTCACAAAGCCGAAACTCTTGTGCAGGCGCACCACCCGACACTTTTTCAGCTTGCCGCCCTTGCCGAGAGTGAATCCCATCTTGCCCTCGACTATCTCGCCTTTTTTCTTCATCTTGTCAACGGTCTTGGCAAATTTATCAAAATCAAAGTTCCCCTTTCGGAAACTTTTCACAAGCTCCTTGAAAGTCACAGGGCGCTTGCCCGATGCTTTCAGCTTGTTGTATATCATTTTTCTGTAATCCTGTTTCATATATTCTCCTTTTACTTCCTGTAATATTTCCTCTTGTAGTATACCTCGGCTTCATGCAGGGTATCGAATGTCCTGTGCAGCCATCTGTCGCCCCTTATCCATGCAACTCTCAGCCTAGTCAGATCTTCCATCGGTATGCGCACATCGCAGATATCCCAGCTGTCATACAAGCGCTTATATGCGCTCTTTCCGCCGCTTATCTCACTTCGGCGGACTGCTCTGTTCGCAAGTGTCTTGCCCCTGTATCTCCGACGACATTTGGAGTCGGTTATCATAAATGCTGCAAATTTCTTATAACTCCTGCTCATGCCGCACCTCCTGCTGTACATATTAACGTACTGTTATTTGTTTTTTCTGTCCAGCCTGTCGAACAATGTGTATGTCAGCTGATCACCTGCCAGCTCTGCGCAACTTTTGATTATACTGTAACATATCGGATAAAGCCTTTTGTTTGTCAAATCCTGCTTGATAGATTTTCTGCATATTTTCCATACATCGCGTATCAGCGCATTATCAGCTTCCATGATAAGGTGAGCCATCTCAAAGAACGTCCGACCGTTCGCACTCCGCAAAACATCTGTATGCTTCTTAAAAAGCGCGAAAGCATCTGATATTTCTCCCTTATTGCAAAGCCACTCTATCATGGCTTCTGCCGCAGAAAGCTGTTCCATCCGCCCTTTCATATCAGCAGGTTCATAGCTGAAAGCTCGCTCGTAACAACCTTTGACAGCGATCTCCCTGTCATCATCTCTGCCAGTCAAACGTGCAAATCTCCTGAACATCAAAACGCGGTCACCCTCAAGCCCCTCTGCTTTGTAGATATCCACCAGCCTCAGGAGTTTTTCTTTCATATCAAGTTCGCTCGCAAGATAAATGCTGTCCACTAAACTGTACTCAAATATATCCGCAGGGTACTGTGCCGCATAGCTTTCATCGATACCAAAACCGCAGTAACAATCGAAATTTGCGTTTTTCGCCCTCTCATACATCGGCTTGTCCTCGGGCTTACGGTACTGCTCCATCAGTACGGACAGCAGTTCCAGGTTCGCGCCAATGCCCTGAAAGCTCGATTTTTCGCGAGCGATTATCTCCTGCTCAAAAAGCTCTCTCACCATCTGCTCCCGCTCAGGCTCGTCTACCTGTGCCGCACCGAGTCTCAGCCCGTACAGCACCCGACCTCTCCTGCCGTAGTTCTCATCAACATCGCCATAGTTCTCGGTATGCTTGCATTTATAGAAATATTGAGCTTTTTCGCCCGATCTGTATTTGCCGATCTCCGTCCCGAATTCTTCGAGCATCTCGGCAGATATTTTCTTATAGTCCATTTTGTTGTACCATTAAAATCGTTTATTCTTCCTTATCAAAGCACAGCGCAGTATACTCCTCTTTCAGAGTATACCCGAATTTTGAAGCTATCTTCAGCGACATCGTATTTGCCGCATCCCAGTGTGCTTTCAGACCTCTCTTTGCGCACTCCCCGATGAATGCCGCACCTGCTGTCGTCGCCAGACCTTTTCTGCGGTAGTCGGGGTGAGTAGCTATCTCTACCTCAACTCCCCTGCTGTACACCGAATAGCATGAAGCCGCGCAGATAAGGCGTCCCTCATGTGTTATACAGCACCCGAAGGCATTTTCGGCGAAATCCTTATAGTCCGAAAAATTTCCCACAAATGCCCATGACCATTCTTCTTTCAAAGCCTGCTCATAATATTCTTCATTTATCATTTCAAGCTTATAGTCCGCAAATTTGGACACATCAGCAAACTTCGACAGTTTATCCCTATCAAACTTTTCAGGCATGGCAGTGCGGTATCTCGTCGTAGTTATAATACCCTCACCAAGCCCTGTCAGCGCCTTTATCCAGCCCTCGGACGCAGGCATGAACACTGCCTCGGAGTTTCCTTTCGCTATCTCAAAAGCCTCTCGGGCAAATGCAGGGTCTCCCGCAGTAAAATAAAAATCACCCGCTTCGATGACCCCCGCGGTGGGTCTCTCGGGATCATCACACCAACATATACCCGTCCTGCCCTCTGCACAGCTTATCAGCACCGAATCCTCAAAGCCCTTAAACAGCGGCATCAGAGCCTTTCGGTTCTCCGTTTTTACCATATTCTTACTTTCCTCCATATGAAAAAAAGCCCCGCTGCGGCAGGGCTGATATTTCTCAACTGATTTTCCACAAGCAGCATACTGCCGCCGTTTTACACAGCTTATTTGCTGAGGTATTTGTGGATAACGCTTACTGCGATAGTCAGTATGAACATAACGATCGCTGCATTTCTGGTCAGTCTGTTAAGCTTGGCATCGCGTGTATTGCCTGTATTCTTGCCATAGAACGAATCGTTGTAGCCGCCGCCGATAGCGGAAGTCAGACCATCGTCCTTGGATTCCTGGATAAGAACTACCAATACGATAACAATGCTGCACAGCGCAAGCACAACACCTGCACCTATCTCGATAGGGCTCATAATACTCTCCTCCGTTACTGATAACATTATTTATGTCATTATAACATACTTTTCCGAAAAAATCAAGGGGGTTTCGCAATTTTTTTACAATGACCCGATAATGCCCTTTTTACGGCAAAAATCAGCCGCCGTGTTGACAATCTCCGCCAAATGGATTATAATAGTGTGGAAAGCTTTATACAAGCAAAGGAGAATTTTGATGGATAACGAAAAGAAGGTACGTTCTGTCGGAGTGGCTTCCGTCGTTGTTGCGGGGATATTTGTCGTATGCATGGTCTTCATCATCGGCAAGGTTGTCTTCGCTACCAATTCGGCAGTCGCCCCCGCAGGTATTGATACAGCTACAATAAACACAAATGTCACCGAGCCAAAGGTGACCCAAAACAATAAACCCGTTACCGCAGCCCCCGCCGATAATACCGAAAGCGGCGCTCCCGCTGTATCGGATGAGAGTTCTGCCGACACCGCTTCATCGGCAGCCGAAGAAAGCTCATCAGCTCCTGCCGAGAAGGAAACCAAGTATATCACCGAGTATGCTTATCTCCACACTCAGCCCTCGAATGAAGCCGAGAATATCGTCTGCATGACCCCCGGTGTCGCAGTAACAGTGCTGGGCTATGAAGATAACGGCTATGTCAAGATAACCTTTACAGGCAACGACGGTGAACTTACAGGCTATATCTATCAGGACTATCTCTCGGATTACCAGACAGTCCTCCCGCCCTGGGAACAGTAATGGCGAAGGTACTCACCTATACCACTCTCTCCGATGGCAGGCGGATAGATTTCATACTCGACAGGGGCAAACGCAAAAACGCAGTTCTCGCCATAAACGAGGGCAGACTTACCGTCCGCGTGCCCGAAAGGTTTGAGGTTGCCAAAATACGGAATTTCATTGAACAGCACATTGAATGGATAGACCTTAATCTTGAAAAAAGCGCAAAGCACTCGGGTCTGCCCAGAACTTTCGAAGACGGAGAGGAGATACGTCTGCTGGGGCAGAAGACCGTTATAACCACGGTAAAGTCCGACAGATATTTCAAGCCCCGCCTTGAAGACGGAAAACTGCTTATAGCTGTCTGCGGCAGTGTTGACCGCGAATACATGGTCAGGCAGGTACAGACTTTTATAGTCGAACTTGCCAACCGCGAGATAACCGAGAGTATGCGGCGTCTCACCGCACGCATGGGTCTTTTCCCGAAAAAGATAACTGTAAAGGACCTCAGCGCCAGCTGGGGCAGATGCAGTTCAAACGGAAGTATTTCCATTAATTACAAGGTAGCGGCTTATTCAAAAGCCCACATTGATTATGTATGCATCCACGAACTGGCACATCTTGTTCACATGGATCACAGCGCAGATTTCTGGGCGTTGGTTGAACGCTACTGCCCCGACTGGAAAAAACTCCGCGGAAGTATGCGCTCGGACGACGGTGAAGAATGAACCACGCACTTATACAGATGATTTTCCCCGAGGTGTTTACGAGCACCTCGGGGATCTTTGTTTCTTGGACTTATCTGATATCTGCTGTGGTCGGAGGTTCGTCCCTCAGCTGCGACTGCGTCGGCTGCGACGTCGGGTCGATGCGCGAGCAATAATTTTACGCATATAGGTTGAGCGTGGACGTTCGTTTTGTCCACGCTCGATTATTTGGTTATTGCCGCGCCTGTTTTTGAGGGTGGAAGATTGTTTCGCTCTTATAGTTCGCTTTGCATTTTGGTTTTATGCCTTGATGATTGAGGGCTCTGCCCTCAAACTCCCGCAAGCCTGCTAGCGCGAGGCTTGACCGCGCGCTTTGTTTCCTTGGCATTCTCCGCCGGTTTGTTTTTTATCTCGCCGCGTCCTCTTCCATCTCCGCATTCCAGTCCTCTGCAAGGGGTGCGGATTCTCTCATACATCTCACAGCTCTGCCCACAGCGCCATACATCAGTTTAGTGCCCTTGCCGTCGGCTTTATAGTTTGAAGCGTGTGCTATACCCATTGAACCCGCCGTTGCCGCCGCATCGATATTCGCACCGAGGAATATGAACTCCCAGCCGTATTTTTTCTGCTCTTTTTCGATGAGCTTCTTAACGGTGTCATACCTGAATTCACGGCTTGCATTCTCCATGCCGTCGGTGGTTATAACGAATATCGTCTTCGAGGGTACGTCCTCTGGACGCGCGTACTTATGTATCCCTGCGATATGCTGTATCGTCATTCCCACCGCGTCAAGCAAAGCAGTACAGCCACGGGGCACGTAGTCCTTTTCGGTAAGGGGTTTTACTGTCGAGATATCAGCGCGGTCATGCACGTAGATGAACTCCGTATCGAAAAGCACAGTCGTCACAAAAGCCTTGCCATCTGAATTTTTCTGATCCTTGATAAGCGAGTTGAATCCGCCAACGGTATCGGATTCCAGCCCAGCCATTGAACCGCTTCTGTCAAGCACGAATACCAGTTCGGTGATATTGTTGTTAGCATTCTTTTTCATAGTTGTTCCTCCTTAGATGTGTCTCACTCACGGTTTTCTTACTGTGACTATATGATACCACACATAAGAGGACATATGGTCGCTTTTGAAGCGACATTTTTATGCACACAAAAAATGCGCCCGCATACCCTCGGACGCATTTATAATTATCTGTCGTTTATGGGAACATAAGCCCTTTCCTTAGCCACAGCCTTGTAAGCGGGACGTATTATCCTCTTGCCTGTAACCAGTTCCTCGAAACGGTGAGCGCACCAGCCGGGCATTCTTGATACTGCAAACATAGGTGTGAACAGATCCTGAGGTACACCCAGCATTCTGTAAACAAAGCCCGAATACATATCAACATTTGCGCACATAGCCTTGTCGCTGCCCTTTATCTTCAGGAAAAGCTCGGGTGTCAGTCGCTCGATGGTTTCCAGCAGTCTGTACTCCTTCTCGAACTCGGTACCCTCAGCCATGCGCTTTGCGTTGGCTTTCAGTATCACCGCTCTCGGGTCGGAAAGTGTATATACCGCATGACCCATACCGTAGATAAGTCCCGACTTGTCGAAAGCTTCTTTCTTCAGTATCTTGGTCAGGAAGTCAGCAACCTCGCCCTCGTCGTCCCAGTTTGAAACGTGCTGCTTTACACATTCCTGCATAGCCGATACCTTGATGTTCGCGCCGCCGTGCTTTGGTCCTTTCAGCGAACCGATAGCTGCGGAGTATGCAGAATAAGGATCGGTGCCCGAAGATGTCAGTACGCGGCAGGCAAAGGTGGAGTTGTTTCCGCCGCCGTGTTCAGCGTGCAGCATCATCAGCAGGTCGAGAAGCTTAGCCTCATCGTCAGTGAACTTTCTGTCGGGACGTATAGCCGCCAGTATCATCTCAGCAGTGCTGTGATCGGGATCCAGCGGGTGCAGGAACATCGTCTGATTGTCGAATGTCCTCTTCTTCACCTGATAAGCCAGTGTCATTATGTAAGGCAGTTTCGAGATTATGGATATAGCCGTTGCCATCTCATATTCGGGGGCACGGTTCTCGGGATTGTCATCATAGGAATAAAGTGCCAGTATCGAACGTGACATCTTGTTCATTATGTCCTTCGAGGGTGCTTTGAGTATCATATCCGAGAAGAAATCCGCAGGCAGAGGACGGTTCTCAGCTATCATATGTCTGAAAGCAGCCAGTTCGTCCTTTTTGGGCAGTTCGCCCAGCAGAAGCAGATATACTATCTCCTCAAATCCGAAACGGTTCTCCTTAACGGCATTTCCCACCAGATCGTTTATATTGTAGCCGCGATAGATCAGCTGACCCTCGATCGGCATTTTTTCTCCTTCATTCACCACATATCCGTGAACATTGCAAATATTGGTAAGACCCGCAGTAACACCAGTGCCGTCGGCATTTCTCAGACCTCTCTTGACACTGTACCTGTCATAATAACCGGGGTCGATAGTGTTGTTTTTCACAAACTGCTGACAGAGCAGTTTCCTTGCTGTATCATTTACCATTCCTTCCACTCACTTTCCTTGGATATTTTGTAATTATACCACATTCCGCCCTTTTTGTCAACTGCGGAAAGCTGTAATTCACACATATACTATCGATATTTTACATATGTATCCATACATTCCGCAGCGCATCATCTTCCAATGACTTACACACCCCTGTACCTCATCTCCCAGAAAGCCACAGCCCCCGCCGCGGCAACGTTAAGGGAATCCACCCCGTGTGCCATGGGTATTTTTATCGTCATATCACATTCTTCGATGGTGGTCGTTTTCAGCCCGTCGCCCTCGGTGCCAAGGACTATCGCAAGCTTTTCCGCCCTTTTCAGACGTTCGTCCTCAATGCTGACAGTATCCGCCCTCAGCGCCATAGCCGCCGTCAGAAAGCCCTCTTCTTTCAGCCTGCCGATATATCCGCTGTCCGATTTACCGATAAATCTCCACGGCACCTGAAATACCGTACCCATGCTGACGCGAATAGTCCGCCTGAAAAGCGGGTCGCTGCAGCCGTCAGTCAGCAGTACAGCATCAACGCCAAGTGCCGCCGCCGAACGGAATATCGCCCCCATATTCGTCTGATTCATGATATCCTCCAGCACCGCGACCCTGTGTACCTCCGCGGGAAGTGCCGTATCTTCGCTTTTCCGCTTCATTGCACACAGCACGCCCTGTGTCAGCTTGAAACCCGTTATCTCTTCAAGAAGCTTCTTTCCCGCCGAATATACAGGAACGTCACCGACCCTTTCAACGATATCCGCCGCCTGCCCCATGATGTACTTTTCGTCCGAAAGCAGAGATACAGCCTCATACCCCGCATCAAGGGCGGTACGTATCACTTTCGGGCTTTCTGCCACGAACAGCCCCTGCGCTTTCAGCGAGAGTTCAGCCGTATCCCTGTAAGGTGCCAGCCCCTCGGTATCAAGATCATTTATCCGAACTATCCTGCCCATATATATGCCCCCTTTTGATCTGATATCATCATACCATACCCGCCGATTTTTTTCAACACCTCACCACTAAAAAGTGATAAAATATGCCGTTAAAAACAAGTTCAGGTGTCAAGTGATTTTGCTTGATTTTGTCCTGTCTTTTTTTAGCTGAACTGCCCGAACTTACACATATGATACTATGCAAACATATGTTTTGTATTTTAACTCGGACATATTTCTGCAAGAGTTGTACAAAAACGTACAACTTTTCGACCAAGATCACTGATAGTAGAAAGGCATAAATTTTTATGCCCGACAAACAGCACGAGTCCACTGCCGACACTACGATGCCCGACCGTGATACTGACCGAGTTTGCGAAGCGTGAAACGATGTAAACGCAGCCGACACTATCGCCATCGGGGGTACGTGGGTGCGGATCCCGGATAAAGCTTTGTCACATGATATTTCTCCTGCTTATGCGCACGATGGCAGGCAGCGCCGATTATGACTACGGGATATGAGGTGCGTGTCATACTGCATACGTGAGAAAGTTCTCAGCATCTTGACAATACCCGCGAAAATATGACCCGCGGCTCATAAAAATATAAGCCGAAAAAGTGAAAGAAAGACCGTTTTCCCATATTTTTATATAATTTATTGAAAATATTTTTGTAAAAATGACCCGACCAACGTTAAAAAAATAGTCAGACTGCTTCTTGAAATAGTCTGCACTATATGTTATAATGTCAATATGTGACAATAGAGTAATCTAAAAATGTAATGAAATGAAAGGAGTTTTTTTGATGAGAAAACATATCAAAAAATTTCTGAGCCTTTTTACCGCAGGTGCTATGTCGCTTTCTGCCCTGCCTTTCATCAGCGCTCAGGCTCAGGACGTATCTTCTATGACCCCAAAACAGATAGCGGCAGATATGGGTGTGGGCTGGAACCTCGGCAATACCCTTGACGCTCATGACAGCGGCAGTCACAAAAAAATGGGACTGGAGTCAGAGACCTACTGGGGCAACCCCAAGGCGACAAAGGCACTCATCGATGCGGTAAAAGCCAAGGGCTTCAATACTATCCGTATCCCCGTGACCTGGTATCCCCATGCTGACGCTAACTACAAGATAAACAGCGCGTGGATGAGCAGAGTTAAGCAGGTTGTCGATTGGGCGATAGCTGATGATACCTATGTTATACTCAATGTCCATCACGATGAATGGAACAGACCCACCAATGCCAACTACTCCGCGGCTTCAAAGGAACTGAAAGCTTTCTGGAAACAGATAGCTAACGAATTCCAGAACTATGACCGTCACCTTATTTTCGAGGGCATGAACGAACCCAGAAATTACGGCGGTAATCACGAATGGGACGGCGGTACGTCAGAAATGAGAGAAGTTGTCAACAAGCTTGACAAGGATTTTGTTGATACCGTAAGAGCAACAGGCGGCAAAAACAAGACCAGATGTCTTATGATACCCACCTATGCGGCAAGTTCCACTACTGCTGCCATGAAGGCGCTGAGTATCCCCAACGACCCTAATATCCTGGTATCCATCCACGCTTATACCCCCTATAACTTCACCATGAATACAGGATACGGTGCAACTAACGTATTTGACAGCAATATGGAAAATGAGCTGAAACAGCTCTTCAACAATATCAGCAATATCTACCTTTCAAAGGGTCATTCTGTCGTTATCGGCGAGTTCAGTGCTTCTAACAAGAATAACACCGCCGAGCGTGTAAAGTGGGCAAAGAGCTATGCCAATCTTGCTAAGAGCAAGGGTATACCGATAGTTCTCTGGGATAATAATTCCATCAATGATACCTATAATAACGGCGAGGGTCACGGCTATATCAACAGAAAAACTCTCCAGTGGTACGATGCCTCCGAGCCTGTGGTCGATGCGCTGATAAAGACCTACGGCCACGTTAAAGCTACAAAGGAAAAGACCATCAGCAACTGCAGGATCACTCTTTCACAGAGATCCTATACCTATGACGGCAATGAGCACAAGCCTTCCGTGACCGTTACTTTTGACGGCAAAAAACTCACTGAGGGCAAGGATTACTCCCTCACCTACAAGGGCGGCAGGAATGTCGGCGATGCTTCCGTTACCGTTACAGGCACAGGTAATTTCAAAGGTTCTGCGACCGTTAAGTACTCTGTCGATCCCGCTGACCTCTCGGGCTACAAGCTGGGCGACGTAAACTTTGACAATTCGATAAACATAACCGATATCACCCTGACATCTGCCCATGTAAAGGGCAAGAGCATTATGTCCGCAAGCCGCATCAAGGCCGCTGATATCAATCGTGACGGCAAGATAAACATAACCGATATCACTCGTATAGCAGCTCAGGTAAAGGGCAAAAAACTCCTTCCAAATGAAAAAGTAGCCTGATCCGTTATATTATTTGTATAATCCATATAAATTTTTAACGGTATATTCTACATAAAGACTCATCATTTCAGGTGATGCAGCATCATAACGAAAATGGTATAATCAGTATAGTGGAAGATTTGCAAAAAAGCAAAAAAGCTTGGAAGAACAAAAGAAGATTCCGCTAACATCCCCTATCGTTAAAGTAAAGAACAACCCGGCGCAGCAGAACGCCGGGTCGTTTTTTTGCGCATTTATCGCATCAGCACTCACTTTAATGGACTGAAGTCCGATCCATGTATCACCTGTCTTACGAGTAATATCCGTCCTTTTTCGTACAAAAGATATCCCGCGGATAAGGAACACTATGCAGAATAAAAAATCAAAACTTTTTCTGTAAAAGGTCTTTATTTTTTGTGAAAAATGTTGTATAATGTAAAGTGAACTATTTTTATTCTTTTTCACAAGGAGGAAAACAATATGGCAACCTACAAGGTAGTAATAATGGGCAAGGAGTATGTCCTGACAAGCGAGGAAAACAAGGACTACACCGAAAGACTGGCGGCAGCTCTGGATAAGCGCATAAAGGACATGAGAGCGCGTTTTTCAAGCCTTTCCATCACTGACTGCGCTGTACTCACCGCCCTTGACTGCATGGACGAACTGGGACAGGCTAACAGGAACATCGATAATATACGCACACAGATAAAGGACTACGTTGACGATGCGGGCAGAGCGAGAAATCAGGCAACAGGTGCACAGCGTGAGATAAAGATACTGAAAGAAAGAGTGGAACAGCTCGAAAAGGAACTGGCTGAACGCACTAATTTCAGTGCTATGAACAATGTGGGTGAAGCTGTCAGCGCTGAGGATATCCTCAAAGGCGATATCAAGGCGGCAATAGGCGAGACATCCGAACCTGAAGCAGTCCATGCGGAAAATAACGCACAGAGAAGGTCTATCCAGGACAGCCCCTATATGCGCAGCTACGAACAGGCTATGAACAAAAGACCCGCTGACGGCGCGGCAGGCGGTGCAAGGTTCAGCGGAAACGATCAGGGAAACAACAAGTAAATGGCAGAGATACTAGCACCCTGCGGTTCACCCGAAGTATTGAAAGCCGCACTGAGAGCGGGCTGTGATGCAGTCTATCTGGGGGGCGAGGAATTTTCCGCCAGACAGAACGCCGCAAATTTCTGCAACGCCGACATAGAAGAAGCGGTATACCAATGCCACAAGCGCGGTGTGAAAGTCTACCGCACTATAAACACGGTGATATTCGATGAACAGCTTGACGAGTGCATAAAGGCTGTTAAACACTGTGCGGCTGCGGGTGTTGACGGCATAATCACCCAGGACTTAGCCCTTATTGAAATAGTTCGCAAATGCTGTCCCGACCTGCACATTCACGCATCGACCCAGATGACCATACATACCCGCCGCGGAATGGAGGTCACTAAAAAACTGGGATTCAGGCGTACTGTGCTTTCAAGGGAACTCCCTCTTGATATAATAAGAGAGCTTTCCGCTCTGGGCATCGAGACAGAAGTGTTCGTACACGGGGCGCTCTGTATGTCGGTATCGGGTCAGTGTTTCATGAGTGCTGTGGTGGGTTCGAGAAGCGCTAACAGAGGTCTTTGCGCACAGGCTTGCAGACTTCCCTGCAATGCAGGGGGCAGAGGAAAGGACAGGTATGACCTTTCCCTGAAAGACCTTTCCTACTGTGATGAACTGGGCGAGATAGTCAGCGCAGGCGTAAGTTCGCTGAAGATCGAGGGGCGCATGAAACGCCCCGAATACGTGGCTATGGCAGTTGACAGCTGTAAAAAAGCCCTTGCAGGCGAAGACTACGACAGGCAGACACTTGAAGCAGTATTCTCCCGCAACGGATTTACCGACGGATATCTGCACCACAAACTGGGTGGGGATATGTTCGGTATGCGCACAGGTGAGGACGCAGCGGCAGGTGCTAAGGCTATGCCTAAGATACACGAGCTTTACCGCTATGAGGACAAGCGCGATACCATCAGTTTTGAGATAAGGATAAAGGCAGATGAAGCTGTCAGGCTGACAGCACGGGACAGTCTCGGCACGGAGGTTTCTGCGGAGGGCGGATATCCTCAGCAGGCGAAAAGCAGAGCCATCGATGAAGCCGCAGTTATAAAACAGCTTTCAAAACTGGGCGACACCATATACACCTTCGGCGGTGCTGAATGTGATATAGACGATGGACTGTTTGTCAGCCCCGGTGAACTTAACGAGTTAAGGCGTAAAGTCTGTACGGAGATGGACAACGAGCGTGCGCTGAAAAACAGCGCAGTTGTCCCCTTTACAAAGTCCGATATCACCGACTTTGAGGAATACAAGGGCGGCGGACAGACTATCCGTGTAAGCGTGACTAACCTTGAACAGCTTGGTGCGGTATCTCCCGAAAAGGCAGAGATGTGCTGTATCCCCCTTGACCTTGCCGTGCGTGCGGCAGAAGTCTTCCCCGCTGATAAACTCGCGGTTATGATGCCGCGATTCACCTTTGACGAGGATAAACAGCTTAACCGACTTGCAGAAGCAAAGCGCGTGGGTATAAACCATCTGTATGCCACAAACCTTGCCCATACCGAGATAGCAAAAGAACTTGGCATGGTGCTTCATGCGGGATTCGGCTTCAATCTTACGAATTCATGTGCGCTGAATATGGCTAAAGAACTTGGTGCGGCTGATGCAATTGTCAGCTTTGAACTTAAAGCGGCGCAGATATCACGGCTTAAAAAGCCCCTGCCCATAGGTGTATACGCCTACGGCAGACTGCCGCTTATGCTGACGGTGAACTGTCCGATATCGGCGGCGGCAGGCTGTAAAAACTGCATACATCATATCACCGACCGTACGGGCAGGGACTTCCCTGTCAGGTGTTCAAAGCGGGAGGGCTATGTGGAGATACTCAACAGCGAGGTGCTTTACATGGCAGATAAGCTTGGCGACCTCCGAAGTGCTGATATACTTATGCTTGATTTTACCGATGAAACTCCCGCACAGGTGAGACACATCATCGAAGAATACGAAAACGGCGGACTTAACGGCAGACCCGATAAGATAACACGGGGTCTGTATTACCGCGGTGTACAATAAAGGAGACAGTTATGAGGTTATTGTTCAAGAAACTGCGTGAAAACGCAGTCATACCGAAATATCAGACAGAGTACAGCGCAGGGCTCGATCTTTGCGCCTGTGTTGATGGCGAGATAAGTATACCCGCAGGTGAGACCGTGAAAGTTCCCACAGGGCTTGCGGCGGAACTTGAAGGCGAAAAGAATGCTGTACTGCTGATTTATGCGAGAAGTTCTCTGGCGACAAAGCTTGGTCTTGCCCCTGCAAACTGCGTAGGCGTAGTTGACTGGGATTACCGCGGTGAACTGATAGTCGCACTGCACAATGCATCAGCCGAGGACAGGGTGATACAGAACGGCGACAGGATAGCACAGCTGGTAGTAACGCCTATATACCGTCCCGAGGTATGCGAAAGCGATGAACTTTCCGACACTGCAAGAGGTGCAGGCGGATTCGGCTCAACCGGAATTTAATTCATAATTCATAATTCATAATTCACAATTATTGACAGGGTCGCGAGTTTTGTGTGCTTGCCAACAACATTGGGATATGAGTTTGCTACGCTGAAAAAATCTATACAGAAAACAATGTGCGCTCATCGCAATACAGCGGTGAACGCACATTTGGTTATTTAGGGAATAACACAAACTGATGATAAGCACATGGCAGTCGTGCTCATGCCAACAATTATGAATTATGAATTATCAGCATATGCGCGGGAGAAGTTCGCCGCCGGGCTGAGGGAGCATGGTCTGGGCGCCTATCTCGGTCTCCATGACTACTCTGCCTGCGTTTTCGGCGGTTATCTCGCCGATGATAGCGGCATTCTTGGAATACTTGCCCTCGCGGAGCTTTTCAACCAGTGCAGGTGCTTTGTCCTTGGGGGCGATTATCACAAGTCTGCCCTCACAGGCGAGGTAGAGGGGTTCAAGGCCCAGCATACCGCAAACGCCCTTGACAGCGGGGTCAACGGGGATATCTTCTGCATTCAGGCGAACACCTACATTGCTCTGCTCTGCAATCTCATAGAGGACTGTACCAACGCCGCCGCGGGTAGCGTCACGGATAGTGTGGATATCATTGGTGACGGTATACAGGCTTTCAACTGTGCCCCAGAGAGGTGCGCAGTCGCTGTCAACATTGGCATCTATGCCGTATTCATCGCGGGCGAGAAGTATGGTACAGCCGTGTCTGCCCACATCGCCCGTAACGATTACAGCATCGCCGGGCTTAGCGTATGTGCCCGAGGTATCAGCGTTATCCATTATCCTGCCTATGCCTGTGGTGGTGATGAATATCTTATCCACCTGACCCTTGCCTGCTACCTTGGTATCGCCTGCGACTATCTTAACGCCTGCTTCTGCCGCGGTCTTTTCCATAGAAGCCGCAATCTCTTCAAGCTTGTCAAGGGGGAAGCCCTCTTCGATGACGAAAGCGCAGGTGAGGTACAGAGGCTTCGCACCCATGCAGGAAAGGTCGTTGACTGTTCCGCAGATGGAGAGTTTGCCGATGTTTCCGCCGTTGAATTCAAAGGGGGAAACGATGAAGCCGTCGGTGGACATGGCAAGTCTGCCGTCGCCGATATTCAGAACAGCGGCATCATCTGCTGTGAACTGAGGATTTGAAAAATGTGCCTTGAAAACTCTGTCGATAAGTTCCGAGGTCTGCTTTCCGCCCGCACCGTGGGCGAGGGTAACTGTTTTTTCTGACATATTGTATTTACTCCTTTGTGCGCCAGCAGGCGCTTAAATGTTATTTCGTTTATTAAGATACAGCCTTATACTCCGCCGTACTGATAGTAAGCCGCACAGGCACCCTCATCGGATACCATGCAGGCACCTACGGGGTGTTCGGGGGTACATACCTTGCCGAATACCTTGCAGTCGCAGGGTTTGCATTTGCCTTGCAGGACTTCTCCACAGCGGCAGGCAGGATTGGGCTTGCCCTTTATCTCGGGCATAGCGTACTTCTTTCTTGCATCGAAATCGGCGTACTCATCGCGGAGTTTCATGCCCGACATGGGGATAACGCCAAGACCGCGCCATTCGGTATCGCAGGGCTCCATTACCTTTTCTATCAGCTTCCGTGCGGGGGGATTGCCCTCGGGCTTAACTACGCGGGGGTAGCAGTTGACGAAGAAAGGCTCGTCCTTTTCAGCGTTCTTCAGTATCACTGCAAGGGCGGTGAGAAGTTCGCTTGCGGTAAAGCCCGCGATAACGCCCGATACGCCTTTGGCTTTAAGTTCCTCGCATATAGCTGTACCTGTTATCGCGTTTACATGACCCGGATAAAGGAAAGCGTCAGCACTGCCCTCCAATGCCGCATAGGCATTGGGCATGGTCTTGTTTGCGGTCAGCAGAGAGAAATTGGTAAGCCCGCAGTTTTTAGCTGTTTCAGCCGCAAGACAGGCTGAGGGGGTAGTGGTCTCAAAACCCACGGCAAGAAAAACTATCTGCTCATCGGGGTTCTGCCTTGCCATTTCAACTGCATCCAGCGGGGAATAAACGGGGCGTACCTGTGCGCCCTTAGCCCTTGCACCTGCAAGAGACATCTCCGTACCCGGTACACGGATAAGGTCGCCGAATGTGGTTATAACACAGCCTTTCTCCAGTGCCAGCCATATAGCTTCATCTATAAATCCCACGGGAGTTACGCACACGGGACATCCGGGTCCCGAGATAAGTTCAACATTTTCGGGCAGAAGCTTGCGCAGACCCAGTTTGAATATCTCATGGGTATGGGTGCCGCAGACCTCCATTATACGCAGGGGTCTTCCCTTATAGTTAACGATTATATCCCTTGCCTTTTTAGCCTGTTCGTTCACAGCAGACCCTCCATTACATCAAATGCTTCGTCCTCGTCGTTCGAGGTGATCTTTGCGATAGCCACACCTGCGTGCACCATCACATAATCACCGGGTTCGAGGTCTTCCAGCAGATCGGCGCTGACCTCGCGCTTTGCGCCGTTTGCATCTATAAGGGCTGTACCGTCCTTAACGTTTACTACTTTTGCAGATAATCCAACACACATATTTATCCTCCTATTCTAAATGAGGGGCTGTGCCCCTCATACTCCAAACATCAGCTTTGCTGATGTTGTGCGCGGCAAGACCTTCGCGCCCGAGAAACTTGAGCGGCGTTCGCTTTGGTCGCTTCGCTCCCGCAGCTCACTATGCTCAAGGGGCGCTCAGGCTCTTGCCTTGCTGTTGGTTTATATTACTTTATTTTGGGCTTCAAATTAAGCTATTTTTTGACATTCTATCGTCCGCGGCATGAAAGCTTTGCCATTCACAAAACCCCGCCGCGCAATTATTAATTGTGAATTATGAATTATGAATTATAAATGCCATACGCTGCCTGTCCCAGAGCTATGCCGCCGTCATTGGGCGGTATCAGGCTGTGCAGAAGTACGGTGAAGCCTTTGGCTGTAAGTCTTTCGTGGCACAGCTTTGTCAGCAGACGGTTCTGGAAAACTCCGCCGCTGAGGGCAACGGTATTTATGCCTGTATCCTCGCTTATCTTTTCGCAGGCGGCTGTTACCATATCAGCAAGCACCGCATGAAAGGTATAGGCAAGTACATCGGGCTGACAGCAGGCGAGTTTACGCTCGGCTATATCAGCCGCAAGTGCCATTGTACAGAGAGTTACAAAACCGTCCTGATACTTTATCAGCTTTTCGGGAGTACGGTAATTCTCCGATATCTCGTGGCGCTTTGCTAAACAGCGCTCGGCTTCGCACATAAGGGCTACGGAAGCTTCGCCCTCAAAGGTGGATGTCCTCTTTATACCGAGTATAGCGGACACGGCATCGAAAAGTCTGCCGCAGCTTGTGGACTTAACAGAGTTGAGACCCTTTTCAGCCATAGCCTTTTGCAGTTTATACTCCATGCCGTCGCATATGCCAAGACGCTGACAGAGGACTTCTCCGCCGTCGCCGAAAGCATCGCGTATAAGTGCCGAGGCTATGCGCCAGCCCTCTTTTGAGGAGAGGTCGCCGCCTGTCTGCATAAATGGACGTATACTTCCGACCCTTTTATAGCCGCGGTAATCGCAGAGGAGAAATTCGCCGCCCCATATAGTGCCGTCATCGCCGTAGCCTGTGCCGTCGAAGCTGACACCGATCACCTTTCCGTCAAAGCCGTTTTCAGCCATGCAGGAAAGTATGTGGGCGTAGTGATGCTGTACCTTTATCAGGGGTACGCCCAGCTTTTTAGCGATATCCTCAGCCACGCGGACGGTGTTGTACTTGGGGTGGGTATCGCAGACAATGACCTCGGGGTTCGTTTCGAGAAGTCCGCACATTCTCTCGGTGCTTTCTTCCAGGGCTTTTACGGTGCGGATATCCGCCATATCTCCCACGTAGGGCGAGGGATAAAGCAGGTCGCCTCTTGCTATGCAGAAGCTGTTTTTCAGCTCGCCGCCGACGGCAAGCACCTGTTTGTCAGCCTTGTTTTTCAGCATGACGGGCAGGGGTGCGAAACCGCGGGAGCGGCGTATCATATAGGGCTTATCGAAAAGCCAGTCGCACACGCTGTCATCTGCACGGAGAAGTATCTTCCTGTTGTGGGAAAGCATGAGGTCGCAGAAACCGCCTATCTCTTTGAGGGCATCTTCGTCACTGCGGCATATTGGTGCGCCGCGGACGTTGCCGCTGGTCATTACAAGGCAGTCGGTCATATCAACATCATCGGGATAGTCGAATAATAGCATCTGCACAGGGGCATAGGGAAGCATAACGCCCACGGTGGTATTATCGGGGGCTATCTTCTCGCTGAGAGTGCAGCAGCTGCGCTTTTTAAGAAGCATTATTGGCTTCTGCCAGCCTGTGAGGTATTCTTCCTGACCGTCCCTGATATGGCACTGTTTGCGCACGGTGTCCATATCCCGCATCATTACCGCAAAGGGCTTTGCGGGGCGGCTTTTCAGTTCACGCAGGCGTGAAACGGCTTCCTCGTTGTGGGCATCACAGCAGAGGTGGAAACCGCCTATGCCCTTTACTGCCGCTATCTTACCTTCCATTATGGCGCGCCTGATAAGTGTGATGGCGTCACCGCCCTTTATATCGGTGCCCACGATGTAGACCTCGGGGCCGCAGTCGTTACAGCACACGGGCTGTGCATCATAGCGGCGTGTAGCAGGGTCGTGGTACTCGGAAGAACACTTTTCGCACATGGGGTGTTCTTTCATGGTGGTGCGTTCGCGGTCATAGGGCATAGACTCCAGTATAGTCAGACGCGGACCGCACTGGGTACAGTTTATAAAGGGGTGCAGATATCTTCTGTCCGTTTTATCGAACAGTTCTGCACGGCATTTCGGGCAGGTGGCGATATCGGGGGAAACGAATATATCTCCCATCTCCTTTTCGCTCTCGATTATCTCAAAGCCCGAAAATTCGGTATATTCAATATCGGTGACTTCTACCTCAAGAACCATGGCGCGTTCGGGAGGATCATGTCTTATCCTGTCGGCAAAGGCTGCAAGAGAAGCTTCTTCACCTGTGGCATAGATATCCACATAGGAACCCTTATTCGCCACTGTTCCGCTGATGCCGAGTTCTTCGGCGGTCACAGCGGTGAAAGGTCGGAAGCCTACGCCCTGCACTATGCCGAAAACACGTATATTGACAGTTTTTATGTTGTTCACCTTCTTATATCTGTTATTGGAAAGTTCTGCCCGAAACTGCGAAGTGAGGCAGGTCGAACCATTCGCCCTTGTACTCGGGGAGGGCGCGTTTAAGGCTGATATCAGCTATTATAAGGTCGAAGCCCTTTGCCTTTTCTGCGAGGTCTTCCTCGTCCTTTATGTGGAAGTCGCCCTCCTGTGCGGCGGTCTTATCAAGCATGAAGAACGTTCCGCAGGTCGAATCGCCTATGATATCGCGGACAGCATTTGCTGTCATCTGCTGGTGTATGATAAGAGTTCTGCCGCCTGTTCTCAGGTCTTTCAGCTTATCGGTATACTCACCAGGAAGCGGACAGCCGTGCACCTCAACATCGAGTGAGAAATTATCTTTAAGGTAATTTCCTGCCCTGATGCCTGCGGGAGATATGACGAATATCTTCTCAAATCGGGAGATGTTTTTTACTTCGTCAAGTCCGCTGTCGAAGCCTATGCATTTGACTTCCTCAAAGCCCTCAGCCTTTATCTGCGATACTATGGTATCGGCGGTGATGAAGCCCGTATCAAGAGGTGTAGCGCCTATGACGGCGGCAGTGCCTTTCCGGGTGGGGAGTTTTTCCTTTGCAAATGTTTTGAACAAACGCAGGTAGGCTTCTTCCTCGCCTTTATCGTAAAGCTTTGTGCCGTCGGTCTGAACTGTGATACAGGGTACGCCTGTTTTCTTTTCAGCCATGCGTTCAAGGGCTTTATAGTCGGTGGCTATGACTGCGGGGACAGGTGTGCCGACGATGGCGGTGAAGTCCCTTTCAAGCTGCTGCTGTGCAAGGGCAAGCTTTGCAACAAGGCGGTCATCTCTGCCGAGGATAGCGTCCATATCACGGAGTCCCGCACTGAACAGCGCGGACTTTTTAGTGAACCAGCGGGGTTCATCAAAACCGCAGACATTGCCCGCACATCCGCCCGCATCGCATATAACGGTGATACCACCAAGTTCGTAAAGCACCGAACAGGCACCTGAATCATCGGGGGCAAGGGGAGAGATATATCTCAAAAACTTTTTCATTTCTTCTCCTCCTTTGCAAGTGCTTCGTCTAGTTCTGCAAGCAGGCGTTCAACGCCCTCATATCCGAAAGGCTGTTCCTCGGTATTGAACTGTGCGCATGGCAGGTCGGGGTGATAATATCCAGCGTCAACACCTATCGCAACATCTATATCAGTCTTTCTCTCATAATTCAGCATCGTAGGCGAAAGGTTCGAGAATATGCGGGTATCGGGGGATACCTGAGCAAGTTTCTTTATGAATACGAAGTTTCTCTCCCCCACCGTGCCGTATATCTCGCTGACCTTTATGCCGTACTCTGTCAGTGCAAGGGCAAGTTCAAAGCTGTCAGCATTTACGCACTCGCCCACCGCCGCAGATATCTTTCCGTGTTTTGATATGAAGTTATCTACTGCGGTTTTGGCTTTATCGTAATATTTATCATCATCAAATTCTGCACCCAGCGCCTGACCAAGCAGACGGTACTGATTGCGTATCTTATCAAGCCTGTACATTCTCGTCAGCTCGATAAAGGGTATACCCAAACGCTTTTCCATATCCTGTGCGGCATATCTCGCTTCGGCATTTATCACAAGGTTGAAATTCGCCCTTGAAAGATCGTGGTATTCATCTATTGTACTGCACCTTGAAAGCTCACGAACTTTCTTTATGCCCGCACTGTGAAGAAGGTCATACAGCTCGCTGTCATCGTGAACATGGCTGAAATATCCGAGTATGTTACATTCGTTGGATATCCTCTTCTGCGGCTTCAACAGCGAGTATACCGACTTTCTCACTCCTGCCATGGGGGGCAG
This sequence comes from Ruminococcus albus AD2013, assembly GCF_000526775.1. Classification (NCBI taxonomy): domain Bacteria; kingdom Bacillati; phylum Bacillota; class Clostridia; order Eubacteriales; family Oscillospiraceae; genus Hominimerdicola; species Hominimerdicola alba. The sequence goes on from NZ_JAGS01000001.1 coordinate 2,070,586, forward strand.
ACGCTTCTCTCTTGTAAGCGCATACATATATGCGGGGACAGTCGGTACGCCTGTTTCGTCCTCGCACTTGCGGCATACACGTTCCATATCCGTACCAAGAAGTGCGTCAACACAGGTAATGCATATCATCACTGCTGTGGGTGTATAGTCAAGGCTTTCGCAGACTTCTCTGCACGCCTTTGGTATCTTTGTGAGATGTCTGCCTGTGACGATATCGGTATCATCGAGAAGCAGATAGAAAAATCTTTCGTTATATCCCAGTTCGTTGAGAAGTGCGGTATTTCTTCCGCAGCAGCCGGGGGCTACCAGAAGCATCACAGAACCGGGTATGGCAAGACCCGCTCTTTTTACGCCGAATCCCTTTGCACCGGGAGAATTGAAATCCAGTGTTGCGGGGGACGAATATATCATATGCTTGTGGCTCATGAGTTCGTCGGGGGTATTTTCAAAGCCCTTTGCGGCGAGATCGGCGGCGGTGATGTAGTATGCGTCAGTCATCCTGTTCTTCCTCCGCTATGAGTTTTTTGGCGAGGTCGAAGAAGCGCTTTGAAGTTTCACATTCGGGGTCGCCCTCGATGACGGTCTTGCCCATATCCTCGTACTTTATTATATCAGCCGAACGCGGGATATCAGCCGCAACGTCAAGACCTGCTGACTCTGCAAAAGCGCGGACTTTTTCTTCCTCGTTTTCAACGGCGCGGCGGTTCATGATTATACCGCGTACTTTGGCATAGCTTCTGTCCTCGAAATTCTTCACCGCTTTGTTGATATTATTAGCGGCATACAGCGCCATCTTTTCGCCCGAGGTAACTATCAGCACCTTGTCGGCGTAGCCCTCTCTTATAGGGGCGGCAAATCCTCCGCATACCACGTCGCCGAGGACATCGTAGAGAACCACATCGGGCTTGAACTTCTCAAAAAGTTCAAGTTCTTCCAACAGGGAGAATGTGGTGATGATACCTCTGCCCGCACAGCCGAGACCCGGGGTGGGTCCGCCTGTTTCGATACAGAGTATACCGCCGAAACCTATCTGAGATATCTCCTCGATGGAAGTCGGTTCTTCGTCACGGTCGCGCATATAGTCCATAACAGGGGTTACAGGTGTTCCGCCCAGCAGATTTATGGTAGAATCCGCCTTGGGGTCACAGCCTATCTGTATCACCCTTTTTCCGAGAGATGCGAAAGCCGCCGCGAGGTTCGCGGTACAGGTGGATTTTCCTATGCCGCCCTTGCCGTATATCGCCAGTTTTATCATTCAAAAAACTCCTCATTTATTTTTCTTATTTATTGCGAGTACAAGATCATCCAGAAAGTCATTACACGTAGGATCTTTCATATCCTTTGCAAAGCATCTGCCCGAGAAAGCGAAGTGGGGCAGTTCGATAAGCCTGCATCCCTCGGGTATGATGTATTTGTACAGGGGGTCTGCCACGACTTCCTTAATGCCGCGGTCTTTGATATATGCCTTGATGTCTTCCTCGGCATATAGGGGCATATCCTTTTTATCGGGAGATAGGTCTGCATCTATATCCGGGGGACATATAACATCTACCGCATGGCGGGTCATTACAGACCATTCAAAGGCTATCGACCCTGCAAGCACAGCCTCGCCTATGACAAGGCGCTCGGCTTTTTCGTCGGTACATCTGCCGCGGCACATTGCTGCCATCATTCTGCTTATACCGTCATGGGCAGTTTCATACATAAAACTGCTGAGAGCACCTGCCTGTATCATATCGACATCGCCCAGGGGCACGCCGCAGATATAGGGTATACCGAATTCCTTTTCCATATACCGCGCTGCAGGAAGCCCGCAGTAGGATACCACGAGATTCACATTTGCAGAGGCTGCTTTGCGTATCTCATCGAGAGTGCCGCCCATGCCTATGGAGGATATGACTTTCATCTTAGGTCTGCTGTAAAGCTTCTTCATGCTTTCAACCGCCCCCGTAAGACCGAAATCAAGGGGGGTCGCACCTATGATATTTATGGCGATGCCATCGAAATCTTCCTTGGGCATATCATGTACGAACTCACGGACAATAGCTTCAAGCGCCATACCGGCACCGCTGATATACGAACGTGTACCATTGGTTGCCAGACCGAAAGTCGGTATACCAGTCCGTCCCTGAATATCCCTCGCCACTGCTTCGTAGTCAAAACCTGTCATCATGGGCATGGGTGAACCGCACAGCGCTATAAATGCGGGCTGACGGTCTTTAGCGGCTGAGACTATATCTTCGATAAGCTTTTCATCGTTGCCGAGGATAGCATCGGTCTCGGTAAGCGCGGATATATAGATATCCGAGCGCATATCGTACCAGCGGGGTTCATCGTGGGTTGAATAAGTGGAATTGCAGCCCGATGCATCATGCACGACTATCATGCCGCCAAACTCATACAGCGCCGAACATACGCCCGAAGTATCCGCCGCATAGCATGGTATTATCTTACTGACATTTTTCATAGTAAACCTCTTTTTCATGATCATTGACACTGTATCGCCAATGCCAATAATTATGAATTATGAATTATAAACAGCTCTCACAGCCGATACCCTTGTGTGATATAAGAGTCCGCCTGTCCTTTGGTGCGTTTGCCGCTTCTTCTATCAGGCGTGCTATCTCAGCTATGCCTGTAAAGCCGTAATATCCGCCGTTCTGGACTATATTTACGAAATAGTCGGTGTTGAAATAATGTGCGGCTTTCTGACCCACGGCTATGACCTTTTCATGGTCTTCCTCGGGGAAATGCAGCATATTCACATTAACCGCCGAGTATATCTCAATATCTGGTGCGAGAGTTTTCAGCCCATCGAATGCGGCGCCGTCCTCACCCAGAACATCATTTATGATATACTTCACATTGAAGCCTTTTTCGCAAAGGAGTTTCGCCAGAGAGAAAGGCTGTGTTACCGCTGTGAAGTCGATAGCTACGGGAATATCGCCCAAAGCTTTTTTTGCGGAGAAAAGTGCGTCCTCTGCCTGCTTTTCTTCACGCGTAAGGTCGGGACATTCAACTCCGAGAGTTTCGCACAGTTTCGCGATATTCGCCCTTATCTCTGCCGCATCAAAACTGTTGGGCAGATAAAGCGACTTAGTCCCAAGCCGCTCGGAAAGTTCATCGCAGCCCATAGCCGCCGTAGGCAGATAAGCGATATTCACCGCCGCCTTTGCCATATCAAGATATTCATCGTAGGTCTTGCATGAGGTTATATCCCTAAGAGTAAAGCCATTATCCCTTATTATGCGGACAAGCTCGCTGTTTTCATCGGTAGCACGGTCGTTGCCGATGATATTCACCGAGCGTTCATCTACGGGCAGGGGCTTCAGCGCATTGTAAAGCTGCGCCCTCATCTTTGCATCGGGAGAGATGGTCTTGCGCATGGTGGGTGTCATATAGCAGTCCGAAAAATCTATATCGGGAAATTTTTCTGAAAGGTCCCGTATTATGATATCGAAATCGCAACCTGCAAAAAGGTGTATACAGCTGAGATACAAAAGCACAGCGCGGGGTCTGTAAGGCAGACCTTCGATTATTTCACACACGCCGTCAACCACATCGCTTTCCAGCGTACCATCGAACATATCCTGCTCGGAAACGGATATCCAGCTCATGCGGTCAAGGGCATTCATTTCAGCCGCCGTGAGGATAACACCGCGGAGACAGCCCTGAGCACAGGCGAATATCTCATGTGCTTCGGGTATCAGCATACCTGTATGGACTATGTTCCATACACCCCTTGCAGGTGGATTGTATTCAAGTCCGCCTGTGAAGAAATCACCGCGGGGCGCATCGCCCAGCCTTATCACGGGTGGACGGTCAAGCTCTGTTTTTCTGAGCATATCACTCACCTCCGCAAATAGCGTATACCGCATCGGCTATTGCTTTCAGCTGTTTTGAAGTTTCACATTCGGGAGCGGAAGCCACTATCGCTTTGCCCATTTCTTCCGCAAGAGGTATATCCTCACTGCGGTCGAGAGTACCTATGACAGATGTATTGAAATCAGCCGCAAGCTCCTCTGCCGCTTCGTCTTCATCGGGTACTCCCCTGCGGTTTAGTATTATGCCGCCAAGAGAAGCGTATCCTCTGCCCTTGAAATTCTCAACAGCCATGCAGATATTTGCCGCCGCATATCTGGACATTTTCTCGCCCGAACAGACAACGAATATCTTATCAGCATAGCCCTTGCGCATGGGCATGGAGAATCCTCCGCATACCACATCGCCGAGGACATCGTAGACCACAACATCGGGCTTGTATACCTCATAAGCACCCAGCTTTTCAAGGCTTTCCAGGGCATTGATTATACCTCTGCCCGCACAGCCCAGTCCCGGGACAGGTCCGCCGGCTTCAACGCAGTATACTCCGCTTGGGGTCTTGAAGACCACATCGTCAAGGGTGAACTTGCCGCCTGTTTTGCGGGTCATATCAAGCACGGTAGGTATCCTGTCGCCGCCGTGGAGAAGCGATGTTGAATCCGCCTTGGGGTCACAGCCTATCTGCATGACGGTAAGACCTTTTGCAGCCAGTGCCGCCGAGATATTGCAGGCGATGGTGGATTTACCTATGCCGCCTTTTCCGTATACAGCAAATTTAATCATATATGGTCACCTCTTGATACAGCTACCTCGTAGCCGATGGACTTCATTCTCATTTCAAGACATCCGCGGCACTGTGCGCTTTCGTCACCTGTACATATCTTGTTATCGTAAAGCATATATTTCTTTCTCACCGCTGTCGGGGAAAGGTTGGGCATTATAACGTTAGCGCCTGCCTTTACACCTTCCTCCCTGCCGTTGGGACGTATCGTGCCGAGGGCAGTAGTTGCGGGCAGGAGAACATCGGGGAGAATTATCCTGCACAGACTCAGCAGGAAAAGTGTCAGTTCGTAACTGCCTTTGGGTTCGTCCCTGAAAGGTGTATCCTTGTGGGGCAGGAATGGTCCTATGCCTATCATCTCTGGCTTGAAGCTTTCAAAGAAAAGCATATCCTCGGCGATACACTCCATAGTCTGGTAGGGTGAACCCACCATTATACCCGCACCTGTCTGGTATCCCAGTTCTTTCAGATATTTAAGACATTCCATGCGGTCATCCCATGACATTTCGGCGGGGTGAAGTTTCTCATAATGGGCTTTGTCGGCTGTTTCGTGGCGCAGAAGATATCTGTCGGCACCTGCTTCTCTCAGTGCCTTGTATTCGTCATAGGTCAGTTCACCGAGAGAAAGTGTAACAGCACAGTCGGGGTGAGCCGCCTTTATCCTGCGAACGATATCACAGAGGGTATCGTTAGTATAGCTCTTATCCTCGCCGCTCTGCAAAACAAAGGTACGGAAACCAAGTTCATAACCCTCGTCACAGCAGTCGAGTATCTCATCGGGGGTAAGCCGATACCGCTGAACATTGGTATTGGAACGTCTTATTCCGCAGTAGTAGCAATCGTTCTTACAGATGTTTGAAAATTCCACGATACCGCGAATGAATATCTTATTTCCGAAACGCGAGTTACTTATCTCCCGTGCGATACCCGCGGCGTAAGCCCTGTCATCATCGGTATACCCAGATAAAAGGGTCACCCATTCTTCTTTTTCGAGATGCTTATCCTTGTTCAGTTTATCTATAAGAGCCTTGCTCATGATCTCACCCTGTCTTTAATTATTTTATCTCCCATACATAAGCCATTACTTTCTTACTTCAGCTCATGTAAATGTGCTGTATATATCAGGTCTGTCATTGTTATTATTCACAGCTGGTCCTCCAGCTTTTTCAGCCTGTATCTCTTTTCTTCGATGGGTCTTACAAGTTCCTCAAACTTCTGCTGACGTTTGTTCTTTGTTATGCCGCTCAAAGGCTTTATGTCGATACTCAGTCTTCCTGTTTCGTCAAAGACCTCGACCGCCGCATAATATGAGTTCCCGTCATCAGAAGACTCCACACGGATATAAGTACGCTCTATATCCCTTATACGAAGCACGACCCTGTTTTTCTTAAAGATATACTCATCGCCGACGTATACGGCAGTATTACTTATGCAGTCAACGTGCATCAGATCGTTGTATACATTTTCCAATCCGTCAGCACCGATAATGGTATCAGTACGCAGCACATCGGGAAAGGGTCTCTTTCCGTAGCTGAAGGCAAAATACACTACCAGCCAGCCCGATATCAGCACCGATATAAGAAATAACAGCACCATACTTGTGACCAGCATAAATAACGCCGAAGCCATCGTCCCGATAATTCCCGCCACAACACCTATGATACGCTTTCGTCTGACTGCCTGCGGACTGTATCTTTTCGACAGCGCCAGAAATTCGTCTATTGCACGGTACATCTCAGCTTCCCTGCCGCCGAGGTCGTAATAGGATATCTCTTCTTTTCTGTCGCTCATTTTGTTTTTCTCCTTAGTCAAAGGTCTATTCCTGTTCTCCTATGCCTATCAGTTTCCTTATCTCGTCAAATTGTAACTGTCTTTGAACTTTCAGCACGCTCAGACTCCGTAGCTCAAAAGTCTCGTCACATGTTTCATCGCTGATATCCACATAGCAGAAATAGGCTATATCCTCGGTGTTATCTGAATTGTATACGTAGCATTTTTTTATATCTTTCAGCCTGCACATGAAATTTCCCTGCCTGAACAGATATACTGCGCCGATATAGATATCACTGCGATCGACCCTTGTGCAGTGCATAAGATCATCATAGACCGCTTCGATACCGTCAGCCCCGATGATATTCACCGCCCTTTTCAAAGCAGACATCGGTTTTGAATGATTCTTTCTGCCAAACTTTGAAACTACTTTGTCTGCTATCGAGCCTATGCCTTTTTTGCAGAAGCGCTCCGTAAGCTGTAGAAATTTATCGACCTCGGTATACTTATCGGCATCGGGCGATGTTTTGTCAAATACAAATTTATCACTCATGCAGCCACCTCTAGTTTATTTCAGGGATGATCTCCAGACTTCTTTCGAGTATTCCGTTCATGTAAGCGATGGCGATGCCGTAATTCGTAACGGGAACACCTGCTTCTTCGACAGTCATCATTCTGCTGCTCATCTCGCGGGCATTCAGCATACAGCCGCCGCAGTGTATAACAAGGGCGTAATCTGTAAGGTCATCGGGGAATTCTCTGCCCGATGAGAACTCCAGCCTGAAGTCCTTGCCTGTATACTTTTTCAGCAGCTTCGGCAGCTTCACAGTTCCGATATCTTCGCACTGACGGTGGTGGGTGCAACCCTCGGAGATCAGTATCCTGTCGCCGTCTTTAAGAGCATCTATCGCTTTTGCGCCCCGCACGGCAGGTTCAAGAAATCCCTTGTATCTCGCCATGAGTATGGAGAAAGATGTCAGCTTGATATCCACAGGGGTAGCTTCATTCGCCTTTGCAAATACCTGACTGTCGGTTATAACTACCGCGGGCTTCGGGTTCAGCTGTTCCAGAAAACCTTTCAGCTCCGTTTCCCGACAGGTCAGCGCAGCAGAACCGTGTTCAAGCAGGTCGCGTATCACCTGCTGCTGAGGGAGTATCAGCCTGCCCTTAGGTGCTGCCTTATCGATAGGTATACACAGCACCGCAAGTTCACCCTCACCGATAAGGTCGCCCACCAGCGGAACGCTCTGCTCCTTATAATCGGTAAGCTGTGCGACTTTCTCGCGCAGTTCGTTTATCATGGTCTTGTTGAGGGCACTGACATATATCTCGTTCTTATCCTCGGTCGGGATACTATCCAAAAGATCGGACTTGTTCTTAGCGATGACATAGGGTATGCGCCTGCCTTCAAACAGCTTTATCAGCTGTTTTTCGCTCTCGTCCAGTTCTCTGGTACAGTCCGTAACGAGAACTGCACAGTCAGTCTTGCCAAGCACCTCTGAGGTCTTTCTGACCCTGAGTTCACCCAGTTCACCCTCATCATCGTAACCGGGGGTGTCAATTATCATTACGGGTCCCATCGGAAGAAGTTCCATCGCCTTATATACAGGGTCGGTAGTCGTACCGGGAGTATCCGATACTATCGCCAGTTCCTGATTTGTAAAAGCGTTAACCACGCTTGATTTGCCCGCATTCCTGCGTCCGAAAAAGCCTATGTGTACCCTCTCGCCCGAGGGTGTGTCATTAAGTCCCATGTTTCAGCTCTCCTTTTTTTGCCTGCCGGTGAAAAGCATAAATCAAGCCCGTATCCTCCGAAAACAGAGAACACGGGCTTACACGCCGATAAAGACCTGCGGATACACTTATCCCGTGGGCTCATGCAAAACATAAAGTATATATACCCCATATCCTGCCGCGCCCCGATATTTTCCGCGGTCGCTTGTGTCTTTCTGCTTCTGCCTCAAAATAGTTTTCGGCATCAGGAGGAAACATATGCTTGTATTTTTTATAATGGGTCTTTCCCGTTTATCCCGGGTCAGACCGTTGAATATACCGTCTTGGCGGTAACACCGTTAAGTCTGCCTATCTTGCCCGCAAGGGTATTTATCTTATCCTGCGGTGCATCGATAGCGATGCTTATGATGTTGATGCCCTTGGCACGGTAAGGCACTCCCATCCTGCCGAAAATGTACTCGCCGAATTCGTGCAGTATGGAATTTATGCTTTCCACAGAGCTGACGTCTTCAATAATGATAGAAATAACCGCTACTCTTGTCTGCATAGCTATCTTCCTTTCTATCGGTGTCAGTCACCGTGAAAAATATTATGTTTTATAAAGGCACGATACTGTGCCTTATACTATTAATATCAACAGTATCATTATAACACGGCGGCGCATATTAGTCAAGGCTAACGCGCACTATATAGGTATAGTTTGCTAAGGTATATATGTCAATTAATGTTCTGATACACCTTTTCGTTCATATTTTTGTTAACGTATAAGAAAAAAGATTTGACAAATTACGCAGAAAGGAGTATAATAGTTAATGTTTTGAAAAAATATAAAAAGAGGTAAGGAAAATTGAATGAAGTAAGAGAAAAGAACCCTTTGGGTTACGAAAGAATTCCGATGCTGCTGTGCAAATTCGCACTGCCCAGCGTTATAGCCATGCTGGTAAGTTCGCTGTACAACGTCGTTGACCAGATATTCATAGGCAAGGGCGTGGGACCGCTTGGAAATGCCGCAACAGGCGTGGCTTTCCCGCTGACTACGATATGTATGGCGATAACCCTCGCTATCGGCATAGGTACAGCTTCAAGATATTCGCTGTATCTCGGCAAGCACGAGGAAGAAAATGCCGCCAAGACAGTAGGCTGCGGTCTTTGCATGATGTTCGTTTTCGGCATACTGCTGACAGTAGTAACGGAGCTGTTTCTCCACCCTATGCTTATGGCTTTTGGTGCAACCAAATATGTATACCCATACGCCTACGATTACACTAAGATAACCGCTCTGGGTATGCCTTTCATCGTAGTAATGAACGGCATGAGCAATCTCGCGCGTGCTGACGGCAGTCCGCAGTATTCCATGACCACTATGATAATCGGCGCCGTGATAAATACCGTACTCGACCCTATATTCATATTCAAATTTGACTGGGGAGTATCGGGCGCTGCTTGGGCAACAGTCATAGGACAGGTGGTATCAGGCATATTCGCCCTTATGTACCTTAAAAAGCTGAAGCGCATAACTCTCCGCCGCGAACACATCAGGCTGAGTTTGAGCCAGATGCTCACCACACTTACAATGGGCATGAGCAACGGTCTTACACAGATAGCCCTCACTCTCGTGCAGATAGTCATGAACCGCTCACTCACCAAATACGGCGAACTTTCGCCCTATGGCTCGGATATTCCCCTTGCCGCCAGCACCATCGTAATGAAGGTCAATTCCATCGTACTCGCCATAATAATAGGAATTTTGCAGGGTATGCAGCCCATCGTAGGCTTCAATTACAGTGCAAGACAGTACGAACGCGTAAAGGGCGTGTACAGGCTTGCAATAAAGTGCGAACTTGTAATTACGATAATAGCCTTTGCGGTATTCCAGATATTTCCGAAACAGGTGCTTTCGCTCTTCGATTCGTCAGATAAACAGGAAACTGCTCTTTACTTCGATTTCGCGGTAAAATTCATGAGGACTTTCCTGCTGATGCTTCCGCTGACAGGTATCCAGATGATATCCTCGAATTTCTTTGCAGCCATCGGCAAGCCCGTAAAAGGCGCAGTTCTCTCACTCACAAGACAGGTGCTGTTCCTTATCCCGCTTGTGCTGACACTCGCCTACTTCTTCGGATTAAACGGCATAATGGCAGCCGCTCCAATATCCGACCTTATAGCTTTCATCGTTGTTATGGTATTCATAAAGCGTGAAACAGAACAGATGGATAAAGTCACCCGAATTTTAGCTGAGTATAAAATAAAACTGCCGGTATAAAACCACAGCCCCGAAGCAATGTCCGTTCGCTTCGGGGCTGATTATTATTATTCATGGCTATCCCTTTATCACACCACCGCAAAGGTAAGCATCAAACCCTCCGCACCTCCTCCGAAGTCTAATAAAGTATAATAAACTCCAAGCAACACCATGGGAAAAATTGGATAGTCCAAATTGATCCATTGAGTTCATTGGAGTAGATTAGACAAGGAGGTAACAGGGATGGACAAAACAACATCCATCACAACAGTCAAAAAAGAAATGAAGCTTCAGGAATGGGTAGCACAGATCGAAGCGCAGCAGACAAGTGGGCTGACGATCAGGGAATGGTGCGCAGAAAACTGGATCAAGCATTATGTTATTGCAAGGAAGAATTTTCTTTTCAGCTTTACCGAGAAGGGCGCACACGCAAGTACGGTGATCATGACGATGATCGAAACGGCTAAACGAAACGGTCTTGATGTGTACGGGTATCTTCTGCATCTGCTGACAGAGCTGCCGAAGTACGGTCATACTCCGACAAAAGAACAGCTTGAAGCTCTGATGCCGTGAAGCGACAGCCTGCCGGTCTTTTACACGAAAAAAGTTTAGTCAGGTAGAGTCAGTTACAATACCGGAAATGAGGCAGATCACAGCAGATTCGCAAAGAGGGACTGGAATCTCTGTTCGTCTTTTATTCTTGGTGCTAAAGCTTTTTATCTCCCCCGGTAGAACCTGGGGTTATTTACGCTAAAGAACACAAACAAAGGGGCTGTTGCAGCCCCAACAAAGAAAAAGACGCCTGACACACCAAAAAGGTAGTGCCAGGCGTCTCATTTTGTGGTATAATGTAATTGCAAATATAACATCAAACCAACGAAAGGATTGTACCACAAAAATGAGAAATTGTCAAGTGCGTCTTAACATGAATTATGAGATCTACATCGAAGAAAGCTCACCTGTCAGAGTATTGAGCAATGTTATAGATGAGATCTATCAAAAAGAAGAATACACGATAGTAAGCAAGTGGAATGGCGCCATACCCGAGGATATCATGATGAAGATACTCATCTACGGCTACATGAACGACTCTTTTTCAAGCCGTAAGATTGAACAGCTCTGCAAAAGGGATATCCATTTCATGTGGCTTCTCGATGGCTTTGGAGCTCCGGATCACAGCACTATCTCAAGATTTCGACAGAAAATGGGAGAACAGATTGAGCGTGTGTTTTACGCTGTTGTAAAGTATCTTTTGAATATGAAAGAGATAAGCGGTAAGAACCTGTTCATTGATGGCACCAAGATCGAAGCTAATGCAAACAGATATACATTCGTCTGGAAGAAGTCTGTATCCAAAAACGAACAGAAACTGCGAGTAAAACTGCCTGAGATACTTGATGAGATAAATTATGCTTATGGTGTGAGATTCCCCGAAAATACGCCAGTTTCGGATATGATCGGTACACTTTCTTCACTTATGATAAAATTTGGTATTGAACGAGTTTACGGAAAAGGACATCATAAATCATCATATCAGAAAGCACTTGAAAAGCTGGAAGGATATCGCGATAAAATGGCACAGTATGACTATTACAACAGCCTTTTTGACGGAAGGAACAGCTTTTCAAAGACAGATACCGATGCAACATTCATGCACATGAAGGAAGACCATATGAGAAACGGTCAGCTGAAACCCGGATACAACATACAGGCAGCAGTGGAAGGCGAGTATATTGTAGGTATAGACGTTTCAAGCGAACGGAGCGATGTAAATACGCTGATCCCGTTTCTGTCAAAGCTCAACGATCTGGAGCTGTTTGTATTGAAAAACATCATCTGTGATGCGGGTTATGAGAGCGAGGAGAACTATCTTTATATCAGATCACATAACATGACCTCATACATAAAACCCGTAAATTATGAGCAGAGCAAAAAGCGGAATTATCGTACAAAATACGGCAGACCCGAGAATATGGAATACCACGAAATGGGCGATATTTTCGTATGCAAAGCCGGCAGGATACTTTGGAGAGTCGGGACTAAACACGAAAAAAGCAAGACGGGATTCGTTTCCGAAAAAGCTATGTACAGATGTGAAAGCTGCGAAGGTTGTCCCTACAAACAGAACTGTACAAAAGCAAAAGGAAACAAGACGCTGTCTATATCGCATAAGTTCAAAGAACTGAGAACAGAAAGCCTGGAAAATATAACGACCGAATTCGGAAAACAGCTCAGAATGAACCGAAGCATACAGGCTGAAGGCGTATTCGGAGTGCTGAAACAGGATCATGGCTTCAGAAGATTCCTGTGCAGGGGCAAAAATAACATCAGAACTGAGTTCCTTTTGCTGGGACTTGCATACAACATAAAGAAGCATTTTGCTAAGATCTCAGAAAACCGACTTGGAATTTCTCTTTTTGAACTGAAAACGGCATAAAAACAAATAGAACAAAACACCCCCGAGTCCTCTTTTTTGAAGAGGGCTTGGGGGTGTGCGCACTGAAACAGCTTATTTCACCAGTAAATATGTTTTTTTACTCTGATGTTCGGATATGGTTAGAGGGTGCTGCGATTGCAACACCCCCTTTTATCTGGAGTCTAAGTACTATTTTTGATAAATCTTAATGTCCTCTTCCTCTGTTTCAAAGCTATACGTATATAGTGCAATCCGATTAGATTTCACATAGTGAGTAACGTAATCATCCATTTTAAAATAATTTTTGTTTTCTTCAAAGTATATTGGAAACTTGAAATCAGCAATCATAAAATTTAATGCAATATAATCAGCACCATTGTTTTCGGCATCTTCCATAATTTTATTCTGATCAATATAATCTTTGATCATAGTTTTCATTTCTTGCTGAGATATAGAGTGATTTTGTATAAAATAATACTTTTCATATCTCATATGGTTTCCACTTTTCCAAAACATAGATGTTCCTGGTATCTCAAAAATGTTTTCTTTAGATCTGTCATAATGAACATGATCATATATAATCATTACTGGTAAAAAAACTATAAGAAAAACTACTCCTACTATAAGTATTTTCTTTAGTTTTTTTTCATTAAAACTCACCCTCAAAAGGCACATAATAGTCATATACATTTATAAATGGTTTATACTTGCCATTAAATGCATCATAATGCTGTAACACAAACCAAGCTCTAAAGCCAGCTAGATTAACATATATTTTTTCGACATCAGGTTGATCCAAACCAAAGTGGTCATATAATTGAAAATGTAATACTCCATTATACGAATTACCATTTACTTCAATTGAATCTATGTTAACACTACTTCCCCATAAATCATTGATACTTAATGTCATACCACCAAACAAATAGCCCCAGTCATCTTTTGAAAATGCAATATTACTCTTTCCAGTATTTTCAATTATGTTTTGCATAGCTCTTTTAGCTTGAACAATATCTCCGTTGTTTAATTCTATTTGTTTGCAGAATTCACTTTTTACAGTCTTCACATATTCTTGTACTTGATCATCTTTGTATATTTTTTCTTTAAGCTTAGGAGAAGTATAGCAAGGCAATGATACTATTCCATCATTTGTCTGTATATTAATACTTTTCCCAGTTCCATTGATAAATTTATCAATAAGATCAGATACTATTTCACGGCCTTCTCCTGAAATTGCAAACATATCCATTAAGCCACTAAAGTCACTACATAAATAGTCCTCAGAAGAGTCAATTTGGTATTTAAATTGTTTATCGATATTCATCATCTGATCTGAACTATAATCATTTATTGTCAGGTCATCAGCAATTTCACCATCTGTGTATCCAATTCCAATTTTATGTGGTGATTGATATAATAATCCGTTTATTGAATCGTAATTTGTTGGATCAATATCTATTTTATCATTAAATCCATCCCCATCCGTATCCGGAGAATCAGCAGGAATGGTGATCGTCACAGCATGTCTGATAGCGTTAGCTGTATCCCATTTGCCGTTTACTCTTGCAGCGATCGCTACCTTGTATGTTGTGCCTGGTTTAAGAGTCTTGGGGGTAATGTAAGAGTTGGTAGTGATGTTCTGAGTCTGGGTTCTCCACTTACCTGCATAGAAAATAGCAATGCTGTATCTGTCAGCATTTTTTACTCTATCCCATGTAAATCTTCCCTGATGATACTTATCGTTGTATTCAAACTTGATATTAGTCGGATATGTTCGAGTCTGAGCGTAATTCTTCGATTTGACGATGTAAACACCATTAGCCTCATCTTTGATAAGTTGAACATTATCACCGAGAGTCAAACATTTTGTATTAATTGGTTCGCCGTCCTCTATATTTGAAGCTTCTACATATGTGTTATTTCCTTTAATTGTAAGACTTGTGCTATTATTTCCAGCGATACCAGAGTAACAGTTATCAACTATTACCCGGCTGTTTTCTATAACGATTTTGCCAGCAGTTCCAATCGAATATGAATACCAGTTAGTTTTCTTGTATATGTCATTAACATTTATATCACAACCGTTTTGTATTTTAATGTTATTTCCATATGAAATAATGCCACCATCATAACCTTTTACTGAAACCTTAAAGTTGTCAAGAATGAGATCTGTACCATGGCACCATATAGCTAGTTCATCGGATAGATTGCTGTTCTTGGTCATATTAAGTGTTCCTGTCATTGTTATACTTTCCTTTGCAAGTATAGCAGACCACCAAGATGAATCTTTAGTTTCGCCTTTGATCTCCTTAGGGTTGTCAAAGGTGAGAAGATGAATGGAAGGATCATACTTAACGGAACCTCCGTCTGAAAGTATGTCGTTCTTGTTCTCACTTGTTACCTGAGTGCTGCCGATCCATATCTGGTATGTAGTTGGGGTATCGGCTGCAAAGGCAGTAACAGGAAGCTGTGCAAAGCTGATCATAGCCACTGAAGCAACAGTCAAGATCTTTGATTTTCTCTTCATAATTTTTCTTTCCTTTCTGTCTTATCTGTTAAGTAAACTTAGTTAAATTGTTTACTTAAATATTATTTTAACAGATAATCATTTATTTGTCAATAGAATTAACGCAGAATTTATATAGTTGTTGTAGATTATGTGGATATACTATAGCGGAAAGAAGAACAGGAACATCATGTGAGATGTAGCTATGATAGTTTCACCATTCTCGTGAATATTTAGAAGTTCACTTGTATGGTTTTCAAATACCTTGGCAATCTTCTATTAAGAGATTTCACCTTAGGCGATTTTATAGTAAGCGTATAACCCCCCGCATCATAAAAGCAAACAGCCGGGCAGATAACACCCGGCTGTAACATCATATTCTGGCTTTGATTTCTCCATTTCTCTTTGCGTCCATGTATATTTCTTTGAAATCAGCTTTGCTGTTAGGACCGAATATGATCGGAATAACAGATACAAGTCCATCGGAAATGATCGCATTTTTAAATGGCAGAAGCGTTGCATCAAGCAAAGTTGGCATCGGTACATTTGTCAGCATTTCCTCCCAACTGCTGACAATGCCGTTTACAAGAAAAACAGAATTGTCATCGATCGAAATAAATACCGATCCCTTTTTCAAATGTCGCTCAATGATAAATCTGCCGGTGATGCACCCTTTCCAGCTTTTAAGTATCTCCATGTGTTCTTCGGGCAGATCCGATCGCTCAAGATAATCATCAATGATCCATGTCCGTTCCCACAAAAAGTGGGCAACCTCCACAGCATCCTGTGGGTCGATCATTCCTTGCCCGAAATAATCTTCCTCAGGAAGTATATGATATTCTCTGTTCACATAGTCAAGCAGTGGAAAAAACAGTTCATAAAACAGCTTTGCATCTTCATTACTAAGTTTCATTTTCTTCCCTCCATGGTAATAATATCGTTTCCGCAGGCTGTGAAAACAGCTCGGTCAGGTATTTCTCCGCATCAAGACCATTAGCTTGCGCAGTTGAAATTATCGAATACAGCACCGCGCTCGCTTTCGCTCCGTTGGCTGTGTTGCTGAATAGCCAGTTGCGTCTGCCGACAGCAAACGGTCTTATCGCATTCTCAGCCCTGTTGTTGTCAATAGGAAGTAAGCGTATAATTCTTGCATCATAAAGCTGAATTCTCTGAGATTTAATCAGAGGATTTTTTTTTGACGAATTCTATCTTTTTAAAAATCGTTTTTTTAATCATTATTCATTTTTTTATTTTAACTAAATTTTCTTATATAATATTTCATGAGGTCAAAAGTCAGACTTCGGATAGTAAAACAAAGGGGGTGTTGCAATCGCAGCACCCTCTAACCATATCCGAACATCAGAGTAAAAAAACATATTTACTGGTGAAATAAGCTGTTTCAGTGCGCACACCCCCAAGCCCTCTTCAAAAAAGAGGACTCGGGGGTGTAATGTTCTGCTGGTTTTATGCTGATTTCAGTTCAAAAAGAGAAATTCCAAGTCGGTTTTCTGAGATCTTAGCAAAAAGCTTCTTTATGTTGTATGCAAGTCCCAGCAAAAGGAACTCAGTTCTGATGTTATTTTTCCCCCTGCACAGGAATCTTCTGAAGCCATGATCCTGTTTCAGTACTCCGAATACGCCTTCAGCCTGTATGCTTCGGTTCATTCTGAGCTGTTTTCCGAATTCGGTCGTTATATTTTCCAGGCTTTCTGTTCTCAGTTCTTTGAACTTATGCGATATAGACAGCGTCTTGTTTCCTTTTGCTTTTGTACAGTTCTGTTTGTAGGGACAACCTTCGCAGCTTTCACATCTGTACATAGCTTTTTCGGAAACGAATCCCGTCTTGCTTTTTTCGTGTTTAGTCCCGACTCTCCAAAGTATCCTGCCGGCTTTGCATACGAAAATATCGCCCATTTCGTGGTATTCCATATTCTCGGGTCTGCCGTATTTTGTACGATAATTCCGCTTTTTGCTCTGCTCATAATTTACGGGTTTTATGTATGAGGTCATGTTATGTGATCTGAGATAAAGATAGTTCTCCTCGCTCTCATAACCCGCATCACAGATGATGTTTTTCAATACAAACAGCTCCAGATCGTTGAGCTTTGACAGAAACGGGATCAGCGTATTTACATCGCTCCGTTCGCTTGAAACGTCTATACCTACAATATACTCGCCTTCCACTGCTGCCTGTATGTTGTATCCGGGTTTCAGCTGACCGTTTCTCATATGGTCTTCCTTCATGTGCATGAATGTTGCATCGGTATCTGTCTTTGAAAAGCTGTTTCTTCCGTCAAAAAGGCTGTTATATTGTTCGTACTGCTGTATTTTCTGCTGATATCCCTCAAGCTTTTCAAGTGCTTTCTGATATACTGATTTATGATGTCCTTTTCCGTAAACTCGTTCAATACCAAATTTTATCATAAGTGAAGAAAGTGTACCGATCATATCCGAAACTGGCGTATTTTCGGGGAATCTCACACCATAAGCATAATTTATCTCATCAAGTATCTCAGGCAGTTTTGCTCGCAGTTTCTGTTCGTTTTTGGATACAGACTTCTTCCAGACGAATGTATATCTGTTTGCATTAGCTTCGATCTTGGTGCCATCAATGAACAGGTTCTTACCGCTTATCTCTTTCATATTCAAAAGATACTTTACAACAGCGTAAAACACACGATCGATCTGTTCTCCCATTTTCTGTCGAAATCTTGAGATAGTGCTGTGATCCGGAGCTCCAAAGCCATCGAGAAGCCACATGAAATGGATATCCCTTTTGCAGAGCTGTTCAATCTTACGGCTTGAAAAAGAGTCGTTCATGTAGCCGTAGATGAGTATCTTCATCATGATATCCTCGGGTATGGCGCCATTCCACTTGCTTACTATCGTGTATTCTTCTTTTTGATAGATCTCATCTATAACATTGCTCAATACTCTGACAGGTGAGCTTTCTTCGATGTAGATCTCATAATTCATGTTAAGACGCACTTGACAATTTCTCATTTTTGTGGTACAATCCTTTCGTTGGTTTGATGTTATATTTGCAATTACATTATACCACAAAATGAGACGCCTGGCACTACCTTTTTGGTGTGTCAGGCGTCTTTTTCTTTGTTGGGGCTGCAACAGCCCCCTCAATAATAATCATATATTTTCTTATATACCCAGCCCAAAGGGGCTGTTTATTTTTTTCAGTTCTTCTCGATCTTGCCGAGTGAGAGGGCTTTCAGGTAGGCGTTGATGAAGCCATCGAGGTCGCCGTCCATTACAGCCTTGACGTTGTTATACTCATATCCTGTACGGAGATCCTTTACAAGGGTATAGGGCATGAAAACGTAGGAACGAATCTGCGAACCCCATGCTATCTCCTTCTGTACGCCCTTGATATCTTCGATCTTTTCGAGGTGTTCTCTCTCCTTGATCTCGATCAGCTTTGCTTTCAGCATTTTCATAGCGTAGTCCTTGTTCTGGAACTGTGAACGCTGAGTCTGGCAGGCTGTAACAATACCTGTGGGCTTGTGTATCAGTCTTACCGCAGAGGAAGTCTTGTTGATGTGCTGTCCGCCCGCGCCGCTTGCACGGTAAACTTCCATCTCGATATCCTCGGGTCTGATCTCAACTTCGATATTATCATCGAGTTCGGGCATTACTTCAACCGCAGAGAATGATGTGTGTCTGCTTCCGGAGCTGTCAAAAGGCGAAATGCGGACAAGTCTATGTATGCCTGATTCGCTTTTCAGATATCCGTAAGCGTTTTCGCCCTCGATGAACATGGAGCAGCTCTTTATACCTGCGTCACCGCCCTCGAGTATATCCATTATCTTAGCGCTGAAGCCGTGGGAATCTGCCCATTTGGTGTACATTCTGATGAGCATTTCAGTCCAGTCCTGAGCCTCGGTTCCGCCTGCGCCTGCGTGGAAGTTCAGGATCGCATTGCTGTGGTCATACTCGCCTGTCAGCAGAGTTTCCAGGGATGCCGCATCAAGATCGGCTTTCAGCTTGTCAAGCTCAGCCTTGATCTCTTCGACCAGTTCTGCCTGAGTATCCTCGTCCTCTTCGGCAGCCATCTCTATCATTACCTCGATATCATCGGCAGCACCGTTGAACTTGTTATAACGCTCTACCTTGCCTTCAAGGTTCCTTGTCTGCTGCAGAACTACCTGTGATTTCTCGGGGTCATCCCAGAATCCGGGTTCTGCTGCCTTTTCGTGAAGCTCTTCTATCTTCTCGGCTGCATTCTCGATATCGTAAACATCGTGCAGCTCCTTTATCATCGGACGGCAGGCTTCAAGCTCCGATCTAAGGTTCTCTAAAAAAACAACTGCCATTATCTTTACTCCTTCATAAAAAAATACATACACATATATTATATATCATTTTCCCGGAATTGTAAAGCCCCCACGCAAAATTTTTTCAGCCTCTGCCCTGTTTTGTATGACAGGACCTCACAAACCGAAAAACGGCTACAGCGCTAATGCGCCGCAGCCGCCATTTTTTGGATGCGTCCGTGCTTATTACCCTGCACTATGACATATCCCCGCCTTTATAAAAGCATACTTCCCCAAGTACACCTATATTATAACGTTTTCGCAGTTATTTGTCAATAACCGCTCCGTTTACGTAATAGTTTTAACTTATATTTATTTGCTGCAAAAACAATACCTTGGGGAGAAAATGGTTTCTCATAACTGTTTATACTGCTCTTTTTTCAGGGCAGGAATATTGCAGAATGCACAAGTCGGGCAAAGTTCTTTTTCGTAAACGGTTTCGATTTTTCGTTTAAAGGTTCACAATAAGTTTACAAATAAAAATGACATCAGAATACTACGATACCTGCACAGTATTCTCAGGACTTTCAGCTGATTTGAAACGTCCCTGTAATTACGAAAAAGCTCCTCATAAACATCTCTCCTTATCATGCAAGTCGATGACATGCGGATAAGTGAAACGTTTATGAAAAGCTTCTAAATCACATATTCAGCGGGATGCGAATACCGAACTGCATGGCTCTCGCCCTTTCGTTTCCACGGCAACTTCCCTTCCGCGGAACACTTAACGCTCGGTATCCTTCTCTGTATATGTCCGTATCCTGTTTTATCAGAACGCAGTTTCGTTCAGTATCTTGTAAAGTTCGTCCTCGAAAGGCTTCTTCATGGACAGTGCTTCCTGAATATCAACGTCATAGACCTTGTTATCCTTCATGCCGACAACTCTGTTGCCGATGCCCTTTTCAAGCAGTTCAACAGCGTGATAGCCCATCTGTGTAGCAACGACTCTGTCGCGAACGGTAGGAGAGCCGCCTCTCTGTACGTGACCCAGGATAGTTGCTCTGGTCTCAACGCCTGTCTTCTCGCTGATGATCTTAGTGATCTCGTCGGTCTTGCCAACGCCCTCAGCTACTACTACAACGAAGTGGTTCTTGCCGTTCTTAATTGTATTCTTGATCTTTTCGCAGATAGCATCGATGTCATAATCCTCTTCGGGAGTGATAACAGCCTCAGCACCAACAGCCAGACCAACGTTTATTGCTATGTAGCCTGCGTTTCTGCCCATTACCTCAACAACAGAGCATCTGTCGTGGGACTGTGCAGTATCCTTGATCTTGTCGATCATTTCCATAGCAGTATTCATAGCGGTATCATAACCGATAGTATACTCTGTGCATGAGATATCGTTGTCGATAGTGCCGGGAAGACCTATGCAGGGGATACCCATTGCTGAAAGGTCAGCTGCGCCTCTGAAAGAGCCGTCTCCGCCGATAACAACGATGCCATCCAGACCAAGTTCCTTGCACTTGTCTCTGCCCTTGGCTACGCCTTCCTTATTTCTGAATTCGGGGCATCTTGCTGTGTAAAGACAAGTGCCGCCTCTCTGGATAATGCCTGATACAGATCTTGCGTTCATCTCAAAGACTTCACCGTTCAGCAGACCGTTGTATCCGCGCTGGATACCAACTACTTCCATGCCCCTCTGCAGAGCTGCTCTGCAAACTGCTCTGACAGCTGCATTCATTCCGGGAGCATCGCCGCCGCTTGTAAGAACGCCGATTTTCTTTGCCATAAAATATACCTCCAAATTCGGGCTGTTTGTCCATTATATGCCCTTTTCTTCTCAATTTTCCAAATCTAAGAATAACACAAAGCCCTCGGAATGTCAAGGGCTTTGTGCACGTTTTCACATTTTTTCAAAAACGTTTTAGATGAAGTTCATTATTTAATGCAATATTCCGAAAACGTTTGATATCAGTAGAACACAACTCCGCCGTTATTGTCGCCGCCATCGTTCTGATTCTCCGTATTTTCGGGCTGATCGACGTTTGATGTGTCATCAGAGTTTACTGGTGGATCTACGTGGGGAGCCCATGGATCCTGTACCTCAACGCCTATCTGATCTGACTTTGAAGAGTCATCGCTGCTGTCATCAGGTGATTTTGCCTTGGTTGTAGTCTCGGGCGGTCTGCCAAGGCTGATCGTTACAGTGAGGATATCACCATCCTCGATATTTATCCAGCCGCCTGCAGGTATGCTTGTCTTGGATACCAAACCATAAGGCACCGACTTGCTGTAATCTTCGGCAACACTGTACTTGATGTTCAGGCTGTCAAGCAGGCTGAGATATTCGCTCTTGGAATAATTAGTGCAGTCAGGTACAGGTATTACAGAAGGTCCAGCGCACACTTCCAGAACCAGTTCGTTCTTCCTCTTGGGATCGTAATCTGTTCCCTCGGGGATGCTCTGGCTCTTTACGTAGCCGCGGTCGTCATCGTCAGAGTAGTAATACTTCGGCTTCAGGGTGAACTCGTCGCCCATCTTCTTTTCGACTTCTGTATAGTACAGACCGACCAGATTCGGCATTATAGAACCTCTGCCGTACTCGGTATCATCATCATCAGACTTAGCTTCGGTGGTGATCGTAGCAGTGCCGTAATCGTAGCTGTCCTCTTCCTCACTGTCGGAGATCTCTTCCTTGGGAGCTCGGGATACCGCATTTGCATTCTCATCGGGCGGAGCAAAAAGCTGTGTCATAAGATATATTCCTATCACCAGCAGGACGCCCAGCACGCAGATACCGACTATTGTTGCCATACGGCTGCTCTTCTTTGCAGGTCTTCTGCGCTGATACTCTTCCTCTTCGTCCTCCTCATCGCGATAGCGTCTTTCATCGCGTGGGATATGCTGTATCGGGATAGTCTGTGTAGAGCCCTTGGGGTGCTCTATCCTCGAAGGCTGTTCAAACAGACCTGAGACCAGTTCGGTAACGGTCTGTGTTCTCTCCTCGCCGCGTACAGCCATAGCCTGTGCCAGCGCATCGGAGATATGCAGGGGTATACGCGGATTTATGCGTGAAGCCTCCATCAGCGTATCATTGTGTATCCTCGTATTAGCATCAAGGGGCATATTGCCCGTGAGTATGCGGTAGATGACAGCAGCCACCGCATAGACGTCAGTCCATGTACCCTGCCACTGCAGTGATGAATACTGCTCGGGTGCGGTATAACCCGAATAGAACTCAGGCATCATGCCTGTATTCGATGTTCTTATCGAGCTTATGCAGAAGCCTGTGAGCTTCAGCTCGCCATCGGTAGTAACTATTATATTCTCAGGGGAGATACCTCTGTGGATTATCCCTGCGTTGTGGATTATATTCAGCGTAGTGAACAGGGGCACGAAGAGTTTCTTTACCTGCTCCCATGTGAGGAATCCCTTGTTCGACTGCAAGAATTTCTTCAGCGACACACCCTCAACATATTCGAGAATAACATAGGTAGTATTGTTCTCGGCGAACATATCCTTTGCCGTGACGATATGGGTGAGGTTCCTCATTCTTGAAAGCACCTTGTTCATATCGGCAAATTCTGACATGAATGTCTTATACTTCGCCAGACAGTCCCTGTTAACGTTGAGAGTCAGTCCATCGGGCGCTCTCTCGCACAGTGTATCAGGCATATATTCACGACAGACGCATTTGCATTTGCCGACCATATCATAACATATATACGAAGCGCCCTCGCCATTATATGAGAGCATCTTGCCTATGACATATCTGTTATCCAGCACCGTTCTGGGTGCCAGATAAGCCTGTAAATGGGGGATATCGTCCGTATAACTGCAATAATGGCAGTGTCCGTCCGCTCCCAGCTCGTTCATGCAGCCCATGCACAGCTTGACACTCGGCTCCATAGCGAACCTCCTTACTTTCAGATCGGCGTTATCAGCGCCGTTTACTTTCCCATTGATAAGTCCCGCGAAACTCTTTCCCGGGACGCTTCAATAATATTACCAACTTTTCTTTTCAAAGTCAAGGGATTTTCCTTAACTGTACTTGTTGTGAAACAATTTGTATTATTTCTGTAAGAACTGAACGTTTCTGCGTAATCATCTCAACAGTTTCTTGTAAAATCTTCCGGTCAGCGATGATGGCAGCAGGAACATCACGAGCTGCGCAGCAGTGGTAACGGTGAAGTCCCACAGTCCCGAAAATCCCGAGCGATAGATCTTCCAGCGCACCGCTATGAAGCTCCTGGTATTTGCCCAGTTGCGGCGTCTGTCATAGTTTCCGCCGTTGACGCGGTATCTCACCAGCACCTTGGGGATATTTCTTCCCACAGCACCCGCAGCCAGCATACGCACAACGAAATCGTAGTCCTCGCAGCGCCTTACCGTCGTGTAGCCGCCTATTTTCTCGACCCATGACTTTTTATACACCAGCGTGGGATTATTGAATGGGTTTCTGCGCCTAGCGTACTTCCGTATCGCAGAATCACCGGTGGGTGTCTTCCTGACAGCTATCTCTTCACCCGTGTCGCTGTCAAACTCGCTTATATAAGCGCCCAGCATATCGACCCCGGGGTGCTTCGCCATCATATACATGGAGAGCTCACAGCGTTCGGGCAGAGCGATATCATCCGAGTCCATCTTTACGATATACTCGTTCCTGCACATTTTAAGTCCTTCGTTGGCGCAGTAGCCCACTCCCATATTCTCTGGCAGGCGCAGCACGCGGAAGCACTCATGCTTATGCTCATACTCACTGATAACATTATCCAGTTCCTTGGTAAGCGGGCCATCGCAGACCAGCACGAAATCATCGGGCGCAAAGGTCTGTTCAAGCATACTATCGATACATTCTCTAAGGAACTCAGGTTTTTCTCCCTTATACACGGACATCAGCACGCTGTATTCGGGCAGCCTGACACCATCTTTCTCCATTTCTCACACCTCCGCGGTGTCACATATATAGTTATTGTAACATTTTTCTTGGGTTTTGTCAACACAAAAGAACAAAACAGCGAAAAATGCAACGAAGAAACCTTTATATCATATCTGAAAAAGAACAGATCGCATCAAGAAGAGGTTCGGGCTTTTCGGGATCTATCAATAAAATATCATGGATGATATCACCGTTTTGAAAAAGCCTGATACCTGCGGCAATGCCGTCGATCACAGTGCCTTTGTTTTCAAAACGCTCTATTGAAGTAACATAATTGGCATATTCGGAAAGAGTGTTTATAATGTTGGGGGCAGGAAATACACATTTACAGGCGATGTAATTGCTCCTAAGTATGTGATAATATTTTCTATTACTTGCTGCTTATCCATATATTTTTTCTTTATTATACAAATAAGGCATCCACCAAACGATGAATGCCTTGATATGCTTTGAAGTATTCTGATAGAGATATGATTATCTCTTTGAGAACTGAGGTGCGCGACGAGCAGCCTTCAGACCGTACTTCTTTCTTTCCTTCATTCTGGGGTCACGAGTGAGGAAGCCTTCCTTCTTCAGGAGAGGTCTGAACTCATCGCTAGCCTGGAGCAGAGCTCTGGAAATACCGTGTCTGATTGCGCCTGCCTGACCTGTAACACCGCCGCCTGTAACAGTGCAAACGATGTCATACTTGTCAACAGTATCAGTAACAGCGAAAGGCTGACGAACGATCAGCTTGAGTGTCTCAAGGCCGAAATAATCGTCGATGTCTCTGCCGTTGATAGTAACCTTACCTGTACCCTCGTAAACACGAACGCGGGCAACAGAGTGCTTTCTTCTGCCTGTGCCATAGAAATATGGCTGCTTGGATTCGTACATTCTGATTGCTCCTTTCTTACAGCTCGTACTTTTCGGGCTTCTGTGCAGCATTGTTATGCTCAGCACCCTTATAAACTCTCAGTCTCTTTGCAGCAGCTCTGCCAAGAGTGTTGTTGGGGAGCATACCCTCAACAGCTATTGTCATAGCTCTGTCGGACTGCTCAGCCATCAGCTTGTCATAGCCGATCTCCTTCAGACCGCCTATCCAACCGGTGTGGTGGTAGAACTTCTTCTGCTGGAGCTTCTTACCTGTGAGAACAGCCTTGTCGCTGTTGATGATGATTACGTGGTCGCCGCAGTCAGCGTGAGGTGCATAAGTAGGCTTATGCTTACCACGAAGAATAGTAGCTGCCTTAGCAGCAACTCTACCGAGGGACTGACCCTCAGCGTCGATGATATACCACTTGCGGGTGATGTCCGCAGCCTTGGGCATATAAGTAGACATATCGTATCCTCCTTAAAATATCGTGTACGGTAAAAACCGTTCTATCTGCCCGACGGCGCACGCAAGACAGCCCTCGGGATTCGCAACGTAAGCTATTATACAACATCTTTCCGTCAATGTCAATAGTCAATACGCCGAATTTTTAATTTATATCCCTCATTCTCTTGATTTCTCTTTAAATCTCTTTGTTTTTCTCGATTTCTCGTTTACCGTTTCATTTTTCGTTCACAGGTAAAAATGCACAGTATATGGGGAGATTTCGGGTGTTTTTTACGGTGAATATAGCTTGTTGGTAAGGGTGGGTCTTTGTCTGATATTGTCTTACTGTGTGCTTTATCTGCTTTTAATTATATGTACTGCGGTGGACAGTGTCGCCCCTTGCGGGTCGAGCCGTCAAAGAACAGCGACTGCGTCGGCTGTGGCTTCGCTGTTTGACGACGGGCGCGGGCAATATATACGGACTTAGTTTGTGCGGGGTATGGGTTTGTTCACGCTCTGAGATTTGAGATTACCCGCGCCTATGGGGTCGGGAGATAGTCTGCTACTGCTTTGATTGTTGCTACGTCGCTTTTGTGCCTTGACCGAGAGGCTCTGCCCTCAACAGTCAGCTTTGCTGATTGTGGCTCCCCGCAAGCCTTTCGCGAAAGACTTGACTCAAAGCTCTCCTCCTTGGCATTCTATCCTAAGTACAGCTACGTTATCTTCACCAACAATAATTATGAATTATGCATTATGAATTATGAATTGAACAAAAATTTTCCTCTTTACATTTACTTAATAATGTGTTATAATAGTATAAATATTTTGGAGGGGGTGCTTGTTTGCATACCGAGGAGGAGTATCTGGCTGCGGTAAAAGAGATCGCTGAGCTGAAAGGTGAGTTGTCACGGGCTCGCAGGAACTATGAAGCGGTCACGGATCATATGTCGCGTATCAGCCATGATATACGTACACCCATGAATTCTATTATCGGGCTTGCAAAACTTGGTGAAGAAGAGAGCAGCGGCAGGGCTGTAAAGGAGTATTTCGGAAAGATAAGGGAATCTGCCGAGTATCAGCTGGAGATACTGGGCGATGTGCTCGATATGGCTAGGATAGAGAGCGGACAGTTCACTCTTTATCCCGAGGCTTATTCACTTGAAACTCTGGCGGAGACACTTACATCTATGACAGCTCCGCTGGCTGAACAGAAAGGTATCACATTCTCGGCTGAATTCCATGATATCTTTGCGGATACACTGGTGCTGGACAAGCTGAGGCTCAGGCAGATACTTATGAACCTGCTTTCCAATGCCGTGAAGTTCACGCCCGAAAAAGGCAAGGTGATGCTGACAGTATCCCAGATGGCGGCGGGCAACGGCAGGGTGAGGACAGTATTTACCGTTAAGGACAACGGCATAGGTATGTCCGAAGAGTTCACAAAGAATATGTTCAAGCCTTTCACTCAGGAGAGGACAGCCGCAACTGCCGAGATACAGGGCTCGGGTCTTGGACTTTCCATAGTCAAGAACCTTGTGGATCTGATGGGCGGAGATATCCGTGTGAAATCGCAGATCGGCGTGGGAACGGAATTTATTGTCGAGATCGACTGCGAACCGGCATCGGGCGGTAAGGCTAACGATAAGAACGCAGATATGAGCTATGATTTCAGCGGAAAGCGTGCCCTGGTGGTGGATGACCATTCCATCAACCGCATACTCGAAGTCAAACTGCTGAAACGTGTCGGCTTTGAGACCGACTCAGCCGCCAACGGCTATGAGTGCCTGAAAAAGTTCATTGCATCGGAGATCGGATATTACGATGTGATACTCATGGACGTTAAAATGCCTGTTATGGACGGACTTGAAGCCGCAGGCAAGATACGCGCCTTAGAGCGTACAGACAGCGCAAAGGTCAAGATGATAGCCATGAGCGCGAACTCATATCCCGAAGATATGGAAAGGTCGAAAGAGGCAGGCATGGATATCCATATAGCTAAGCCTGTTATACCCTCGGTGCTTTATTCAGAGCTTGCCGGGCTGCTGAGATGATATTCTGACACTTCTGCACAAACGCAGGAGTGTCTTTTTATATCATGTGCCGCAGTCGGCAGAATTGAGGTTTTTTCATAAAATGTACTTGAAATATGGCATGAAGCGTGATATAATAAGTACATCTATTTTTTGAATGGAAGTGTGACATAATGAGTTATAAAGTAGGATTCATCGGCGCAGGCAATATGGGCAGCGCTATAATGAAAGGTATCCTCGGCAGCAGCATGAGCAGCGAGATCGAGCTTTACGCATACGACAGCAGCGAGGCAGCTGAGGAAAGAGCTAAGGCTATGGGCGTTAAGGGTCTTGAAAGCGAAGCAGAGCTCACTGCAAAGTGCGACTGCGTATTTCTTGCCATAAAGCCCCAGCAGCTGGACGAAGTTCTTGCGAAGATAAAGAATGAAGTAACCAAGGATAAGGTGATAGTATCCATATGCGCAGGTGTTACCGATGATAATATCGCTTCAAAGACCATCGAGGGCGCAAAGGTAGTTATGGTAATGCCGAACACTCCTCTGCTGCTTGGCGAGGGCGCTACCGCTCTTGCAAAGTCCGACAGCGTTACCGAAGAAGAGTTCGCACTGGTTTGCAGGATATTCGGTTCATGCGGTATCTACTCGGTACTGCCCAAGGATAAGATGAAAGAGGTCATCGCCATAAACGGTTCTTCACCCGCTTTCATTTACCTCTATGCACAGTGCTTCATCGACTACGCAAAGAGCGTGGGCATCGATGAAAAGGCTGCTACCGACCTTTTTGCAAAGTCGCTGATAGGCTCTGCAAAGATGATAACCGACAGCGGCAAAACTCTTGATGAGCTGATAACCATGGTATCATCAAAGGGCGGCACCACCATCGCAGGTCTTGAAAAGCTGAGAGCAAACAACATCGAAAAAGCAGTAAAGGAATGCTGCGAAGCCTGCACCAACAGAGCTTACGAGCTGGCAAAATAATACAGGAATAAACTTCCCGCGGGGGACATAGTATTATTATCGAGGTGATGATGATGCAGACGAGCCCCTGCAGGACAGATGAAAACAGAGCAAGATACGGCACAGGTGTGTTCGCATTCATGTGCGGAGCAACGCTGACAGGTGTGCTCATCGGGACGATGTGCTTCTGCCTTTCGGCTGATACACAGGCGAGCAGACTTTTCCTGCCTTCGGGCGGGATGAAAAGCCTTTTGCAAAACGACCCCGGAAGTGTCATGGCGGGCTCTTTGCTGGGGAGCACGGTGTTCCTGCTGGGACTGGCAATTGCGGGTCTATGTGCGGTGGGACAGCCTTTCGCTGTTCTGCTCATCATGCTGAGAGGTATGGGCATCGGTCATAAAGCCGCACAGCTTTACAGTACCGCAGGCAAGGGAGATATGCTGTATGCAGCAGGACTATTCCTGCCCGGTGCAGTGATATCGGCACTGGCACTTGCATTGGCTGCGAGAGAGGCTCTCAGCTTGTCGAATATCTACCTGCGGCTCACACTGTCAGGCGGACGAGGATATGACCCCTCGGGTGCAGTGAAACTCTACGGGACAAAACTGCTGGTAGTGGAAGCTATGCTGGCACTGGCGGCAGGGGCTGATACTATCTGCTGTTATTTGTTTTCAGGAAAGCTTATCTGACAGCAAGGTCTGTCAGGACATAAAAATCAAGGAGAGTAAAATGGGATTTTTCGGAAATTACGATACGCCCGGAAGAGGAGTTCTGAAAACGCCTCACGAAAAGCGTCCGTTCTTCAAATTCTGGGAGGTATATTTCAGGCATATGTGGCAGCTTATGGGGCTTAATCTGGTGTACTTCCTGTTTACGGTACCGCTGTTCGCCATGCTGGTGCTGCTGACATATACAGGAAATATGAAATGGCTGCTTCTGTTGCTTATATCGGGCATAATAGGGCCTGCAACTGCGGCTATGACAAGGGTAGCACGCAACTATTCGCAGGAAAGACCAACGTTCATGCTGCATGATTTTCGCAAGGCGTTCAAAAAGAACCTGAAACAGGGGCTTGTGATGGGATATATCGACTCGATAGTCATTGTCAGCTTTCTCTTTGGCGTACCGATGTACAACCGTATGGCACAGGAAAACAGTATCATGTATGTACCATATGTCCTGTCACTTTCGTGTATGCTGGTGTTCTTCATGATGCACTTCTACATCTATCAGATGATGTGTTCGACTAACCTGACCATGAAGCAGATACTCCGCAACGCACTGTTTCTCGTGCCACTGGGTCTTAAAAACACCATATACACTCTGGTGGTGTCGCTGCTGGTGATAGCATTCAACTATATAGTACTCATAATGCCATCTACCATGCCTGTTGGAGTTACTCTGCTGATGTTCTTCCCGTATGCGTTCCTCACATTCGTAGCGTGCTTCAATTGTTATCCCGTGATACGCAAGAACGTTATACAGCCTTATTATGATAAGACAGGCGAGAAAAACCCCGAGGAAGAAGACGCAGATGCAGAGGAAGCACTGTTTGAGGATAAGGCAGCCGAAGAAGAAGCTGTGCCTTTACAGAAAAAGTCAAAGCCAAAGGTGATCAAGTAATTTGCGGCAAATTTACCATAAATTAAATAACAGCGATACGAGCGTATGCAGAACTGATGCATACGCTCTTTCCATTCGTGTTTATAAACCGCCTGTGCCGTACCCAGTACCATGATAAGATATCTGCATCGGGGACCTGATATCCTCCATGAGTATCTCCTGCTATCGCACATAAATTTTACTATCAGATATTTTTTCTCCAAAAGTGTAACCTTGTTCTGATCTCTACCGTCTTATTTACAGAGAGACATAAATACCGATCGGCAAATGCAGTAAAGTAAGAACAAAAGATTAGTAATAAAATAGAGAGGTCGGTGCGCCGAAAAAAAATATTTTCAAAAAAGTGTAACCCTGTTAAGACTTCAGCCGTCTTATTTACAGAAAGACATAGACAACCCGACATGGAAATGATAAAATGGAGATAACAGGGTCCACGAGAAAAGAGAGGTCAGTATGGATATCACGATAGATGAGATGTTCAGACGTTTGCTCATACAGATGCAGAAAGATGATGCACTGTCGGACGAAGAGAAAGAAATATTGCTGAAAGAACTGGAAACAAGGATAAATGAGGAGGAAAAACCGGATGAAAAAGAATGAGCTTATCGATATAGTAGAACAGGCAAAGGCCGGAAATAAAAATGCATTCAAGGCTCTTTATGAAGAATATTATGACAGACTGTACTTCTTTGTACTGAAAAATGTTGACAGCAAGGAAGCAGCTGAGGATATAACACAGGATACTTTCTTGAAGTCCATGGAGAAGATAGATTCTCTGGAAAAGCCTGAGAATTACGTGTCATGGCTGCACAGCATCGCATACAACAAGTGTACCGATATGTTCCGCAGCAGGAAGAGCGATGTATACTTCGATACCGATGAGGAGTTTGAAGCAGCCATGGAAAGCCACAGTCTCAATGAGCCCATAATGGTGCCCGAGGACTATGCCACCGACAAGGACAGGGCAAGACAGCTGAAAGCCATGATAGACAGCCTGAAACCCGATATGAAGTCTGCACTGATACTGTACTATTATAATGACATGAACCTTGCAGATGTGGCAAAAACCATGGGTATCCCCGAGAACACCGTAAAGCAGAAGCTCTTCCGTGCCCGCAAGAAGCTGAAAAGCAAGATCGAGGAAATGGCAGGCAAGGGCATCGTGCTTTCCGCTGTGCCCATGAACCGTCTCCTGCGCGGAACTGTTTCTCCCAAGAAAGCGGCGGCTATGGTGACAAGATCCGGAGCTTCTTTAAGCAGTATCCCTATGATAGGCAAGATAGCAGGCATATCCGCGGCGGCTGTGATAGCAGTGGGCGTTCCCATGAGCCTGAGCCGCATGGATAAAAATGCAGATATCGCGGGCGATGTGAGAGTTCGTGACACAAGTTATGTTTCGGCAGAAGCAGATACTTCAAGCGCTGTTGATACACTTACTTCCGAAGTGATAGAAGTCTCCCTTTCCGATACATCTGCCGCTGAGGATACCGTAAACCGTCGGGAAGTCACCAAGACAGATGATACATCATCTTCACCCGCAGAAAACTATGCAGTACCCGCATCAGGCGGACTTGATGTCACTGCTGCAGTGAATACTTCCGAACCTGCCGAGCCCGCTCCCGACACTACCGAAGTACCCGAAGAAAAGAAAGAAGCTCAGCCTGTAGAAATGACTGCTGAAAAGCTGTTCAGCATGACCAATTCAGAACTTAGAGAGCTTTCAAACAATGATTTTGAAGTGGTGGCTGAACCGGGCTTCAATTTCGCTGATTCCGGATCCATAGTATTTGGCATCAAATGCCGCGCTTTTCCCAACTACATCTACTTTGTTGACTACCGTAATGAGGAAGGTCAGCCAAGCGAACCTCTTGATGCACCCGACAGATGGCACGGAGATCAGAAGGTAGTGCTCGACAGTGAGGAAGTTCGTGAACTGATAGTACAAGGCAACGAATCCCTCGGCGAAGGTATCAGCGTCGGCATGACATACAGCCAGATAAAAGAAGCAAACGGCAGCCTGCATTTATACAATGACGGATTTGCTTATCCGTGGATAAACAACAGGGTATGGGGTCTTCACTTCGTATTAACAGCTGAAGAAAAGGCTCTCATAAATCAGAAATTCGATGAGATAGCACTTGAAAACGAGGGTTCTACTGATATCCCCATGATAGACCTTACCGAACTTGGTA
This sequence comes from Ruminococcus albus AD2013, assembly GCF_000526775.1. Lineage (NCBI taxonomy): Bacteria > Bacillati > Bacillota > Clostridia > Eubacteriales > Oscillospiraceae > Hominimerdicola > Hominimerdicola alba. The sequence goes on from NZ_JAGS01000001.1 coordinate 2,103,168, forward strand.
TCGACCCTGTTTGCGATTACGCACATATATATAACACCTACAATGGCGTAAAAGTAAGCTCTGCCGGAACTATTTTTGTAGATCAATGATAAAAACATACCGCAGGACGGATGCAGTGTGCTCCGTCCTGCTTTTTTCTGCCTTGGAGAAGCCACGGAAATTGTAAACTTTTTGTTTCATTGTAATTAGTGTTTGCAATCAGCGTAAATATGTGGTATAATATTAAATTGACGTAGTATGTACACGAAAGGACGTATTATTATGGCAAAGCTTAAAGTTGCTGTCATTTTCGGCGGCAAATCCAATGAACATGATGTATCGGTGGTCTCAGCGGCTCACGTTATACGCAGTATCAGTGCGAATTCCGACCGCTATGAGATCATATGCATAGGTATCACCAAAAAAGGTCACTGGGTAAGATTCATGGGAAGTGTGGAGGATATCGAGAATGGCAGCTGGTCTGAACATCCCGACAACGCTGCCTGTATATTCAGCCCCGACCCCGTACACCGCGGCTTTATCCAGCTGGATGACGACGGCAGCTATACCAATATAAAGGTCGATGCTGTATTTCCCGTGCTGCACGGCAAGAACGGTGAGGATGGCACTATCCAGGGTATATTCCAGATGGCTGAGATACCCTTTGTGGGCTGTGACCTTCTGTCTTCCGCCTGCTGCATGGACAAGGACGTTACCCATACCATACTTGAAGCTCACGGCATACGCACCGCTAAGTGGATAAGCATGATATACCGCGATATGAAGCACCTTGACGAGAAGTGCGCACAGATGGAGAAGGAGCTTGGCTATCCAATGTACGTTAAGCCCGCTAACTGCGGTTCTTCCGTGGGCATAACAAAGGCACATGACTATGATGAGCTGAAGGCAGGCATCAAGGCTGCATTCTCACACGACCAGAAGGTAGTCGTTGAGCAGGGCATAGTCGGTATCGAACTTGAATGTGCTGTAATGGGCAACGATGAGCCTTTCGCTTCAACAGTAGGCGAGATAGCCGCTGCTAACGAGTTCTATGATTATGATGCAAAGTACAATAATTCGGAATCAAAGACTTACATACCCGCCAGAGTCTCCGAAGATATAATAAACGAGATACGCGAGACTGCCGTAAAGGCTTTCAAGGCTATGGGCTGTGAGGGTCTGGCAAGATGTGACTTCTTCCTTTCAGACAAGAATGAAGTAATACTCAACGAGATAAATACTCTCCCCGGTCATACAAAGATAAGTATGTACCCCAAGCTGATGGAACACGCAGGCATAAGCTATGCCGAGCAGGAAGACCGTCTGATAAAGCTTGCTCTCGACAGATCGGAAGTGGATTATGAATAATTCACCCATTGGTGTATTCGATTCGGGCGTGGGCGGACTTACCTGCGTCAAGGAACTTGCAAAGCTCCTGCCCCACGAGGATATAGTATACTTAGGCGATACCGCAAGAGTCCCCTACGGTACGCGAAGCAAGGAGACCATAGCTGAATACACCGCACAGGATATGGAGTTTCTCAGGGGACACAACGTTAAGATGATACTCGTTGCCTGCGGCACGGCTTCATCTGTTATAATGTCAAGTCCCGAATTCAGCGGGAATACAGAGCCCAGCTACAGCGGCGTAGTCAAGCCCGCCGCCAATGCAGCCTGCGCATCTACCAAAAACGGCAGGATAGGCGTTATCGCTACGGGCGCTACTATCAGGAGCGGAAGCTACGGCAAGGTGATAAGAAGCATAGACCCTTCTGCCAAAGTTATAGGCAAGGCTTGCCCCATGTTCGTGCCGCTGGTAGAGAACGGATATATCAGCAAGGACTGTGCGCCTACCAGATATTTCGCTGAGGAGTATCTTGAATGTATGAAGCGCGAACAGGTGGACACACTGATACTGGGCTGTACACACTATCCCCTGCTGGCTGACCTTATATCGGACATAATGGGTGACGGCGTAAAGCTGATATCCGCCGGTGCCGAGCTTGCAAGGTTCGCAGTGAAGACACTCACATTCAGCGATGAACTGGCAGAGCGTGAAGAACAGGGCAGTCAGAAGCTTTACTGCACCGACAGCCCCGAACTTTTCTCGGAAAACGTGGAAAGGTTCCTGGGAGAGAGTTTTTCGGGCACGGTGGAGAAGTGTGTGCTGACAGCGCACTGATGCATTTGGCAGGATAAGTAAAATAAGCTGACCGATGTTAGGAGAATGAGCTTGGATAAAAAAGAAGTTGATATCGTACTAATCAGCCGTCAGTACGAGGATTTTGACGATGACCCCGTGAACTGCGAGCAGACGGAAGTTCTCTCGGTGGGAACATACGAAAAGACCGCGGACGGATATCTGATAGAGTATGAAGAAAGCGAAGCTACGGGCTTTGAGGGCTGTACCACAAAGATAGAGAGCTTCGGCAAGAAAAAAGTGGTGATGTCAAGACGGGGCAACGTATCTTCGGAGCTGGTGATAGAGCCCGGCGAGAAGCATCACTGTGTCTACGGTACGCTTTACGGCAATTTTGAAGTGGGCGTTGAGGCACGAAAAATAACCGATAAGCTCACAGATGAGGGAGGCAGGCTGTCTTTCTCGTATGTGGTAGATGTCAATTCGGGACTGATAGGCACCTTTGATATAGATATTCAACTTAAACTGAGATAAACGGAGGAAGTAAGATGCAGGATTTGATAAAGGACGCTTTCGCACAGGCGAGGGAACTGGTGCTGAACGCACTGGGTCAGCTGGTAGCTGAGGAGGTATTCCCTGCTGAGGCTGTGCCCGCTTTCAATATAGAGATACCCGCCGACCCCAAGAACGGCGACGTTTCCACAAATGCGGCTATGGTATGCGCAAAGCCTTTCAGGAGCGCTCCCAGAAAGATCGCAGAAGCTATCGTAGGCAAGATAGATACCACAGGCAGCTGTTTTGATAAAGTCGAGATAGCAGGTCCCGGATTTATAAACTTTTACTACGGCAAGGGCTGGTTCGGTTCGGTAGTAAAGGCTGTTCTCGATGAGGGCAAGGACTACGGCAAGACGGATTTCGGCAAGGGCAAAAGAGCTCTGGTGGAATTCGTATCCGCTAACCCCACAGGACCCATGCACATAGGCAACGCAAGAGGCGGCGCTATCGGTGACTGTCTGGCGGCTGTTATGGAGTATGCAGGTTATGATGTTGAGAGAGAGTTCTACATAAACGATGCAGGCAACCAGATAGAGAAGTTCGGCAAATCCCTGAGACTGAGGTATATGCAGATATGCGGCGACAAGGGTCAGGATATAGTTGCAAAGAACCTTGATATGGACACTTTCTGCAAGACCATATACGAAGATACCGAAACTTTCCCCATGCCCGATGATGTATACCTCGGCATGGATATAATCGCTCACGCAAAGAATTTCTTCGATGAGTACGGCATGATAGCTTCCGCACAGCCCGAGGAGGAGTGCAAGAAAGCACTGGTAGACTACGCTCTGCCCAAGAATATCGACGGTCTTCACAAAGACCTTGCCAAGTACCGCATAAACTACGATACATGGTTCAGAGAGAGCACACTGCACAATGACGGCTCTGTACAGGAAGTTATCGAGAAGCTGAAAGCCGGCGGATACACCTACGAACAGGACGGCGCTCTGTGGTTCAGAACTACCGATTTCGGCGACGAGAAGGACAGGGTACTTGTACGCGACAACGGCATACCCACATACTTCGTACCCGATATCGCTTACCACTACAACAAGCTGGCTGTACGTAAGTTCGATAAGGCGATAGATATCTTCGGCGCCGATCACCACGGATATATCCCCCGTCTGAAAGCTGCAATGACTGCTCTCGGCGTTGACGAGAAGAAGCTGGACATCGTTATCATGCAGATGGTAAGACTTGTAAAGGACGGCGAGACATACAAGCTGTCAAAGCGTTCGGGCAAGGCTATCACACTGAACACTCTGCTGGAGGAGATACCGATAGATGCGGCAAGATTCTTCTTCAACCTGCGTGAGCCCAACTCACAGTTCGATTTCGACCTTGATCTGGCAATATCCAATTCGAGCCAGAACCCCGTATACTACGTTCAGTACGCACACGCACGTATATGCTCCGTTATCAAGAAGCTGAAAGAGGAGAACATCGAGGCAAAGCCTTTTACTGCTGATATGGCTGAAACACTCAGCACCCCCGAGGAGCTGGAGCTCGTTAAGCTGATGGCAACTCTGCCCACCACAATAACCGAAGCTGCAAAGGCTTACGACCCTGCAAAGGTGACCAAGTACGCGGTAGATATCGCGACACTGTACCACAAGTTCTACAATGCCTGCCGCATAAAGGGCGAGGAAGAGAACGTTATGCAGGCAAGACTTTCACTCTCCATGGCTGTAAAGCAGATAATTTCCAACATACTGGAAATGCTGAAGATAGACTGCCCCGAGAGTATGTAATATCCATACACAATAAAAGCACTTTCCCGCGGGGAGAGTGCTTTTTTTGATGCATAAAAACAGGCTGCCGTCTTAACAGCAGCCTGATATATCACTTATTGTCGTCATACATATACTTTTTTTCAAAGTCGCTCAGAGGCATCGCCCTGTCAAAAAGCCAGCCCTGCGCTTTGGTGTAGCCGCTCTGGCAGAGAATAGCCGCCTGTGCATCGGTCTCAACACCCTCAAAGATGATATCCTTTTTAGCTGTATCTATAAGGCTGCACATATTCGCGACGAAATCCCGGTCGGTCTTGTTCTGCTCGATATTGTCGATGAAGGACTTATCTATCTTCACAATATCAACAGGTGCATTCATCAGCACACTGAGAGTGGAATAACCTATACCGAAATCATCTATGCTGACCTTGAAGCCTTCGTTTCTGAGTTTATCCATCACCGAGAACAGTGACTGAGTATCCCCCGAGAAACAGGATTCTGTTATCTCTATCTCGACATCTCCCCTGTAAACATCGTAGCAGTCCGCCGTTCTTATGATATTTTCAACGAACTTCGGCTGAGTGATATGATGCTGGCTGAAATTCACTGATATTGGCAGGACTTTTCTGCCGTCATGCTTCCACTTTTCAAGGGTGCGCAGTACTTCGCCGTAGATAAAGAAATCAAGTTCATCGATATAGCCCACCTTTTCCAGCACGGGAATGAACTCGAAAGGCATTTTGTAAGTACCGTTGGGATTTCTCCACCTTGCAAGAGCTTCAGCGCCGATAATGACACGCTTTTCAAGATGGAACTTGGGCTGCAGGAACATCTCTATCTGCCTGTTTTTGATAGCGGCGTGAAGTTCATTGCAGATGGACTGTTCGTAGAGTTTCTGCATCCTCATTCTCTGGGAATAGATACCGCAGAGTATACTGCTGGAATGTTTCACGCTGCGCCTTGCAAGATTGGCGTTGTCGATGGCAGTGTTCAGTTCTATCTCGCCATCGGGGAGTATGTACATACCACAGGCGATGCGGATATCACCCGACGGAAATTTCTTCTTCTGCATCGTGGTGAACCTTACGTTCTGCTGTTCAACACTGCGTATCAGTGCAGGTCGGGTCTTCGCCTTGCATAGACATATAAAGAAATCGGAATAGATGCGGCAGCCGATAATGAAGCTCGCACCGCCCCTGAGACAGTTGGTATAATCCCTCAGCATAGCGTTGCCTGTTTCGTAGCCGAAGTTCTCGTTGACATATGAGAACTCGTTGATATCGGAATATACCAAGGCATAGACCATATCCTTTTCACGCTTTGCAAGAATATCCATAGCCTGCTGAGTGAATCCCTTACGGTTGTAAAGTCCCGTCAGCTGGTCGGACTGGAGCAGGAACTTTATATACTCGGTATCGCTGTCGGATTTGGTCGCCAGTGCTTTCAGCTTCTGGATATTTGAAAGTCTTCCGAAGACCTCTGTGACCTTGCCCGATTCGTCCGCAAAGCTGATATAAGCATCACTGTACCAGCAGTAGTCATCGTCATACGCCTTAGTTCTGAACTCCATAGTGCCTTTCATGGGCTTTTGGAGCGCTTCCTCCCAGGCATCGAAATAGGCATCTCTATCTTCGGGGTGGAGAAATTCCTCAGCCGCCCTTGTGCCGAGAAAATTTTCAAGACTGTTGTCATAATCCAGCCTGAACCTTGTGATACTTACGGTCAGGTGCATGATATCACGCTTTACCTCGTAATCATAGTATACATCATCGGTATTTTCAGCTATCATGTGCAGCTTGTCCCGCTGTTCCTGCACCTTGCGCATCAGCTTTTTATATTCATCGTCCAGTCTGTCATGACATCTGCAATCGCTGAATACTACCTGAACACGGCTCCTGTCGTTGATGATGCCGCAGCAGTGTATGAATATGGAATGACCGTCGCGCGCTGTTATGGGCTGTCTTACGCAGAAAGCCCTGTTATCGTTAGCGGCATTGCTGACATATTCCTCTATATCTTCCCGCACATTCTCATCAAAAAGGGAGAAAAATGTAAGTTCATTTTCCAGAACATAATCATGGCTGTATCCCGTGTATCTGAAAAAATCATCGTCCACCGAAACTATCTTACCGCCCGCTGTGAAATCAACACAGCAAACACCTGCGCCGAGTCGGTATAGCTCTTCCATTCGCTCACCCCCTTGAAAATAAAAACGAGACGGATACTTACTTCTAGTTAATTGTATCACATATTTGTATTTTATTCAAGAGGAAAACAAATTTTCATTAAATTTGCACAATAAACATTTTTTGTATTTTTACAATTCACCAAATGTGAATTTTCCGTTTTCCAGAATAAGATAGCTGTGAGCAGAATTCTCCTTCGGGATAGACACCGAGCCGGGATTGATATAGGTAAAATCACCGTGATCTTCGATAACAGGCACGTGCGTATGACCATGAAGAAGTATTGTACCCTTGCTCATCGGCGGCAGGTCATCACAATTGAATTTATGACCATGGGTGGCGAATATTGTTAAACCATCGGCACAGATAAGAGCATAATCAGCCAGTATCGGGAAATCCAGCACCATCTGGTCAACCTCGGTATCGCAGTTGCCGCGCACGCAGAGTATCTTCTCTTTCAGTGGGTTCAGCATAGCGATGACTTTCTTGGGTGCATATTCCTCGGGCAGGTCATTGCGCGGACCGTGGTAGAGGATATCCCCCAGCAGGAGCATTTTCTCTGCACCGCTTTTTTCAAACGCCGCCAGCATTTTCTCGCACCAGTAAGCTGAACCATGTATATCGGAGGCTATAAAGAGTTTCATATTATCACGCTTTCTATCAATCAGTTTTTATATATCTCATGAACTGCCGACACCAGGTAGAGGGAACCGCATATCAGTGTCAAGCCATCTTTATTCTGATGTTTCATATTTTCTATTTCAGTTAGCAGACCGTTCTGTGCAGGGATCGCTTTACCGCCGAGTGAGTTTATCAGCTCTGCAAGCTCTGCCGCATTTTCTGCGCGGTCGGAGAAACCGTCAACGGTGACAAAGCCGTCAACATGGTGTATCAGCACACTCAGAGCTTCACGCAGGTTCTTATCGCGGCACATACCTATAACCGCGTGACAGGGACGCTTCCCTGCTATTACCTTTGCTAAGGCGCGTACACCGTCGGGATTATGTCCGCCGTCAACCATAACCAGAGGTTTGCGTGAGAGTATCTCCGTCCTGCCGGGCAGTACCGCATCAGCTATGCCCTCACGGATATCTTCATCGGTAAGGTCAAATATATCACGGAGTATCTCACAGCCCTCAATGACCGAGAGGGCATTATCTGTCTGATGGATACCTGCCATTGAGGTATGGAAATTTCTGCCTTTATAGGTAAAGTTCGTGCCATCAAGTCCCGAATTTTGTACTGATATTTCATCCACATCCGGTATGACAAGCCGAGAACCCATTTCCATTGCCTTTTCAGCCACAACCAGCCTTACTTCATCGGTGTTGCCTGCGCTGAGGATACAAGGCACTCCCCTTTTGATTATCCCCGCTTTCTGGGCGGCTATGAGTTCGACCGTATCACCGAGTATGGCGGTATGGTCGAGGTCTACCTTGGTTATGACGGTCAGCAGAGGTGTGGTTATGATGTTTGTGCAGTCCAGCAGACCGCCCAGACCTGTTTCAAGCACAACGATATCACAGCCCTGTTCTTCAAAGTACAGGAAAGCTATCGCCTGAGTTATCTCAAACTGAGAGAAGCCCGTATCTTCGGGAAATTCTGATACTGCTTCATGGACTTTGTCTGCAAGTCTTGCAAGGGCTTCGCTGTCGATATTTCTGTCGTTCACCTGTATCCTGTCGGCGTACTCAATTATAAACGGCGAGGTAAAAAGTCCTGTTTTCAGCCCTGCACGGACGAACACACCGTCAAACATACGGGCTGTGGAGCCCTTGCCGTTAGTGCCTGCTATATGCACGAATTTCAGCCTGTCCTGTGGGTCGCCTATTGCCGACATAAGCATTTTTATCCTGCTCAGGTCTTTAACGGACTTGCCCGAATGTGAGAACCCGAATATGTATTCTATCGCCTTTTCGTTACTGTATTCAAACATTGTTTTCTCCTAAAAAATCCCCGAGAGCATTTACCCTCGGGGAAGATTTAATCATTAATTTGCATCGAAGCCGCCGCGGTTGAAGAACAGTTCTCTGATAGCCAGAGCGCAGCCCGACAGGAAGCGGTGCTTGTCTTCGATTATGGAAGTCTCGATCTTGCCTGCAACCAGGGGACCACCTATCTCATTGAGGGCATTTCTGATGCGGTTGAAATCCACCTCGCTGTTGGTATGGTTGGTAAAGTGGTGCAGAACTATCTTCTGAGGATTGGTGGAGAAATAAAGGTTGTTTATCAGCACAGCGGTCAGCTTGATCTCGCTGTCGATAACTTCCTTGACAGCAGGGTCATCCTTGTCGTATGCTGTCTGCACCATATCCATTTTAACATTTTTGAAGTTGCCCTTGGAAGCCTCATAGAGGTAAGGGGTCTTATCGGGAGAATATACCTCGCTCAGCTTGACAAATGTAGCCGCAGGAGTAATCTCATTCTCAACACAGCCGCGTCTTCCGCACTTTTCACATACTCTCTCGCTGTAAGGATTGATTATCATCTTATCAACGAAGCCTGTTCTGTTATCATACGAAACGATAGGCTCGTTGAGGTTTGTTACAACGAAGTTCATGTTATTGCCGTACTGCAGGAAAGCTATGTTCTGTCTGTTGGGATCCTTGGTCTTGAGGAAGTCGATGTTCGCCATAGCGGTGCCCTTGACAGAGTTATCAAACACCAGAGGCAGATCGGTATAGCCCCTGATAAGGTTGCGTACCTTTGTATAATCGGGGATACCGTCCTTGACTTCAACGCCAAGCTTCTCATACATTGTGGGGAATACGCCGAAACCTATACCCAGGATAGAATTCTTATCCAGGCAGTTATCAGCCAGTACTTCCTTTATGGACTTTCTTACAAAGTCAAAGATAGCATTGTACTCGATGGTATGATCTATCGAAAGATTTCTCTTATCAAGCACTGCGCCTGCCAGAGTGGAAAGACCCACGCTGACTATATCCTCTTCAAGAGTTACGCCGATAACGAACTTATAGTGATGATTGATATCTATAAGTATCTTCTTTCTGCCGCGGGGCGCCTTCTCGGTGATGTGCTTATACTCGCCTATCTCCTGGATAATGCCCTGCTCGATCATCTCATTTGTAATAATAGTTACAGCTGCCCTGGTAAGTTCCAAGGTGCCTGCGATATCTATTCGCGATGTCGGTCCCCTCTGCTTCAGAATTTTGAGGACCTGCATTCTGTTTCGCCTTTTCAGGTCGAGTTTACTGATACCATGCTGTTCCATATCCCTGTTCCCTCCGAACCATATATTTATTGTAAGTTTGTAAGATAGTTTAATATAATCCTTTGGATTTAATTATATCAGATAATTATTAACTCATTATGAACATTCAATTAGAATTTAACCAACGTGTCAAGTTTTACAAATTGTTAAAATCCGTTTACACTTAGTGCAAATCCCACAAACCTCGATAGGAAATTTGTGGGATAATACTGAACATATTATTTATAGTAAACGACATTGAAATTGCTACTTTGCAAACTTCGCAAAAGCATATATCGAACTTTTACTCGTTTTCAAAGTGCAATTTCTAATGTCGTTAACTATAACGATATTACAGCATCTGAGATTCGTCAATATCGTCTTCTACCTCGCCGTTGAGGATATCTTTCAGGGTAGCCAGCTCCTCATCGGTAAGTGTTACGCCCTTAGCCATTCTTGTATGGTCGGGTGACCAGTCTCTGATATCGTACTTTGCAGGGTGATCTCCCCAGCTTACCTTGTTCAGCTCCTTGGTCCAGCCCTTAGCGTTTTCGGAAAGCACACCTACGTGCTCCACGATCTCAAATTTCAGTTCTGCCATATTTATCTCTCCTTAATGTATTATTGACTGTCGGACTTCTTGCCGGCAGGCAGTTCGCTTGTTGAAGTACCGTTCTTCCCGCGGCGTACCGGTATCATGCCGGTGATCTTGTCGAGGGGTCCCAGAGTACCGTATTCGATATAATCAAGTGCAAATTCGGCTATCATTCTGCGGTAGATGACCATAAGCGCGATAAGCTGTATCAGGAACAGGAACCAGCCCAGATCACTGAGTATCAGCGAGCCGAGGAACAGGTCGAAAGAAGCTACCGTCATGGCGATATAACGCTTCTTCCTGTATATAATTATCGGTGCCGCACACATGATGAACAGCACTCCCGCCCCGAAAATATGACCGAATATCAGCCATATCAGTGCCGAACACAGCACCTGACAGAACAGGAATATCTTTGGCGCATCTATCTTTATGCCGAGGGCATAGCCCGCAGCCAGCACAAGTATCAGCGGAACGCACTTGAACAGCAGGTTAAGTCCCGCAAATGCCACAACTCCCGCGGCGATGAACGAAAGCTTCTTTGTGCCGAGGTTCGTTACCTTCTCCGCTATGCGCTTTGGCATAAAGCGGAAGAACAGGCTGTTTATGGACTCCATATTGATAACGAACACCGCACAGAACATCGCTAGTACCACAAGGTACAGCAGCTTGTGGTGCATGAGGTCGGTTTCCTTAACGAGTACAGCCGTCATCATCATGACAAGCACATTGCTGACTATCATCTTGCGGATATCCATTCTGAAAGGCACTATCTTTTTAGAATCGAAAGCGCGTATGATGAAAACCGTCATATAGCTTGCGATAGTCGAAAGAGGCGGACCGTACAGACCTATTGTAGGTATCAGCACGATATTCAGCCCCACGTTTATAACACCCGATATAAGGCTGGTGAACAGCGAGCGCTTTGTCAGCTTGCTTGCCAGATAGATACTGCCCATGAATGTGGTCAGGCAGGAGAATATAGTGGAATATATCAGCAGAGGCGAATACTTGACGCATTCACGAAATTCTTCGCCTATCCAGACATTCGTTATGGGCTGTACGATGAGCAGACAGCCTGCCGCAAGAATATAAAGCAGGCTCTGGTTGAAATCAAATACCTTTTCGTAGAACTTATCCCTGTCCTCGGAATCGTTCTCGGTTATGGCGGACATATTCCACGCCTGCCCGAACATCATATAGACCGTAGCCACAAGGTTCGGTATCTTGTACGCCGCAGAAAGCACGCCGTTCCTGTCCTCACCGATGTAGTGTACTGTCATGAAGCTGTCTGAGCTGTTTGTTATCAGCCACAGCAGCTGTGCAGGTATCAGCGGTACTGAATACTGGAGCATAGTATGCAGGAGTTCCCTGTCGATATCCTTGAAGTCGATATACCGCCACAGTTTGGCGGCAAAGGTCACGAATACCGCAGTTATCGCATCGGACAAGATGGTGGAGAGCAGGTACTTCTGTATACCCGTGTTCGCCCCGAGGAAATTTTCCGGGAGCACAAGGTAGAACAGAACCATGAAAAACAGTGTGAAGAACGTGGCGACTATGCCCGCCACTGCGAAGAGCCGCACTTTTTCCATTGCCCTCACGAATGTCGTATACAATGTCTTTATACCTGACATTAATACATACATAAACAGCAAGACCGCGTAGCCGCTTATCCATTTATCCGCCACTCCGATAAGGCTCACCAGCCCGAGAATTGCCGCAAACAACAGCATACCCGCACCGCACACCAGATTTCCCAGTGTGAATACCTTTTTCTTGTCGTAAGCCTTGTCCAGACCGAAGCGTATTATAGCTTCGCTGATGGTCATAGTAGCGAGGGGTATTATCCAGTTGGCTATCTGGGTGAGGTAATCAGTCCTGCCAAGTTCCGACTGTGTCAGATGTTTGGTATAAATCGGCACAAGCAGCAGCACCAGCACTTTTGAGCTGAATGAGCCGATGGCAAAGACGATGGTATTCATCATCAGCTTGCCGTAGCTTGAGCCTATCCTTTTTTCACTCATTTATCTTTCCCTCATTATTTATTGAGATACTATATTAGTATAACACATATCCGCCATTATTGCAAGAATTTTATAAACAAATTTTCTGCAAGAGTGCCGCAGATTTTATGCGGAGGGTCAAGCCTGTTCATCGAGGGTGAGGTCGTAGGCGGGAATGAATTCTTCCATGAACACCTCGACTTCGGGTATAGCCAGCTTGTGTATGGCTTCGATGGTGGCTTTTTCAGCCGATGCGAAATCTGCATTACCCATCTTGCGCTCCTCGATGCACTTTATCAGCGCCGAGAGCTTATCTGCGCCTTTCACCAGTTTCCAGAGCTCTTTCTCCTCTTCGGTGGGGGAAAGCAGTGGTTCGTAGTATTTTTTAAGGTCATCGGGAAGATAGCTGATAAGGGTGTTTTTCGCCTTTTCCTCTACCTCGTTATAGGCACCTTTTATCTCCTTGCTGTAATACTTTATGGGTGTGGGCAGGTCGCCTGTGATTATCTCGGTGGTATCGTGATACATCGCCAGAAGTGCGCATCTTTCGGCATTAACGTTACCGCCGAAGCGCTCGTTGCGGATAAGCGCCAATGCATGGGCGATGAAAGCGGTCTCCAGAGAATGTTCGCTGATATTCTCCTTGATGGTATTGCGCATAAGTGCCCAGCGGTTGATATATTTCATACGTGATACAACGGCAAAAAATCTGTCCATATTTATGTACTCCTTATGATGATTTGGGTTGGGGGTTCAATAGCATTATAGCACCGTGAGAGAGGTATGTCAATAAGGGGGCTGTTGTCACGTGGTTTGTGATTTAGATTTACGTACTGCGGGTGGGTCGCCCCTTGCGGGTCGAGCCGTCAAAGGCGCTTCGCTGTTTGACGGCGGGCGCGGGCAATATTTACGCGGGTAGTTTGTGCGGGGCTTTAGTTTTGCTCACGCTCGGAGTTTTCGGATTGCCCGCGCCCTATTGGTCGGAAGTTTGTTTCGCTATTTATCGCTTTGTTGCCGCGTCGCTTTTGTTCCTTGACCGAGAGGCTCTGCCCTCAACAGTCAGCTTTGCTGATTGTGGCTCCCCGCAAGCCTTTCGCGAAAGGCTTGACCCAAAGCTCCCCTCCTTGGCATACTTACCCACCTACGTGGTTGCCCTGCCAACAATTATGAATTATGAATTATGAATTGTGAATTAAAAAAGCGCCCCGAAAAATCAAGAGGCGCTCTCTTATCATTCTACCGATATGATGTAGTAGTAAACAGGCTGTCCGCCGTTTATCAGGTTAACATCAAGGTTGGAATATTTATTGCTTATCTGCTTGTACAGCGCTTCTGCCGCATCGTCCGTAACGTCTGAACCGTAGATTATCGTGATGAACGAACTGTCACCCTTGACAAGCTTCTTAGTCAGCTTGAATGCCGCTTTCGCAAGGTCTTTGTCTACAAAGGAAAGTCTGCCGTTCTCCATGGCAAGTATCTCACCCTGCTTGATGGAGTGTCCCTCGTAATCAGAATCACGCGCTGCAAAGGTTATCTGTCCTGTGGATACCCTCTCGATCGCCGCTGTCATCTCAATACGATTAGTGTTGAAGTCAGCATCGGGGTCATACGCCAGCATCGCAGACATACCCTGTGGGATAGTCCTTGTCTGGAGCACGCATACCTTTCTGTCGGCAAGCTTTACTGCCTGTTCTGCCGCCATGATGATGTTCTTGTTGTTGGGCAGTACGAATACCGTCTTTGCGGGACAGCTCATAATAGCTTCGAGTATATCCTGTGTAGAAGGGTTCATGGTCTGACCGCCCTTTACAACACAGTCAACACCAAGATCCTTGAACATGGTCTCGATACCGTTGCCTGCGGCTACTGCCACAAATCCGAACTCGTTGGTCTGCTCGGCGGGAGTAAAGGCACTCTTGGCTTTCTTCTGCTCCTTCTCATGCTGGAGCTTCATGTTCTCCACCTTCGGGAAGTTTATATAACCGAATTCAAGACCTTTCTCGATAGCCTTGCCGGGGTTGTTGGTGTGTACGTGCACCTTGATTATCTCATCATCGTCCACCACAACAACGCAGTCGCCGATGGTCTCAAGGTATGCCCTCAGCTTGATGGGGTCATCACAATCGGGCTTTTTGGTTATCAGCATCTCGGTGCAGTAGGTGAAGTTTATCTCAGCATCGTACTGACCCACTACCGATGAGAATGTATCCACGGTAACAGCGCCCTCGGCTTCAACAGTCTTCTTCTCGACAGGCTGTTCCTGCTGAACGATGACCTCGCCGCCTTCAAATACATCGCGGATAGCTTCAAATATTATCAGCAGACCCATGCCGCCAGCGTCAACAACGCCTGCCTTAGCCAGTGCGGGCAGAAGTTCGGGGGTCTTATCCAGAGTCTTCTTTGCCTGCGCACAGACATCTGCCATGACAGCTGTGGGGTCATTGGTAGACTTCAGTGTCTCTCTTCCCTTTTCAGCCGCTTCTCTTGCCACGGTGAGTATAGTGCCCTCTGTGGGCTTCATAACAGACTTATACGCGCCCTGAACGCCCAGTTCAAGGGAGTTTACAAGGTCTTCGGCACTCATCTCGGTCTTACCTGCCAGAGCCTTTGAGAAGCCCCTGAATATCAGCGAGAGTATAACGCCCGAGTTTCCTCTTGCACCCCTCAGCAGGCAGGAAGCCGCTGTGCTTGCAACAGTGCTTACAGGTACGTTATCATCAAGGTTTTCAAGCTCTGCCACCGAATTATTTATCGTCATGGACATATTTGAACCCGTATCGCCATCGGGCACGGGGAATACATTCAGTTCATCCACTGACTTCTTTTTATTTGTGATACTGTGCGCTCCGCTGATGAAAGCACGGCGCAGCATATTTCCGTTTATCACTATCAGTTCCTCCTATAATCTATATATGAACAGACCGTTATCAACGAAATATCAGTCGGTCATCTCATCAACATATACGTTGACTGACTTGACTGTTATACCTGCTTCATTTGTCAGAACGTAGTTAACTTTATGTATGATACTGTCAACGATAGCGCCCACATTAACGCCGTATGTTACGGTGATATGCAGATCTACCACAAGCGCGTCGCCGTCCTGGGAGATTATAACGCCTTTAGTGGTATTCTGCCTTTTGAGCATGGTATTTACGCCCTGCTTGGCACCGTATGCGTTCAGTCCCGCAACGCCGAAGCAATTTTCGGCAGTATTGGATATCAGCTGTCTGAGATAGCCTGTGGATATACCAATAGTACCAAGATGATTTTTTATTTTTATCATAAAAACGCCTCCCTTGGTCAAACAAAATCTATCAAGCTACATTATAACACAGACTTTCGGATTTTGCAAGGGTTGACAAAAATTTTTTATCAGTCTGTTAAGTGATTTTCACAGTGCTGTCAACTACCCTGCTCTCCCGCCTGATTTTTACCGGTGTGTACTTGACAAATCGGATAAAGTAGTGTATAATATCATAGTTGGTTAAACAACATACGCTGGTGTAGCACAGCTGGTAGTGCAGCTCATTCGTAATGAGCAGGTCGCAGGTTCGAATCCCGTCACCAGCTTATAAAAAGTCCCGATCTTACGTGGTGCAGGTCGGGATTTTTTTGCGTTATTCATTACCGTCTGACCACGTGTGCGATATCGGGAAAACAGCGATAAAACTATATTTGACAAAAGATATCAGTTGTGCTGTAATATGGGTATGGGTGCTGTACAAAGCGGCAATGCGGTTCAATCTTTCCCTCGCAAGGGGGTGAGCAGAATGAGCGTTATAGAAGTACTTACGTTGCTTTTAGTAATAACAAACATAATCACTCTTGTAGTGACCATCTGCAATAACAACAAAAAGAAATAGCCGCCCCACTACCACATAGGACGGTTATTATCTAATAACAAAAGTCTGATGAGGGAGAACCGCACAAGCCGTGCAGTACCCTCTTTTATGTTTACATTATAACACACATCATCATAAATGTCAAGCCGCTCATTAGGGCGGTTTTATTTTTCATTATTCATAACACTAAAAGCAAAGCGTTAGTGTGTTCATTACAATGACCCGACTCCCCAAAAAGTCAGGTCATTTTTTATTAACAACTCTATGTTCATATCCCCCAATTTTACCCATCGCGCTATGTGCAAACAAATGATTTATATTTTAACTCGGACATATTTCTGCAAGAGTTGTACAAAAACGTACAACTTTCTGACCCTTTTCATGTGATAGTGAAAGGGGTCTATCCATGAAAAAATACTCTCCGACCGTTTTTACACCGATCGGAGAGTTTTTAGTTTCAGATTAATTATACTGCCGATATCATTCGCGGGCTATCACCGAATGACTGTGGATATAGAACTCTTCCTGACTTGGCTGCCATGCCTTTTTCATCGGCGGGAAAAGCTTGTCATACTCTTCCACCGCAGCTTCATCTTCACAAGGTGCATCAGCATCGTTCTGGTGATAATACCATTTTCTGCCATCGAACACACCGTCTTTCAGTGTCTTCACCAGCAGTGCCGCAGGATAGATATCTCCCTCAAAGCACACATTGTACTTTCGGCAGCTTTTATATCCCCTCGCAACATAGTTATCGGGGTTTCCGAAGTTTATTACAGTATCGTAGCCCATCTCTTCTGCCAGCCTGAAAGTGTGTTCAAGCAAAGCCTTGCCCAGCCCCTGACGCTGATATCCTTTCCTCACGCAAAGGGGACCCATGGTGAGTACAGTCCGTTTACAGCCCTGTTCATCTGTGATATCAGATTCGGAATACATCACACAGCCCAGTATCCTGCCATCGCTTTCCAGTACATAGTCAAGCTGCGGCAGAAAAGCCTTGTGCTGTCTTAACAGATGTATAAAATAATGCTCACTGCATCCCGGTACGCTTAAATTCCAGAAAGCTTCACGAGCCATTTCCTCTACCTCACGGCAGTCCTTTTCTGTTTCCTGTCGAATGATATAGTCTTTGATATTCATTGTTTTTACCTCCTGTAAATGTTTGCCACACTACGGGAGGCTTGTGCAGATAGTATTCGCAAACCTCCCGTTTACGCTGCTATCTCCGTTTTAATATTCGTCAAAAAGACAACTCCTTAATAAAATAATAATTCTGTTATCCCGTCGGCACACCGTATCATCGTATCTGCCGGTGTGCCATGGGATAAACAATGTTCTTACGTCACACGAATTATACGCTTATTACCTTACAGTAACAGTAACAGCATTCTTGATGGGGTCTGTGGTGTTCCACTTACCGTTCACTCTTGCCGCAACGGCTACCTTGTATGTCATGCCCGGGGTGAGGTTCTTGGGTGTAACAAAGCTGTTTGTGGTTATGCTTGAAGTCTGTACTCTCCACTTGCCTGCCAGATATACAGCTATGCCGTACTTATCAGCACCCTGTACCTTGTCCCATACGAACTGTATCTGATGATACTGGCTATTGTAATTTACCCTGATGTTTGTGGGATAGTCCTTTCCGGAGGGCTGTGATGAACCGCTGCCCGACGCATATACCGCCTGAACTGTCACGTTCTGACCTGTGGGCTTGATAACTGCTTCCTCAGATGTAGCACTGCCCGAAACGAACTGCGCACCGCTGACTACCCACTTTTCAAGATGATATCCGTCCTCGGGCTTAGCTTCAAGGGTCAGCTTGCAGTCTGCGGGATATACACCGCTCCAGCTGCTGTCATAAACCTTCAGGGTATTGAAGTTTACGTGTCCCTGTGAAGAGTTGTTCTTCACGGTGACGTTTACTGTGCTGCTTATGCCGAAGTACTGCATCACCTGCTGTTCACAGGCAGATATACGGTTCGACCAGAAACTGCGTATAGAAGAAACCTCGTTGGAGAACTTGTCGCCGCCGTTTGTCTGCTGACCATCTCCGGGGTTCTGCTGTCCGGGGTTCTGCTGACCGGGCTGTCCGGGCTGTCCGCCCTGTCCGGGGAACTGCCAGCCGCCGCCCCAGATCCCGCCGCCCCAGCCGCCTGTGCCGCTTGACCAGTTGAAACGTGCGTAGCTCTTGCTCATGGAAGCCTTGTATGTATTTTCCAGCTCATTCAGGCGCGAGAGCACCTTGTCGGTATCAAAGTTCTCGTTGCAGAGGTCGAAATAAGCTCTCAGGAAAAGATCGCGGAAATCCTGATTCTCACACAGTCCGAAGAACAGCTGTGTTATCCACTTGTTCTTGCTGCGGAGAGTCTGTATGGAATTGGTATTTGCATTGCTCTGTCCGTAAAGTCCCTGACCGTATTCGGTATCAAAGAGTATGAAACGCCACTTGCCGTCGCCGTACTTCTTATCAGCGTCAACTGTCTCGGTCTTCCACAGCGCATAGTTGTTATCGCCAAAGTCGGAGTTGCCTACTATCAGCTCTGTTGCCATATATTCGGCAAAGCTCCTCATATCCATCAGCTCTTCAAGCTTGGCGTATGCACTGCTGTCCTTGAAATTGTTTGAAGATGCAAGGCGCTTCAGCTGTTCATAATCCGAAAGTCCCTGCTGAGTGCCGTCAGTGAGCTCATCGGTCTTTATCATGCATACATTGTCTTCCTTGACCTTGTAGTGGTCGGAAATGTATTCCTTGCCTATCTTTTCTGTGATATTGTATGTACCCCAGAATTCACCGTCCAGGAACACAACACATTCTGTCTGTGCCTGTGAACCGAAATGACGGTCGCTTACCATCTCATGGTTCAGACGGTCACGAAGCTTGGTCTTGTAGTCGTTGCCGCCGTTACGCAGTGTTATCTTCTCAAAGGAATCTATAACTTCACCCTTGTGGTTGGTCAGCTTGCCGTTGAAGAAATCATATTTCAGCTTCTTTGTGCCGTATTCGCTCCTTGCATAAAGGTTGAAGCTCTTCTGTACATCGGAACGTGTTGCCGCACCGTGTATACGTATGCCTACGTTTGCGTTGTATGTGGCTTTTCCCTTTTCAAATACTGTGATATTTGCGGGACGCTCCCATTCCTTGCCGTCCTGTGTATAGTTCGCAGGATGTGTCCACGACTGCATCATATTTCCCGAAGACTGATCGTATATCTTGCCCTTAACATATATGCCTTTTTCATAGTCGAAAAGGTTGTCGGGGTCGGAAACGAGGGATATGACACGCATATTCATCTCACAGTCGTTCTGGGTATAGCCTATAAAATAAGTCTTTGTAACTATATCGCTCACATTGCCGTTGCGGTCAACAGCGATGGCACGTACTATGGTAGCCTTGTCAACAGGCGAGCTGGGCGGAGTATATCCGTCAGCAACATCTGTTCTTGCAGAATATACATTCTGCTCCGATGACCTGTCATATATGTTTATGCTGCCGTTTGCACGCTCTGATGCCGTTGTCGGGTCACTGCCGTCAAGGGTATAGTATACAGTGCAGCCCGAGGGCGCAGATATCGACAGGTCAAAACTATTGGAGTAGAAACCGCTCTCCTTTGAGAACTGAGGTTCGCTGACATCAGCCTGAACATTCTGGTTATTCCGGTTTGAATAGCCGGGGGTCAGCGAAGAGAATACACCGAAGCTGCTGCTGCCGTCAGGTGATCTTCCGTAGGAAGTATCATCATTCAGCGCAGGAACATCAACAGTCTCAACCGCATTGCCGTTCGCATTTGAAAGTATTATCTTCTCACCGTTCTTGGAAAGGCCGAAGGACGCGCCCTGCACACCGCTGCCGCTGTCAACGCCGCAGTAGATGGTATAGTAACCGTATGCGGGTATGGATGCATTGCGGGGCAGTGTGTACTGCATAGGTGCAGCCGCATCGTCAGAAAGTCCGTATCCTGCTATGGAGACAGCACTTCCCGTGGGATTGTAAAGCTCTACAAAATCATAGAACTTGCCATCTGATGCAGGAACAGTTGTGTTCTTGGTGCATACTTCGTTGATAACTACACCCGAAGCAGCACTTGCTGTCAGCATTGTCTGTCCGATCGCAGCAACACTGAGCAGGGCAGCGATACCTGCCGCAGTACAGCGGCTAAAAGCTCTTCTTTTCATAAAAAACTCCTCTCATGATCATAATCCGTATGCCTTGACATACGTGCGTATCATAACCAATCTCCTTGTTTTTCATTTCATACTCCTTGGCAAGTATACCATAAATTCATCAATTAGTCAAGATATTTAATGTAAAACAGACAAGGGCTTTATAACTTTTTTCTTAATTATCATTTTATTATTTAACAAAATACCTGTGTCATATCATAGTCTCACCAACACCCGAAAAGCCGATAAAAACATAATAAAACCGCCAGGATACGCGCTGAACGTATCATGACGGTTATTAATACAGTGCGGGTGACAGTACATGAAAAATATTTTTCAAATATATCTGAATCAGTTCCTGTTCCCGTCCCCGCTCCTTATCCCTTTTACATAACTTGCAAGAACTGTAACATCATTAACATTTATCACACCATCACCGTTTATATCAGCGCGTTCAGCCATCCTGCCGCTTAATAGTCTGAATCCTTTGATATGTGCACAAATACGTATGATGTCTGTCACATTTGCCTTATGGTCAAGGTCAATATCATACTTAGAATAATTCTGCTTTATGTATTCATCATAATCAAAGTCTTTAACAGCTGTCAGCGGCATCCCGACCTGAAACTTTGCTCCAATGCCTTCAGGCGTGTAGGCAGAATGATCGGCGCTGAATACTTCACTTCCCGATGCCATATATAAGCTTTCACCTTTCAGATCATCCCATGTACAGTCATAATTATAATAGTTCCCGTCATCCAGCCGCATAATATTCCACGCATGGGCATCTTTACCGCCAATGCCCGCAACAAGCAGACATTCTTCGCCAATGTAGTTCATTACCAGCTGAAAAGTACGTGCATATGATTCGCACACACCTTTTCCGTTAACTATCACACCAATGGGAGAATGTGCATCCGCATCTGTTGAAGGTCTGTTGCCGTCATATGCAAACTCAGCAGATGATACCAGCAATTCCTCAAAAGCTGCTGCTTTTTCATATGAAGTCGGCAGCCTTTTCAGCTTTTCTGCGCAGCTTTCAAGATAATTGCATATTTCAGCACGGTGCTCTGCCCGTATCTGCCCAAATGCATATGCTTTAGGTACCAGCATCAACAGCTTATCGCCCTCCACAGCAACAGTAGGTGAAAGAAAAAACAGCAGAGGCATATCATTCCGCATTGTAAAATACACTTCCTTAGCCTCGTTTTTGCTCAAACCAAATTCCGTGTAATCAACACTGTCAAATACATAATAGCCTTTGTAATTCTCTATGTCACGATCATCACTGTACAATTCTTCCGCTGAACTTTTTAACCTCAGATAAAATTCCTGCTTCAATTCACCCGAAGAAGTCTGTGCAAGACCGCTGTAGCCATGATCTGTACTGCCCGAACCGGCAGATATACTTTCTGCACAAGCAGGTACAGCAGCAGAAAAGAGGATCGACAAAGCCGCAAATATACCCGCTGTTTTCCTGATAATCATTTTTTCACCTCAGCAATATCCGATCAGAACACATAATTATTTTTCATCATACTTTATACAAATGACCCGAAAGCCGGAAGCCTCCGAGTCATTTTATCATTTTTTACACCTCAGCTTATGAGCTTTTTGCCCTTGATATGTGCAGCTATCTTTGTGACATCGGTGATATTGATCTTGCCGTCCTTGTTAATGTCAGCATAAATGATCTTATCAGCCGCAAGCATTCTCTTGCCCTTGATATGCGCTGCTACAAGAGTGACATCGGTAATATTGATCTTATTATCACCGTTTACATCGCCCAGCTTTCCGCCTGTTACGGTATAAGTGAATTCCAGTTCACCCTTATATATGCCCATTCCGCATATGAGGCCTGTGTATTCACCGGCAGATGTAAAGCTCTCACCTTCAGCGACAAAGTAATCTGCATTGCGCACAAGCGTCTTGCCATTAAGTGTAACTATCGGGTCGATGTCCTGCTCTTCGCCGTTGTATTTAAGTTCAGCGATCTCGATCTGTGCATCGGCGATACTCAGTCTTGTCATGGGTACAGCTTTCCAGTACAGCGACTCGCTGCCCTCAACGCTCGCCTTGTCAAAAGGCAGGCTGCCGTTGCTGTCGGTCACGAACTGGTTGACATAACCCAGACCATCATCCGAAAGCTCCATATACTCCTGATTAAATCCGTAAACATTGTAAATGCAATCAGGCAGAAGATCAGCGAATGTATCCTCAGCATCATTAACATCATCAGCTGTATCTGCATTTACCGACTGTGTTTCGGTCTCAAAAGCAGGCAGGCTGGCATATACATCGTCAAGTTTAACAGGGGTCGCTGGGTTTTTCTCCCATAAAAAACCTTTTCGGTCATATATACCACATCGCTCAGGATCGCTGTCATGTGTAATATTATGACCCCAAATATATATATTATTATTATTATCAATATACATACTGCAACAGCCAAGATTTGTCACAGTTTTAACATTTCCTGCAATCTTAACAGGTGGATAATAATAAAAATCTGAGTGATCGTCCGCAGTTATGTCTATGAAATTACCATTATTCAAACGAACACTAATACCACTGCTACTGATAATGTAATCCTTCATGTCTGGATACACATCTTTCAAATAGCGCATATCTGTATTATCGCCTACTTTGTAAAGATCTCCATTCTCAGCTAGTATCAATGCATTAAGTGTAATTGAAGATGAGCTAACTTCTTTTATGCCTGTCATGCGTATCTGATCTGAATAATTATAATCTTTACGAGGATAATCGTTATAAACACCTAGTGTATGAAAATCTCCGTTATTAGTAATATAATATACACAAATAATTCCAAATTCAACACTATTTACATCATCAGCTATCTTAGTCATGTCATTATAACCAGGATCATAACCAGAATTAGGGATGCTTGCTAAATATCCCCACATATACAATTCATTCTTTTCTGTTATACACGCGCCAATATCATGACTTGAAGAGTAAGAAACAGATCTGACGTTTCTCAGCGCCTTTAGCGTAGTTCCACCCTCATCATGAACATATAAATCTCCATTTTTTGTAACATAAGCATAATTATAAATTACAGTATTATTTGAATTAGTATATCCACTACCCAAACTGAAGTCCTTTACATTTTCAGCGATCAATGTCGGTCTTTCATATTTGTTCCAACCCCAAAAATATAGGTTATCATCTTTGGTAAGAATTGCAATATTCTGATGAATTATCTTAGCTTCTTTCACATTAGGAATGCTGTAATATTCATAATCGTTACCTGATGTTAGAATACCCCAAATAAATAATGTGCCATTTGCATCAATAAATCCCATGCAGCCTCCTGCTGATATTCCTTCGACCAGTTTCATGCCATTGCCCTTTCTATAACTAAGCGTTTTCTTTGATCTTACAACGCTCAGATACTCGGGCGGATTATCATCTTCCTTGGGGTCTGTTGGTTGATCGTCTTTCGGGGGATCGTCTTCTTTAGGCGGTTTTACAGGCTTGATCGGCATAATTGAACGGTCATATCTCATCACAACGATACTACTGTAATAATCCTGAAATTCAAAATTATATGGCTTAAAATACGCATTGTTCATTTCTACTGTGATCTCATAGTTACCTTTTACCAGCCATAGATCAGTTGTACCGTTCTTATTCAATTTCTGCCCGGAAATGACTTTCTCCCCGGTACTCAGGTCTTTTAGATAGACAGTAGCATTGGAAAGTTTTCCGCCATCTTCATCAAGAAAGTGAACTTTGCATTTGTGTTGATAATGTTTACATGTGCCTTTTCCATGATCGCCATAAGTCTTAGACCAGTAGAATTGCCATAGATAATGGTCCATTTTAAACACAATATCAGTTATCTTTTCTAAACCAACTATATCCATCTCAATATTAGCAAATGCTTCATAATAAAGCTTTCCTGAAACACAACTTCCGCACTGATGTTTGGCGTTTATCGAAGTATTATCGGTTTCATTTATCACAAAATGCAGTCCTCCTCCGATATCTGTAAGGATATAAGCGATGTTATCACTGAAAAGAGTAAATTTAGGTGAGAGGATGAATCCGATGCTCGCATCAAGCTTTGTAGATAACTCGAAACCGGTTTCTGGCAATCTGGTCTGATTTGTTCCCTCAAAAGTATAAACATGATATTCAAATGTTGGAGTAAAATCAATATACCCCTTTGCAGTAACAGTGGCTTTTCCTTTAAAATACAGCTTAGGATCCATCTCAGCTGTGATACCGAAAAGTGTTGCAAGCGTTACACGACTTATCGTATGCTGATAGTAGCCTTCAAAATCCATAGTAAGAGCGAGTTCCAAGCTCAATGGAAGGGATATTCTTACAAAATCTATATCATCGAAAAAGCCTGATCCATATTTATAGATCTTAAGATCCAGACCCACATTGATTTTAAAATAACCATCAAATCTACTATGCACATTCCATCCGTCGTTTTTATCTATCGAATCAGGTTCAGACTTAAGAAACTTGAATGTAAAATCTGTACCTGCATTATAATCTTTATAAAGCACATTAAGTTCCTGAGTTTCCATTTCAGGAATATCATCAAAATCATAGAGTTTGCCTGTACCGTTATATTCATCAGGTATTTCAGGCAATTCTACATCATCACCGAGAAATGTGATACCCTCATCTGCATAGCTGTCATCAATTGTCACAGTCGCATCACTTGAATCGATATCGATCTTTATGACCTTTAAAACTTCATCTTCATTAATATCGCCTTCGGTAATAACTACATTATCACCATCAACAGTTACACTGCCTACTTTTGCGATAACAATATTTTCAATGTCGCCTGCCGTGAAAATATCGCCCTCTTTAAGTGCCTTTACACGGTCGCTTGCATTGCTTATGGTGTAAGTCACAGTGCTGTTATCCTCACCGCTGACTATTTCACCATCGGCTTCATCAAATCGGATAACGTCATCTTCAAACACGATAAAATTGTTATTTTTGTCATCATCAAGATTCAGTACCCTGTCGCTGTCGAAATCATCAGTGGTAAGCGCAAGAAAATCCTGATACCTCTTGGTATACATCTCATAGGTATACGCTTCACCCAGAGGTCTGTACGTGGTAGTGTCCACCATGAATACCTTCACCAGAAAATACTCGGGCATAGTATCTATATCGATCTCTACAGTTTCCGATGAAGAACCTGTAAGTATTTCAGCCATTCCCTTACCGAGCATAACTGTGCCTTCGTCATCATAGATACCTACGATCATCGTACAGTTTTGAACAAAGCTGTACTCAACAGTTACATTTTTGCCGTCAACTGCGACATTCTGAATGGTAAATCCCATATCGTCGTTCTCTTCACTGCTGTTGATCTTATCGACCAGCATATTTCCGAGTGCGTTGTTACCCTCCAGCTTTACCTCATCATCTTTGATTTCTGCAGTATTTAAATCAGCAGAAACAGCTGAATCAGCAGTAGCAGGAACTACTCCCAACATCGAAAAAGCCAATGTAAAGCCTGTTATCGCAGAAATAATTCGTTTTAGCATAAGCATCGCTCCTTTATAAATTTGATTACTCAATTATAACATATTAGCTGTGAGAAATCAACATTAACAATTTGATTTCCGAAATTTTAGGCATTTTAAATCATTAATTGATCGCCTTAAACCTGATGTGGTTATCAATCAAACAATTTAAAAATCATAAGAATATTAAGCTTTCATTTGACGGCTGCACTTTATGAAAACTCCCATTTTTACATCAAATAAATGACAATGTGCATGAGGATATGTATAGCGATATGATCGCAAGGACGAAAATTCGGGGCTGAAAAGCACTGCTGAAATACTGGAAGATATCCTTACCGAGTCAAAGCTCACCGATGCTGATTTGCGTATGCTGGCAGATAAAGTACTGGTACATCAGAACAATGATAAATCCCTTGAAGTGAAGCTTGTATTCACCGGTGCGTTCTCACCAAGCTGTACTTTGGAGATAGACGGCAATCAATAAAAGAAGAGGTTGTTGCAACAGCAGCACCCTCTAACCATATCCGAACATCAGAGAAATCTGACCCATAGTATCCAATTAATGCAGTTCACTCTGAAATTTATACCGTTTACTCCAAAATAATAGCAATTGTACGAATGTTGAATTATAATAAGACCATCGAAACAAGAGGTACAAAAAAATCTATGAATAAGAAAAAGGAGATTTGCAAAATGCAGGACTGGTTTGATATTTGGGGCTGGTTTTTATAATTATTAAAAACCCGGAGTAAACTATTAATTTATATCCGATACATTATATCATAGATCTGTTTTTGTATCATTTATAAGGCTGCAGCGAAAAAAAGAACTTGTGCTCTTTCGTTCATTGCGGCAACAGAATTTTGTTTTGAAATGTTATATACATTAACATGAAAAGTAATTGATCAGTTATTAATAAAAAACACGGCTATCCCTTTAACGCACCAACAAAAAGTGCAATATAACAATTTCATATTCCGATATTACACCATTTAATCTGGTGTGTAAACGGGATAACCGGAAACCAAAAATTATAGCTAAGGAGTAAATTTAATTATGAAGAAATTTTCAAAACCATTTATAAGTATCTTTTTGACAATCGTAATCGTTATTTCGATGCTGCCTATGGCTGCGTTTGCGGCATCATACAACACGGACTATTGGAATCATTCAGAGCCAAGCCGTACTCTCTCAAATGGCAGCAGGGGCGATGATGTAAAGTGGCTTCAGTGTGCGATCAATAACCTTATTGTTAATGGCGATAGAAGCGGTTCTCGTCTTTCTACTTCTAAATTAGATGTTGATGGTGCTTTTGGCAATGCAACAAAGACAGCAGTTTTAGCATTCCAGAGAAAGTATAATTTAGCAGTAGATGGTTATTTTGGTCCTGCTTCCCGTTCAAAGATGAAGTCAGTACTTCGTTCTGGAACAATAGTTACACCCACAAAGAGACAGTTCAGCTGGCCTGTTCCCGGTGTTGCGGCAATTTCCTCTGCATTCGTTGACGGCAGAAATCATGGTGCGATAGATATTGCAGCACCTACCGGTACATCTGTCAGAGCAGCAGCTGCAGGTACTGTACAGACCTATCCCGGCAGCTGGAACGGTGGTGCGGGTAATTACGTTGTAATCACTCATAAGATCGAAGGTAAAACCTACCTGACTGTTTATATGCACCTGAGCCAGATCACTATTGCAAACGGTGCAACCGTTTCAGCCGGAACAGAGATCGGAAAAGTCGGCAGCACAGGCAATAGCTCCGGTCCTCACCTTGATTTCTCTATCCGTGAAGGCAGTTACTCCGGTACAAGACTTGATCCCGGCTACTACACCACTATTCCTTCAGGTCTGTACAACTGCACAAACTGTGCAAATTACGTAAATGAGATCAACACTTACAAGAATAATGTATATGCTTTATCCGCATACAAACATTCAAATTATTGATCTCAGTTGCAAAGCATGATGGCAACCGCCGGATCAGCCGGTCCTGTGCAGGGACCGAGTAATGGTTGGCGTTTGCTGATATTCAAAAAAACAGTCACAGGATCGGTTTATTCCTGTGGCTGTTTTGGCGTAATGCATAAAGTTATATCAAACTTCAAAGCGATGATCACGGTAACTTATCATGGAAAAGAAAAGATACACACAGCGTTTTTCCTGTCCGCAGAACTACATTTTCACTTTCTGCAACAGCAGTGCCTGCAAACGGTCATCTGTTTCACATTCAAAAACTATCACAGGTGAGATTTATTGGTGAAAACAGCAAGCCAATAAAACCTGTCCCCAAAACAAATACAGATATAGCAATGCTCCGAAGTATTTTGAACACTTCGGGGCATTGCTCGGTTATCCATGATTATTCGCCGCCTTTTTCCGTACACTTCATCGAGTGTCATCTCCACCCCCCCTGTTTCAGACTTCCTGCGCAGTTCCGCCTTGTACTTGTTGCAGGTCTTACGGCTTACTTTAGCAGCAGCCTTCCTGACATTGAGTGTTGCTCCTTTACGCCGTCTGATCTGTTTGCCGTTCCGTCCGGCGTTCTCTATACCTTCTGCTGTCCTCCGATGAAGATCGTCAGCGTTCTCATTACCTATGTCATAGAGTCATGTTTAGCTCTATACCCTCGGCAGCATTACGGTTCATACGGATCACGCTGTAAAATACGATAATGTCACCGCCCTGCACCTGTTTCAGAAGCTTTTCATGCTCACTGCGCCCTGCGGACTTAGTTCCGGTGTAAGCTTCTTTGTATATGAGGACGGTCTGGTATACCTTGATGATGTTGCGCTCCTGCCGCCCGATGCAGATGTTACTGATATTGTGCTTATTGCGGCACACGTCACGTTAAGGGTATCAAAAACTCTTGCATAAAAATAATCAAGACCACGGATCGTGATGTATCAGTGGTCATTATATTTGTGTGGCACAGATGGTTTTCGGGTGAGCGCGGGGAAAGTGCGGATATATGAAAAATACGGGTATTTTCATTTGAGAAAGTACCCGTATTGTTATATCTATAATTATTATACTACGATAGAACCGCTTCCGCCGGGACGTCTGTATGCGCCCCTGTATGTTTTGCTGAAGAAGTTGTAAGAGCCGTTTCCACGGAAGTACAGATAGCTCTCATTGAAAGTGCTCTTGTGATTGAAATAGTATGTTACTGCTTCTTTAACGCCTGTGGTAACTTCGTTTGAAAACTTTGTCAAACCTGCATAGCTTGATGAACCGGAGAACTGATTAGGCTGTGTGATAACTCCGTATACGGTATTAGGGAAGCTGCCTGAGCTCTTGCGGTTCATTATAACCTCAACAACAAGTGCCTTCTCATACATTGAGATGTTGTTGCTTTTTGCCTCATGTGCAACACAGTTGCAGATGCGTATGTAATCGGTCTTACTTATGCCGGAAGGATAAGCAGTCGTTATGCCCAGTGCTTTCTTCATTGCATTGAGTGACTTTGTTCCGAATATGCCGTCAACTTCGCTTGCACCCATATACTTCTTCTGGAATTTTTTAACAGCCGCTGTTGTATTAGCACCGAAAGCACCATCAACAGTCAAAGCCGGAGATGCCATACCCAGCTTGTTCAGAGCACACTGGAGCCACTTTACTGAATCACCATTGCTTCCATTCTTCAGTGTAGTTGAAGGTGTTGCGTGAAGCTGATATGATGTACCGGACAGTGAAAGTGCAGCTGATGCGGTTATTGATGTTGAATTGAAAATATCAGGTACTGTTGTACCTGTGAGAGCAGAACCTCCTGCGAGAAGAGTGAATGCCAGTATAACTGACGCGGTTTTCTTGAATGTGGTGTTCATTGTAATTCTTCCTTTCAAATTTAAATTACTTTAGTTTTTTCCGAAATGCCGTTGTAAAATCCTTTATTTTGTTTTTTCATTTCGTTGTTTGACTGTACTTGAAGTATAGCACTTACGGTCAAGAAAGTCAGTTTTTTGAGAGTCAACAGTTGAAAAATCGGAGTGAATGGTATATACAGCACGTTTGTTTTGCACGCAATTTAAGCTCGTTTTTGGATACAGACTTCTTCCGGACAACGGATAAACAATAAAGCACATACAGATATGTACAACGATATGATCGCAAAGCGTGAAGCCGAGATCAAAGAAAACCGCCAAGTATTTCAAGTTTCGATATTACACCAGTTAATTTGGTGTGTCAACGGGATAACAAAAAAAAGCCCACAGATACGCGCCTTACGTATCTGCGGACTTTTCAGTGCGGGTGACAGGACTTGAACCTGCACACCATTCGGCATTAGAACCTAAATCTAACGTGTCTGCCAATTTCACCACACCCGCATATAAAATACCGCCCTCGATAATAACCGAAGGCGATGAATGAGCCATTGGAGATTCGAACTCCAGACCCTTTGATTAAAAGTCAAATGCTCTGCCAACTGAGCTAATGGCTCATTTGCTCTGAGATATCTCTCATAACAACTCATATATTATAGCAGATTTTTTTCAGTTTGTCAAGGGGTTTGATGATTTTTATAAAATTTTTTTCTGATAAGTTCAGGCAAGCCGACCCGTATCCAGCAATTCACAGACAACAGCGATGATCATCAGCATACAAAACATTACACTGATCACTCCTCCTAACATCGCAATAAAGCGCATTCTTCTGATATGGCGAAGTTCTTCTTTGAGGATGGGGCTTTTATCATTCAGGCTCAGGAAAACTACCTCTGTATCTTTCAGATCTTTATAGCGTTTTCCTCTGTGACTTGTGGTAGTAAGCAGAAACCTCTCATCACTGATGTGATCAGGCAAAGCGCATTCCACTGTGACTTCGAAGCGGTTATAGCGAAAACTGCCATTATACGCCTTGTACATATGAAAATCCGTCACCTTTGCAGGAACGATGCAGCCCTCTCTTTTGAAACGTCTCACATCCTTTATAGCCTTTACAGCATGACTTATAGTGACCCATGCGAAAAGTGCAGATAGCGCAAATGGCAGTACTATCTCTTTTATTATCCCCATAAAGCCAAGTTCTCTCATTATTATCTCCTTATATCCTTATAAAAAGGGACTGCCAAAAACTGACAGCCCCCACCAAAATATCTATCTGATTTGTGCAATAACGGCAAACAAGCTGTTATACACTAATACCCTCTCGATTTATCAGCTCGGTTCTATCGCCATTTCTGACCCCGAGCCAAACAAATTTCTCCGTCCCCGCCGTGTATCGGACGAGGGAGATGCGCACCCGCGCGAGGGCTTATACTCTCTCTGCTACCAGAGTACCCATTTCCTTACAGCCGACCTGCTTCATGCCCTCGGACATGATATCGCCTGTGCGGTAGCCCTCAGCAAGCACCTGCTTTACTGCATTGTCGATAGCGTCAGCTTCCTTATCCATATCGAAAGAGTATCTGAGCATCATGGAAGCTGAAAGTATGGTAGCCAGAGGATTAGCCTTATCCTGACCTGCGATATCGGGTGCAGAACCGTGGCTG
This sequence comes from Ruminococcus albus AD2013, assembly GCF_000526775.1. Classification (NCBI taxonomy): domain Bacteria; kingdom Bacillati; phylum Bacillota; class Clostridia; order Eubacteriales; family Oscillospiraceae; genus Hominimerdicola; species Hominimerdicola alba. The sequence continues at coordinate 2,134,601 of NZ_JAGS01000001.1, forward strand.
GGTTCGTAGAGACCGAACTTTGTATCGTTCAGCGAAGCAGAAGCCAGCATACCCAGAGAACCGCTGACCATAGCAGCCTCATCCGAAAGGATATCACCGAACATATTCTCGGTGAGTATAACATCGAACTGCTTGGGGTCACGTACCAGCTGCATAGCGCAGTTATCCACCAGCATATGCTCCAGCTCTACCTCAGGGTAATCCTTGGCAACTTCGTTTACTATCTTTCTCCAGAGTCTTGAAGAATCCAGAACATTAGCCTTGTCAACGCTAGTTACCTTCTTGCGGCGCTTCATAGCGATATCGAAGCCCTTTATAGCAATGCGTCTTATCTCATTCTCGTTGTAGGAAAGTGTGTCAACAGCAGTCTCAACGCCGTCAACTTCCTCGGTCTTTCTTGCGCCGAAGTAAAGTCCGCCTGTAAGCTCACGCATTATCATCATATCGAAACCGCCCTCGATGATATCGCTTCTCAGGGGGCAGGCGAATTTCAGCTCGTCATACAGGTTAGCGGGACGCAGGTTAGCGAACAGTCCCAGTTCCTTACGTATCTTCAGCAGACCTGCCTCGGGGCGGAGGTTGGGAGCAAGCTTATACCAGGGAGAAGTGGAGGTATTACCGCCTATCGCACCCAGCAGAACAGCATCGGCAGCCTTAGCGGTAGCAACAGCCTCGTCTGTCAGCGGAACGCCGCAGGCATCTATGGAACAGCCGCCCATAAGTATATCGGTATATTCAAAGCTGTGACCGAACTTGGCAGCAACAGCGTCAAGCACCTTTATAGCCTCAGTAACTATCTCGGGACCTATACCGTCGCCCTTGATAACAGTTATCTTCTTATCCATGTCAATTACTCCTTTAGCCTTTCGGCAGAATTATTAATGATTATAGTATAACATCTGCGGACCTGCTTGTCAATATCACTCTTTCACCGACGATGATCCATCGGAGAATTTCGCTTTGAACTCAGCAAACTTTTTCTTCAGTGATACAGTGCTCTTGCTGAAATCACAGAATTCGTTATACTGCTGATCTTCTTCCTCAAGAGTCTTCTTTTTGAGCACATCAAATACCTTGTAGGTGTATTCGGCACATTCACGCCACTGTTTGTTCACTTCTTCGGAATGAGTGGTATCTATATCATAGTGATCTACCAGATATTTTCCAAGATAAACAGTGTTCTTCTCATTGCCGAAAACGTTCAGATGATCGCCGTTGTAGTAATCGGTATTTTCATCTATGCCGATATTTTCATCACGCTCGAAATTCACGTAATCGTAGCCCGCATCGTTTATAAGCTTTTTAAGCTCTTCATCAACTTCGGGGCTGAACTTATCCTTGTGAGGAGTGCGTATGAACAGCACATTCTTCAAGCCGAGTTCCTTGCAGTGCTCCATTGTGGCAGTGAGATTTTTTATGCCGTATTCGCCCAGTTTATGATGTCTTTTCTTTGTCTTCTTTATCGCCGAATCGGTAGTCGTCCTGGTGCCGAAGCTTTTCATCATCGAAACATCGCCCCTGCTGTTGAGCCACAGCTGATACTGTCTGCTTGCAAGCAACACGGGGTGTTTCCAGTTATCGTGATATTTCAACAGACCCACATAGTAATTGGGACGCTCATCCTCGGGAACTTCCTTTTTGATAAGCTCAAACCACTGCTTGTCCTTTTTGATATTGTCTATCCACTTGCGCTTTACGCCCTCTTTATAAGGGTGGTCGTTGTTATAGAAAAATCCGTTGACCTCAAACACAACTACCTGGGGCTTCTGCCTTGATAAAAATGTATCCAGCATCGAGTTATACAAATGACCCGGTGCAGCCTCAAAAGCCAGATTGTAGCTGGTAAATCCGTACTTGTCATAGGCTATGGGCGGCGAGAAATCGGCATAAGCCTCACTGCACCCTATCATAGCCACATCAAGTGAATTTTCAGGTTCGCGGTAGAAGTTGCGCACATGGGTCTCCGAGCTGATAGCCGTATACTGCATCACCCATGATAATAGCACGAATAACAGCAGCATAACGATACCCAGCGCCGAAAGCTTCACCGCACGTTTCATCTTATTGCTTTTCATTTGTCTCCTGCTCTCCTTATCAGAACTGCATATAATAGAAATCAGCGGGATTTGAACCCGGTCCGTACACGCCGAATATCACTACTGCATAGAACAGTAATATGAATATCAGCGACTGGAATACAAAACTCTTTTTGCATATCTGCTCACGCAGTGTGGTCTGTGAACGCTCCTGTTTCAGGGAAACTATCAGCAGCACGACCATTGCCGCGAGCACTGCGATAATATCCGCTCTGCTCAGGGTCAGCGATGTCAGGAAATCCTTGTTCAGAATTTCAGCAGGGTGAAGGTCTGTCACCGACATATACATCATGTGCATCGCAGTTGAGAAATCAGGTGCGATATCGAAGTAGTAGCCCACCAGCACTATCAGGAATGTCCTGAACAGCTGAAATGCTATGAACAGCTTGTTTGTATTTTCGATATGAAGTTTCTTTTTCCAGTTTTCAAAATTGCTTTCCAGCAGTGTCGATACCATTATGATACCGCCGTTCCACACGCCGAAAGCCACATATTTCCAGTTAGCGCCATGCCATATGCCCACCACAAGGAAGGTTATCAGCGAAGCTATGCTGACAGGCAGTACCTTTGATATCTTCATGCCGAACCTGGCTTTCAGAGCCTTGCCCATTTTCTGGAAAGGCTTTGACATTGCCACGGGATAGAAGAGATACTCCCTCAGCCATGCGCCGAGGGTGATATGCCAGCGGTGCCAGTACTCCGAGATATCCTTTGAAAAATAGGGACGTTTGAAGTTCTCCGCCATATTTATGCCGAAAAGCTGTGCCACGCCGCGGGAGATATCTATACCGCCAGAGAAATCGGCATACAGCTGCAAAGCATACATCAGTGCTGTCAGCAGTACCGCTGTGCCCGAATAACTGTCGCAGTCATTGGGAACAGTCATCACCGTGTTAACAAGACGGTCAGCAATGACAAGCTTTTTGAAAAAGCCCCATGTTATCAGCAGAACGCCCTGCTTTATGTTTTGAAATCTTACGTCCTCGCCTGCATAAAGCTGATGTGCGAGGTCGCTGTAAAAGGCTATGGGTCCCTGCACTATCTGCGGGAAGAAGGACACGAACAGCAGGAATTTCAGATAATTCCGCTCTGCCTTGTATTTTTTACGGTAGATGTCGATGATATATCCCATCGACTGGAAGGTATAGAAGGATATACCTATGGGCAGCAGCAGTCCCAGCCTCGGGACACTTCCCCGCCCTGTCACGGAATTTATCGTATCCGCAAAGAAGTTGAAATATTTCAGGAATGCCAGCACACCGAAATTCAGCACCAGCACGGAAGCGCATATCCGCTTTTTCCCAACCGTGACCTTATCCTTGTAGGCGCTCTTTTCTTCCTTGCTCCACTTGCCTTTCTGCGACTTTACATAAGCCTCTTTCTGCTCGATGTATTTTTCGAGCCAGAGTCCTCCGCCGTAGGTAGTAGCGGCGGTCATAAGTATAAACAGTACCAGTGACGGGTGTTCCCTGCACAGTATCCCGTAGAATCCCATGCTTGCCGCCAGAAGTACCCACCATCTCTTTGTCTTGGGTATTATCCTGTATATCAGCAGACAGACAGCCACATACAAGAGGTAATTGATCGAAGTATAGCTCAAGTTCTTACCTCCGATGCGGTGAATTCAAAGGATATGTCGCGATGTGACCGCGCTGTTCTGTCAGTCCGTCTTTTTCGCTGTAAAGAGCTGCTGCGGGCATATCTCTCGAAAGGAATGCCGCTATGCCCTCCGCAACGGAATAAGCACCGCACTTTGAAAATGCGATGATATCCCCTCTTTCAAGGGTCGGGAGAGTTGCTTTGCGCACAAGTATATCAGCGGTGGTGCAGAGGCTTCCGCACAGGCAGTAGTCGCTTTCCTCACCGTTTTTATCAAGCACCTCTATGGGCGGAACTTTCATTGCCATGTTCTGACCGTAGTAGTTCACATGGTTTATACCGCCGTCGCATATCACGTAATTTATATCATTTGTGGTCTTTATGTCCATTACTTTGGTCAGATAGCTTCCGCATTCAGCGGCGAAGAATCTGCCCATCTCAACAGTAAGAGGATACTTCTCCGCAAACGCCCTCACGGTCTCTGATGCTTCTTCAAGCAGCGCAATATCGGTGCTTTCGGTAAAGTCCTTGTAATACTCCACCGCCAGCCCCGTGCCGTACTCAATATGCGAAGGCTTATAGCCATGCTCGTTTTCAAGCTCTGCGCAAAGTTCGTCCAGAAGCGCAAGCTCCTTTTCTATGGTCCTGACCTTTGTTTTCTGCGTGCCTGTAAAGTAATGCAGACCTATTATCTCAACGCCTGCAAACTGTTCTCTGCGATCGATAATGTCCAGCAGATCGGACTTATCCATACCGAACTGACTTCCGTGGGCAAGTCTGAGTATCAGCTTCACCCTGCCGCCGTTCTTTACCGCACACTCGTTAATAAGCTCTGCGTGCAGTCTGCTTTCGGCTGTAAATATAGCAACACCGTCAGCATAAGCGCGTGCGATATCTTCCTCGGTCTTGTTCACACCGGAGAATATTATCTTATCAAGGGGCGCACCCACATTCTCGCATATGCTCAGTTCTCCCGGAGAGCATACTTCGATATACGAAAACTCTTCCGGCAGTGCCGCCAGCAGAAAAGGGTTCGCCTTTATGGAATAGCAAAGCCCGACCCTGTCACCGAAGGCTTTTTTTACCGCCGCTGCACGTTTTGCAAAAACGTCTGTATCGAACACATAGCAGGGCGTGCCCAGGGTGAGAGCCGCCTTTTTGAATATCTCTTTCTTCATGCCGCGGTATCAGTCCTCGTCCTGAAGCTTTTCGATGAGAGCCATCATGCCCTCGATGCTGTTGAAGTTATCGGGCACAAGATTGCCCACCTCTATCTCGATATCGAACTCATCGTTCATGGCTGTTACCATCGAAACTATATCGAATGAATCCAGCACACCATCGGTGATGAGCTGCTTTTCATTCTCAAAATCCACGTCGGGTCTTATTTCTTCCAGTAATTCTAAAAGCTGTTCTTTCATTGTTTGTTCCTCCTGAATTTTACCTGATTTTCCTTACTTCATCATATCCGCAAGAGTGCGCATATCCGTCTTGCCGTTTGCAAGACGAGGGAGTTCTTCAAGCTGTATCAGCTTGCGGGGCACCATAAACCCGGGGAGTATGCCCCTGAAATGCACCGCTGCCTCCTTGACCGTTGCAGTACCTGTATAGAAAAGATATATCAATTCTTTTTCTTTAAGGTACATGGCACAGCATTCCCTGATGCTTTCCAGCCTTAGTGCGGCATTCTCTATCTCCGAAAGCTCCACCCTGTGACCAAGGTGCTTTATCTGTCTGTCCTTGCGTCCCTTGAACCAGAGGACTCCGCTTTCATCGAAAACTCCGTAATCACCTGTTTTATAGATAAGCTCATTGTAAGCACCGTTCAGCGGGTGCTGAATGAACGAACTGTCTGTAAGTTCCTTGTTGTTGTAATAGCCCAGTGCGAGTATCGGTCCGCTGACGCATATCTCGCCCTGTTCACCTGTGCTGACAGGCTTGTTTTCATCGTCAAGCAGGAACACTCTGTAATTCCTGTAAGGTCTGCCGATGGGGAGAGTGTCACCCTCCTCAACAACTCCATCGACCTCATGATAGGTACATGATGCCGTACACTCCGTAGGTCCGTACTGATTGACGAACTTGCATTCGGGCAGTTCCTTCTGCCATACTCTCAGGGCACTGCAGGGCATCACCGAGCCCGAGAAGCAAACCTTTTTCAGGTACTGAGGCTTCTCGCCCTCAAAGGCTTTCAGCTTCACCGCTATGGTGAACACCGAAACGCTCCAGCCCACGGCAGTGATTTTCCTCTCGTTCATCACCCTGAAAAGCTCTGCGGGCATCATGAAGCACTGCTTGGGTATTATGAACATAGATGCACCTGTGAATATAGGCACATAGATATCCCTTACCGCCGCGATATAATCAAGGGGCGACTGATTGCCCAGCACATCATTTTCGTCTATCTTCATAACTTCGAGATAGGCGCTTATATAGCACATCAGGGACATCATCGAGGTTATAACGCCCTTAGGCTTGCCTGTTGAACCCGATGTGAATATCACATAAAGGGGATCATCGGCACAGGCGTACCTCGCCCTTTCATCGAGGGCAGGCTGATCTATCTCGTGTGCCGCCAGTTCCTCGGCTGAGAGTATCTCGCCCTCAAAGCCCAGTTCACGTGCTGTCTTCATGCCTTCCTCGTCCGCGATGAGTATCTTCGGCTGAAGCACCGAGAGTATATCCATAAGTCTTGCCTTCGGCTGAGTGCTGTCCATAGGCGCGTAGAAGCATCCCGCATACGCTATCCCCAGGAATATCACGGGGGTATGCACACGTCTGCCCGACATCACTGCCACGGGACTTCTTGCGGGTATCTTTTCCGCAAGGGCGCTGCCTATACGCTTTGCACGTTCCTCAACCTCGGAAAAACCAAGGCTCTCATCACTGTCGGAGTAGGCTGTTTTTTTGTTGAATCTGTCCGCTGTTTTTTCCAGCAGACGAAGTACATTCAGTTCCATTTTTGTTCTCTCCTGTTATTATATCTGTCGTGAAAATGTATAACATTATCCACCCTATCATTTTAACACTTACCGCCGTGAACGTCAATATCCATTCTTCACAATTACGATATTATGCATTTCTCAATTGTTATCATAATTGAGTATTTTTGGACTTTCTGTTAACGCTTCTGCTTTTGCAAATGATTAAAAGTACAAAAAAGAGGACAACCCGACCGATTGTCCTCTTGCCATTTCTAAATTTTTCCATGGCACTGCGAACAGTCTCCGCAGCACCCCGAGCAGCTGCACTTTCCGCGGTTTCTGAAACAGTGTACCGCAGCACCGGCGACTGCCGATATTATCAGCACCAGAAGCACTATATCAACGATACTCATATCACATACCTCCAAACGCCATGCCGATAAGTCTTACTGCCAGCGCCGCACCCCATGCTATCACACACTGCCATATCACAAGAGTCAGCGCCCATTTCTTTCCGAGTTCCCTTTTGACTGCCGCTATCGCCGCAACGCAGGGAGTATACAGCAGTGAGAACACCAGCAGACAAGCTGCGCCGAGAGTTGTCAGCGCACTGCCTACGTCCCCTGAGAACAGCACCTCCAGTGTGGATACTACGCTCTCCTTAGCCATAAAGCCGCTTATCAGCGAGGTGACTATCCTCCAGTCACCCAGACCGACAGGTGCAAACAGCGGTGAAAGCAGACCTGCCGCTGCCGCGAGTATACTCTTTTCCGAATCATCTACCATATGCAGGTTCATATCAAAGCTTTGCAGGAACCATATGACAACCGAGGCTATCAGTATAACCGAGAACGCCCTTTGCAGGAAGTCCCTGGCTTTGTCCCACAGCAGCTGACCCACGTTCTTTGCCGCAGGCATACGGTAATTCGGGAGCTCCATTACGAAAGGTACAGCCTCACCCTTGAACACCGTCACCTTGTATATGCAGGCCACGAATATACCGGACAGTATGCCAAGCAGATAAAGTCCTATTAGTATCCCAGCACTTTTCCCGGGGAAGAATGCCGAAGCGAAAAAGGCATATATGGGCAGTTTTGCGGTACAGCTCATGAATGGGGTGAGCAGTATCGTCATTTTTCTGTCGCGCTCACTGGGCAGTGTTCTGGTGGACATCACCGCAGGAACGGTACAGCCGAAGCCTATCAGCAATGGAACGATACTTCTTCCCGAAAGCCCTATCTTTCTCAGAGCCTTATCCATGAAGAACGCAACTCGTGCTATATATCCGCTGTCTTCCAGCAGTGAAAGGAAGAAAAATAGCGTCACGATTATAGGCAGAAAGCTCAGCACACTGCCAACGCCCGCAAATATGCCCTTGACAAGCAGGCTGTGTATGACTTCATTCACCCCTGCCCTTTTCATAGCGCCGTCCGCAAGGGCTATCAGCTTATCTATGCCCGTTTCCATCAGCCCCTGAAGCCCTGCGCCTATCACGCCGAAGGTCAGCCAGAAGACCAGTGCCATTATGGCGATGAAGGCGGGTATCGCCGTGAATCGTCCTGTCAGCACCTTGTCTATCTTTCTGCTTCGGATATGCTCCTTGCTCTCATGGGGGCGCTTTACCGTTTCGCTGCAGACCTTGTGTATGAAAGCGAACCTCATATCAGCGATAGCCGCACTGCGGTCGAGCCCTCTTTCCTTTTCCATCTGTGCGACGATATGCTCGACTGCATCTGTCTCGTTCTGTTCAAGGCAGAGCTGCTTCATTACCAGCTCGTCGCCCTCTATCACCTTGCTTGCCGCGAACCTCACGGGAAGTCCCGCGCGTTTAGCGTGGTCTTCAATAAGACAGGCGATACCGTGCAGACATCTGTGTACCGCGCCGCCGCTGTTCTTCTCATCGCAGAGATCCTGCCGCACGGGTCTTTCCTGATAACGCGCTATATGCTCCGCATGGTCGATAAGCTCATCAACGCCCGAATTCTTAGCCGCGGATATCGGCACCACAGGAACGCCCAGCATAGCTTCCATCTCGTTGATATCAACACTTCCGCCGTTAGCGGTAAGTTCGTCCATCATATTCAGCGCCACGACCATAGGCACGTCCATCTCGATAAGCTGCATGGTAAGGTACAGGTTTCGCTCGATGTTGGTAGCGTCCACGATATTTATTATGCCCCTGGGCTTTTCATCCAGCACAAAGCTTCTGCTGACTACCTCCTCGGCAGTGTAGGGTGACATGGAATATATGCCCGGCAGGTCGGTTACACGGGTATTTGGGTGATCCTTGATAGGACCGTCCTTGCGGTCTACTGTCACTCCGGGGAAATTTCCCACGTGCTGATTTGAGCCTGTCAGCCTGTTGAAAAGCGTGGTCTTGCCGCTGTTCTGATTGCCCACCAGTGCGAATGTCAGCTTTACGCTATCGGGCAGAGGTTCGGGCTTTTCGGGGTGTGCTTCATGGAAACGTCCGCCCTCACCAAGTCCGGGGTGCTCGCGCTTTTTCTTTCTCGGCTTCTCCTGAACTGCTCCCTCTTCTTTAGAAAGCTCCTCGACCTTGATCTCCGCCGCATCAGCCATGCGCAGGCTGAGTGAATAGCCGTGTATAAGCAGTTCCATAGGGTCGCCCAGCGGGGCGTACTTTACGACCCTGACCTCAGCCCCGGGTATAACGCCCATATCCAGAAAATGCTGTCTGAGTGCGCCCTCTCCCCCGACTTCTGTTATCACCGCTGTCTTGCCTATCTGCAATTCTTTGAGTGTCATCCCTGATTACCTTCCTTAAACGAACTTCCCTGTCAGACATATAGTTATGCACGCAGGCAGTTCGGTATGCATTGTTATAATTATCTAACTTAGTTTACCTCGACTAACTTTATTATAACACCTTGCTTTTCTTTTTTCAATAGGCAACAGGAAATTTAATTTTTTATTTACATTTCCTGACAGGTCAATTTATCGTCTTAAAACACAAAACGCTCCGACCCAATGTCCGAAGCGTTCTGCATTATATAATATAAACGATATCCGATATTATTCCCCGTCAGGAAGTCTCTGCGCCAGCTTAGCGGAATACTCTGCCCTGAATGCGCCGAAGCGTCCCTCGTCAAGGGCTTCACGCATACGCTCGGTGAGGGTATTGTAGAAATACAGGTTGTGCATTACCGCCAGTCTGCCGCCCAGCTGTTCTTCCGACTTGAACAGGTGCCTTACATAAGCCCTGCTGAAATTACGGCAGCAGGGACAGTCGCACTGGGGGTCAACAGGACGGTCATCTGTTTCAAAGCGCTTGTTTTCGATATGTATGATACCGTTCCAGGTGAACATGGTACCGTGGCGGGCATTTCGGCTTGGCATTACACAGTCGAAGAAATCTATGCCGCGGTAAACAGCTTCGATAAGATTCGAGGGCGTACCCACACCCATAAGATAACGTGGCTTGTCCTTGGGCATATAAGGCTCAACCTGCTCGATAACGTGGTACATTATCTCCGTAGGCTCACCAACCGCAAGTCCGCCGATAGCGAAGCCTGCACAGTAGTCAAGCTCGCGGATAGTCTTCATATGCTCGATACGCAGGTCATCGTATGTACAGCCCTGATTTATGCCGAAAAGCAGCTGATCGCGGTTTATGGTCTCTTCAAGGGAGTTGAGCCTTTTCATCTCCGCGATGCACCTGTGCAGCCACCTTGTGGTGCGCTCGCAGGAACGCTTTGAGTAATTGTACTCCGCAGGATTTTCAACGCATTCATCAAAAGCCATAGCGATAGTTGATGCCAGATGGGACTGTATCTGCATACTTTCCTCGGGTCCCATGAATATCTTTCTGCCGTCAACATGGCTGTTGAAGTACACGCCCTCTTCCTTTATGCGCCTTAGCTTTGCAAGGGAGAACACCTGAAATCCGCCGCTGTCGGTGAGTATGGGCTTATCCCAGTTCATGAACTTGTGAAGTCCGCCCATCTTGTATATCACATCGTCCCCGGGACGAACATGAAGATGATAGGTATTGCAGAGCTCCACCTGTGTTTTCAGTTCATTTTTAAGGTCAATGGAAGACACTCCGCCCTTTATCGCCGCGGAAGTTCCCACGTTCATGAAAACGGGAGTCTGTATAGTCCCGTGAACTGTCTTGAATTCACCGCGTCTTGCGGCACCCTCTTGCTTTAATAACTTGAACATAACTACCTCATTTACTTTTATCTATATTATCTGTCATCTGTTACAATATGTCTTACGCCCTCAAAAGGCTCAAAAAGCTCTGTCCTGAAAAACTCGGGATAGAACCGTCTTTCCTCTGTCATCGGGTCTATCCAGCAAAGATGCTCGGTGTTATCGCCCTCTTTGATATCCATACCCACGGGCTTGAAATCTTCGGGAACTTTCATGTAAAAAAAAGTAATCCACCTCGTATATGAGTTTCCCCTTATTCGACGGCACATCACAGTAAAAATAGTTCTCCTGAATGAACCCGAGCCTGTCGATACCGAGCTTTACGCCTGTTTCTTCAAATACTTCACGGACTATCGCCTGCTCGGCAGTTTCACCGAATTTTACCCGTCCGCCAACTGTATACAAGTAGCCGGCATCATCACTGTAAGCCATCAGCAGTCTGCCCTTTTTCTGTATTATGGCGCATACACGTATATTTATAAGCCCGCCACCGCAGGGCGCGGTCATATCTTCGTTCATACCGACCTCTCAAATCCCAGTATATCTGCTTTCAAAGGCAAACATTTTCTTGACTTCCATAAACTGCCTGATCCGCTGTTCTTCGTTTCTGCCTGTGAGCCTTTTTATGATAACGAATCCGTCACCCGAACCGCCCGAGATATCCATAGCGGCATAATAAACTTTCAAGCCCTTGTTTTCCATCTCTTTGATGTACACGTTTTTTACATCGCACATACGGAAAAGCTGACCATCCGTATCAAAAACATACTCACTGCCCAGATATATGCTGCTGCCGTTTATCCTGCGGGCAGTTTTCATATCGCTGTATATCCTCTCAGCGCCGTCTTCTTCAATGACCTTCTTAAAGTTTATCATCGCAGGAAAAGGCTTGTTGCCGTAAAAGCACAGCATCGAAATACCAAAAAGCAGTGATATTATCATCAGCACCATTAGTATGGTCTTATCATCTGTCCTCTGCATACCCGCATAGAACAGTGCCGCAAAAATCAGCCCGCCTGCCATACTAACTATCTTTGTACGCCATATCCCCGCACTGCTGTATCTGGCTGACATTCCGAGAAATCTGTCTATCTCGCCGTACATCTCTTTTTCACTCTCGCCGGCAAACGGGAGCTCCATCTTGCTTTTCATGAATTTTCTCCTGTTGTCTTTCGTCCTTTATATCGGGATATTTCTCTCTTTATATAACGCAGTATCCCCCGACCGCGACACTGCATTTCTATATATTATAGCACATCACGAAAAAAAAAGCAACAAACGAATATTAAATATTTTTCCGTTCATACTATCCTCAAAACGGAGATGATACCATGCACAAAGCAACGACTGTATTCCACGCACCGCCCTCGGTAATAACATCGGCGGCTGTGGGCGGAAAGAAGGAAAACGAAGGCCCCTACGGAAAATACTTCGACAAGATAAACGATGACCCTTATTTTACGCGTGAGACCTACGAGGAGGGCGAGAGCCAGCTCCAGAAGCAGGCTGTGCGCATAGCCCTTGAAAAAGCGGTTCTGAAGGAGGAAGACATTGATGTTCTCATCGGCGGCGATCTGCTCAACCAGTGCGTCGGCACCACCTACGGCGTGCGGGACTACAACCTGCCATTTCTCGGCATTTACGCCGCCTGCTCGACTATGTCCGAGGGGCTGCTGCTGGCTTCCATGCTGGCGGCAGGGGGATTTGCGGATATCGCAATGGCGGTCACATCATCACACTTCTGCACCGCTGAAAGGCAGTACCGTATGCCCCTCAACTACGGCGGACAGCGTCCCCCTACCGCCCAGTGGACAGCTACCGCAGCAGGAGCGCTGGCTGTGTCCCCCAAGGGAAGTGCGCCCTATGTACGGGGCGTGACCATCGGACGGATAGTCGATATGGGGGTGACAGATGCCAACAATATGGGTGCCGCCATGGCTCCTGCGGCATATTCCACCATACGTGAATTTTTCAGGGACACCGAAATGTCCCCATCAGATTTCGACCATATCGTTACGGGTGATTTAGGAAAAGTCGGCAGCAGACTGCTTTGCGAGATGGCTGACAGAGATGCCATAGATATACGTTCCCGTCACCTTGACTGCGGACTTATGATATATGACAGCGACAGACAGGACGTTCACTCAGGCGGAAGCGGCTGCGGCTGTGCGGCAAGTATGCTCTGCGGATACTTTATCCCCGAGCTGAAAAGCGGCAGACTGAAAAATATCCTCTTCGCCGCAACAGGCGCTCTGCTGTCCCCGACAGTCAGTCAGCAGGGCGAGAGCATACCATCGGTGAGCCACCTTGTCTGGCTGTCATCGGAGAAAGGAAGTGCAGAACAATGATATATCTCTATGCTTTTTTAGTCGGCGGCATACTCTGTGCCATAGGTCAGCTTCTGATAGACTTCACCAAGCTCACTCCCGCACGGATACTCACTGCTTATGTGGTCGCAGGTGTGATCCTCGGCGGTATCGGGATATACAGCAAGCTCCGCGATGCCGCAGGCTGCGGCGCAAGCGTCCCCCTGACAGGCTTCGGTGCGCTGATGGCTGAGGGTGTCCGCCGAGAGATAGAAGACAAAGGCTTTCTCGGCATATTCACAGGCGGCCTCACCGCCGGTGCGGGAGGTATATCCGCCGCCATGCTCTTTGCTTTTCTGGCTTCACTGATATTCCGCAGCAAGGGCAGAGAGTAACGGGCTTTCGGAACAATAATGAATAACAGCCGTCCCCAAAAGAGCTATATTTTTGATAATTTGGAAAAAATATGCCCAAACCTCTTGATTTTTTTGCCGTGATATTATATAATAGTATTCGAGGTTGTTAAATTTTGAACGACTTGGGTCTTTCGGACTTATTTGTCGTTTACATCAGTTCAACAACAAACGAATCCGCCTCGGCGGAAATATTAAGAGAGAGGTGTCACTAAAATGGCAGGATTAAACAAAGTCACTGTTGAAGACATTAATGTTAAGGGCAAAAAGGTACTCGTAAGAGTTGATTTCAACGTTCCGCTGAAGGACGGCGTTATCACTAACGATAACAGAATAACCGCTGCTCTGCCCACTATCAACAAGCTGGTAGAGAACGGCGCAAAGGTAGTTCTTTGTTCTCACCTCGGCAAGCCCAAGAACGGTCCTGAGGCTAAGTTCAGCCTGAAGCCCGCTGCTGACAGACTTGCAGAGCTGGTAAGCACCAAGGTTACTTTCGCAGCTGATGATACTGTTGTAGGCGACAACGCTAAGGCAGCAGTTGCAGCTATGAATGACGGCGAGATCGTTGTTCTGGAGAACACAAGATTCAGAGGCAACGACGAGACCAAGAACGGCGAAGAGTTCGCTAAGGAACTGGCTGATCTGGTTGACGGTCAGGTATTCGTTATGGACGCTTTCGGTTCTGCTCACAGAGCTCACGCTTCCACAGCAGGCGTTACCAAGTTCGTTAAGGAGACCGCAGTTGGTTACCTGATGCAGAAGGAGATCAACTACCTCGGCAATGCAGTTGAGACCCCTGTTCGTCCTTTCGTTGCTATCCTCGGCGGTGCTAAGGTTGCTGATAAGCTGAACGTTATCTCCAACCTGCTCGAGAAGTGCGATACACTCATCATCGGCGGCGGTATGGCTTACACCTTCCTGAAGGCTCAGGGCAAGGAAGTTGGTAAGTCCCTCGTTGACGACACCAAGCTGGATTACTGCAAGGAGATGATCGCTAAGGCTGAGGCTAACGGCAAGAAGCTCCTCCTGCCTATCGATACAACAGTAGTTTCCAACTTCCCTGATCCTATCGATGCAGAGGTTGAAGTTGAGATCGTTGATTCCGACAAGATCCCCGCTGACAAGGAAGGTCTGGACATCGGTACCAAGACTCAGGCTCTCTTCGCTGAGGCTGTAAAGAGCGCAAAGACCGTTGTTTGGAACGGACCTATGGGCGTTTTCGAGAACCCCACACTGGCAGCAGGTACTATCGCTGTTGCTAAGGCACTGGCTGAGACCGACGCTACCACAATCATCGGCGGCGGCGACTCTGCAGCAGCTGTTATCCAGCTGGGCTTTGCTGACAAGATGAGCCACATCTCCACAGGCGGCGGCGCTTCTCTCGAATACCTCGAGGGTAAGGTCCTGCCCGGCATCGACGTTATCGCTGACAAGTAATTATCCGCGAAACATCGCTTGATATGTAATTTCAGACACTTCTGTCACTTCAGACAGGAGTGTCTTTTTATACGCTTATGAGTTAACATTACTTCACTGCCGATTAATTTTAACTGTTGATATCTTCCATAAATATGCCTTGTTATTTGGTCAATGTGCATCTTGAAACTGTGATGGAAGTGTGATAAAATAGTGACATAAGAAAATGACAGACAAGATAATAATGTCATCAGTAAAGGAGTGAGGCGGCTTGAGGAAAAAGCTGATTTCCCTGTTATGCTGCACCATGATGCTGTGTTCTGCCGCTGTACCCGTCCAAGCTGATACAAACACCTCCGATGCAGGCGAAAAAACTGTTATCAGTGAAAACACAAATCCCAACACGGGCACTGTTACTTTGGGTACAGTAAGTGTTGCGCTGGCAGGCTGCGTAGTACTGGTGTTCAAAAAACGGAAGTAAATTAACATATCGCAAACCCCGCAGTATTGTTCTGCGGGGTCTTGCATTTATATGCGGGATATGCTTTCCATATATCTCAGGAGCGCATTTACCTGTGCAGGAGTATTGAACGCTGATGGAGAGAACCTCACTGCCCCCCGCTTGCCCGTACCCAGACTTTCATGGGCAAGTGCCGCACAATGCATACCGCCACGCAGGGCAAATCCGCCCTTGCTGAGTTCTGCCGCAGCCTCTTCGGAAGTTCTGCCGCTGATATTGAAGGATACTATCGGTACACGGGGCATATCCCTGTCATAAACTTCCGCACCCAGCTTTTCAAGACCGCGCTCAAATAACTCGCAGAGTTTCTTTTCGTGCCGCAGGATAGTATCAATACCCTTGCTTTTTACAAAATCAAGTCCCGCACCCAGTCCCGAAAACCCTGCCGTGTTAAGAGTGCCGCTTTCAAGCTTTTCAGGCATATAAGGCGTCTGTGCCAGTTCGCCCGAAGTCGCCCCTGTGCCGCCCTCGATTATCGTGGACAGCGGATATTCACCGCTGCTTATCAGCAGACCCGTGCCCACGGGTCCGTAAAGCCCTTTCTGCCCCGAGGTGCATATAAAGCTGATACCATCGCCGACCTTTACCGGAAGCACCCCCGAAGCCTGTGCGCAGTCACAGATAAAGGCTATATTACGCCGCTTGCAGAGTTCTGCTATCTCACGATAAGGCAGTATCCGCCCGGTTACGTTTGAAGCCGCCATACAGCAAATGCACAAAGTATCCTGCCTGATAAGCTTTTCAATGCCCTCAACAGTCCGACCAACATCAGGGTATATCTCCGCCACCGAACACTTCACTCCGCTGCGTTTTGTCAGCGCGTATACAGGTCGGCTGACGGAGTTATGCTCCCACCCGCTTATTATGATATGTCCGCCGAACTGCATTATCCCCTTTATCGCCATGTTAAGGGCATAGGTGCAGTTAGGGGTGAAAGCGGTGTTCTCTGTTTCAGCTCCGAAAAACTCTGCCGCACTTTTTCTCACCTTATAGACCCTCTCCGCGGCTTCAAGAGAAAGCCTGTGCCCTCCCCTGCCGGGATTTCCTCCCAATACCCTCACAGCCTCTGATACAGCCTGACGAACGCTTTCGGGCTTTGGGAAAGTTCCCGCGGAGTTATCAAAATTCACCATAGTGTTTTTTCCCATGCCGACCTCCACTATAAACTGTATATCCCCTTGTACGGGATATTCCTGCGGTCGAGCCGTGCCGTTATCAGGTCGGGGTCGTCCCGCACCACTATTGAATACCCACAGCCGCTGCCTATATTCTTACGAGTTCGCTCAACCTCGCACCAATAGCCCAGAGAATTAAGATATTCCTTTGCTTTCATGGCGTAGGTTATGCTGCTCATGGTTATCATCGTCTTTTTCATGTGAAACTTCCTTTCCTTGTTTTTTATATGGTATGCGGCAAGGGCGGCAAGTGTGAAAAAGCGCCCTGACTATTGCATCAGGGTGCTTTACAGTTTACGCTAAAACAAAAAAATCGCTTCCCCCGCTGACAGGGAAAGCGATATGTTTTTTATCAGAATGCGATCTTCTTGTTGATGTACTCTACCAGTTCGTCGATCTTTACTCTTTCCTGCTCCATGGAATCTCTGTCACGTACTGTTACACAGCCGTCCTCAGCAGAATCAAAGTCATATGTGATGCAGAAAGGTGTACCGATCTCGTCCTGACGGCGGTATCTCTTACCGATAGAACCTGTTTCATCGTAGTCAACGCTGAAATTCTTAGCGAGAGTATCATACAGTTCACCTGCAGGCTCAGCAAGCTTCTTGGAAAGAGGCAGTACGCAAGCCTTGAAAGGTGCAAGTGCAGGGTGGAAGTGCATAACTGTTCTTACATCGGGCTTCTCGGGAGTACCGATATCTTCCTCGTCATAAGCCTCGGTAACGATAGTCAGGAACAATCTTTCAACACCGAGAGAAGGCTCGATAACATAGGGGATATATCTCTCGTTGGTCTCGGGATCGAAGTAATCAAGGCTCTTGCCCGAAGTGTTGATGTGCTGAGTGAGGTCGTAGTCAGTTCTGTCAGCTACGCCCCACAGCTCGCCCCAGCCGAAGGGGAAGAGGTACTCGAAGTCGGTAGTAGCCTTGGAATAGAAGCAAAGCTCCTCAGCAGAGTGATCTCTCAGTCTCAGGTTCTCTTCCTTGATGTTCAGGCTCAGCAGGAAGTTCTTGCAGAAGCTTCTCCAGTAATCGAACCATTCAAGGTCTGTGCCGGGCTTGCAGAAGAACTCAAGCTCCATCTGCTCGAACTCTCTTACACGGAATATGAAGTTACCGGGAGTGATCTCGTTACGGAAGCTCTTACCTACCTGTGCAACACCGAAAGGAACTTTCTTTCTGGTAGTTCTCTGGATATTAGCGAAGTTTACGAAGATACCCTGTGCAGTCTCGGGACGCAGATACAGTTCGCTCTTGCTGTCCTCGGTGATGCCCTGGAATGTCTTGAACATCAGGTTGAACTGACGGATATCGGTGAAGTTGTGCTTGCCGCAGTTGGGGCAGGGAATGCCTTTCTCCTTGATGTAATCCATCATCTGCTCATTTGACCAGCCTGCAACGTTAGTGCCGTCGAAGTCCTCAATGAGGTTATCAGCACGGTGACGAGTCTTACACTCCTTGCAGTCCATCAGAGGGTCGGAGAAGCCGCCGATATGACCCGAAGCTACCCATGTCTGGGGGTTCATCAGTATAGCGGAGTCAAGACCTACATTGTACTTGTTCTCCTGAACGAACTTCTTTCTCCAAGCGTCCTTGATATTGTTTTTCAGCTCAACGCCGAGGGGACCGTAATCCCAGGTATTAGCGAGACCGCCGTAGATCTCACTGCCGGGGTATACAAAGCCTCTGCCCTTACAGAGGGCAACTATCTTTTCCATTGTCTTTTCGGTATTCTTCATGGTGACTCTCCTTAATCATTAAAATACATATACATATATTTTATAACAGTTCTCCGAAAAAGTCAAGTTTTTTTTGTGAACAAAACCAAATTGTCTTCGGCGATATCCTCTGACGCTTCCGAACTTTCAAACAGGCTATCGATGACAGCTTCATGCGGGCTGACGAGATACGCTACAAGGAGGATATGCCGTCACCAGGTCTGAACCGTATACATCCCTGACTTGATGATTTATCTATGACCCGAAAACAAAGCCGATCATCACGTGTGACACCAAAGCTGACTATTACACAAAAAAACAGGGGCTGTATAGATCCATGTAGTTTTTTCAGAAACTACATTTTCTACATTTGCAGAATGACAGACGAATGAAAAATGAATGATGAATAACGAATAATGAAACAAAAACAGCGGAAGCCCCAAAGACTTCCGCTGTTATATACATTATTTCTTGTCGCCGTGATACATCAGCGTTACCGCCATGCCGTTTATTATGCCTATGGCTATCCCGCACACCACATAGAACACCGCGATCGGTATATGCAGCAGCACCGAGATCAGCCCGAAGACCACTATGAACAGCAGCGGGGACACTATCTGTATAAGGAATTTTCTGCCCATAAGTACAGGCAGTTTTTCCGCAAGCGCCAGCGTCTTTTCGCCGTCAGGATCGTACAGCCTGTACAATATCTGCATGACAGCCATCGGTATACCGATAAGCAATATCAGCGCGATTATTTTCATGTTGTACCCTCCTTACATTACGACGGATATCAGATAACTCTTACGCCAACAACGCCTGCAACAGCCTTTACAGCGTCAACATTTGCAGAACCCTTAACGTCCAGCAGAGTGTAACCCCAAGCCTTCTTTGTTGCAGAAGCGCTTGCTACAACATCAGCACCGACAGCAGCCTTTACAGCGTCCTCGGTAACTTCAGACTTGTGCAATACGCATACCAGCTGATCTGCGGTCTTAGCAAGTTCGAGGTTCGGGAAAGTAACAGAGTTTCTGATCTTACCTCTCTCGATGTAGTCCATCAGCTCGTCAGCTGCCATGATAGCGCAGTTGTCCTCGCTTTCGGGAGTGGAAGCACCCAGGTGAGGCAGAGTGATAACGTTCTCTTCGCCCAGACCGATATCATCAGCGAAGTCTGTAACGTACTTAGCGATCTTGCCTGCCTTGATAGCCTCAACAACAGCAGCAGTATCGACCAGCTCGCCTCTTGCAGCGTTGATGATGCGAACGCCGTCCTTCATCATAGCGATCTGTTCCTTGGAGATGCTGTTCTTTGCATCGGGAGTGAAAGGAACGTGCAGAGTGATATAATCAGCGTTCTTGTAGATCTCGTCCTTGCTGTCAACTACCTTTACAGTAGGATCCAGTGCCTTAGCAGCAGCATCGGAAAGGAAAGGATCGAAGCCGATTACCTTCATGCCCAGTGCAACAGCAGCGTTTGCAACCTTGCCGCCGATAGCGCCCAGACCGATAACGCCCAGTGTCTTGCCGAAGATCTCGGGACCTGCGAACTTAGCCTTGCCGCCCTCAACAGTCTTGGGAGCGTCCTCAGTGCCCTTCAGGGAGTTAGCCCATGCAGCAGCCTCGGTTATTCTTCTGGAAGCCAGCAGCAGTGCGCAGATAACCAGCTCCTTAACTGCGTTAGCGTTAGCGCCGGGAGTGTTGAATACAACTACGCCCTGCTCAGCGCACTTGTCAACAGGGATATTGTTGACACCTGCACCTGCTCTTGCAATAGCCAGCAGAGAAGAGGGTATCTCATAGTCGTGCAGCTTAGCGGAACGTACCATTATAGCGGTAGGCTCAGCGCACTCATCAGTGATGGTATAAGCAGCCTTATCGAACTTGTCGGTACCGCAGGCTGCGATCTTGTTCATTGTAAGAATATTGTACATTGATATCATTCCTTTTACATAAAATTATTATAACAGCTCTTTGCCGTCCTGAGTGATAACAGGCTTGCCGTCCTTGTCAAGCAGAGGTGTAAGTCCGCCTGTTTCGCCCCAATAGGAGTAGATATAGTTCACGCCTGTTTCTTTATCAACAAAGATGCAGAAGCCTGGAGAACTCAGACCGCTATCCTGAGAAAAGACTTTCTCGAAACGAATGACCTTTTCCTTTTTAGCCATTTTATCACTCCTTATTAAATCGGCAACAGCGCAGACCGTTTACCGCCCTGCGCTATGCTTTGATTATTTACTTTTATTAAGCGTTCTCAGCCTCGAACTTCTTCATGAATTCTACCAGCTTTTCAACGCCCTCGATAGGCATTGCATTGTAGATGGAAGCTCTCATGCCGCCAACGGTTCTGTGACCCTTCAGGTTCTCGAAGCCTGCAGCCTTAGCCTCAGCAACGAACTTCTTGTCCAGTTCCTCGTTGCCTGTAACGAAAGGAACGTTCATCAGGGATCTGTCCTCGGGAACAACTGTGCCCTTGAAGAGCTTGCTGCTGTCAAGGAAATCATACAGGATCTTAGCCTTCTTCTCGTTGTGAGCCTTCATGCCCTCGAGACCGCCCATCTTCTTGATCCACTTGAATACCTTGCCGCAGATGTAGATGCCGTAGCAAGGAGGAGTGTTGTACAGAGAATCATTATCAGCCTGTACCTTCCAGTCGCACATTGTGGGGCAAGCCTTGAATGCGGGACCATCAGCGATCAGGTCTTCTCTTACGATAACAATCTGTACGCCGGAAGGACCAACGTTCTTCTGAACACCGCCGTAGATAACGCCGTACTTTGTAACGTCAACAGGCTCGCTCAGGAAGCAGCTGGAAACGTCAGCTACAAGCTCGTGACCCTTGGTGTTGGGCAGGGTCTTGAACTTTGTACCGTAAATGGTGTTGTTCTCGCAGATGTAAACATAGTCTGCATCCTCGGGGATATCCAGATCGGAACAATCGGGGATATATGAGAAAGTCTTGTCAGCGGAGGAAGCAACTCTTACTACCTCACCGTACTTCTCAGCCTCAGCAGCAGCCTTCTTTGCCCACTGACCTGTGATGATGTAAGCAGCCTTGCCGTTCTTCATCAGGTTCATAGGTACCTCTGCGAATACCAGAGAAGCACCGCCCTGCAGGAATATTACCTTGTAGTTATCGGGAATGTTCATCAGATCTCTGAGATCCTTCTCAGCTTCCTTGATGATCTCGTCATAAGCCTTGGATCTGTGGGACATCTCCATAACGCTCATGCCTGTGCCCTTGTAATCGAGCATCTCCTCAGCAGCTTCCTTGAGTACTTCCTCGGGAAGAACAGCAGGACCTGCGCTGAAATTATAAACTCTGCCCATTGTTAATGACCTCCATTGTTTAAAATTAAAAAATCAACACTATAATTATATTACTTTCTGTGCTGATTGTCAAGTACCCCGCCATAAACATTATATATATTTTGAGCACGTATTTTTGGCGGTTTTGAATAAAATACAGCCCGTTTATTCGTTTTGAAAGAAAAATATCTGATTATTGATACATAAATATTCTGCTTTTGCAATTTTGAAATTCAATTGTTGCAAAATTTCGATCAGCTTGGTATAACTGCAAAAGTTGTACAATTTGTTTAAAGGAATAAAGAGGTAAAGCAGGTTATTCAGCGGGGGCGTTCTTGACAATGTCGGGAAATGGTGGTACAATGTAATTTAAAGTGCTTATAAGTTATTATACGCAGAAAGGATATGCCTATGGAAAGAGCACAGCTCATCGCATCGATAGAAAGCGGCAGACAGCTTGGTGTGCGCAAGTACATGGATATCGTCGGTACACACATAAGCTATACCTATGCTATACAGAAACTTAACGGCAGGTATATAGTGTTTGTCGATGAATACGATGTTGACAGATACTATGAAAACGAACTTGAAGACACGGAGAAAGTCACGGTATACGATACCCTTGATGAATTCTTCGATAACTTCATCACAAAATACGATGTGTCACCCGAAGACTTCTGCAAGTCAAAGGGCAGCAAGTATTTCAACGCCGAATTCTATCGGCACTTAACATGACCTGTAAGAAATAATAATATAAAGAAGGTAAAGTAAAATGAGAACTTTTTCAAAATCTCACAAGCTGGACAATGTCTGCTACGATATACGCGGTCCCGTTATGGACGAAGCTGACAGAATGATCGCGGCGGGCGAAAAGATACTCAAACTCAATATCGGAAATCCCGCACCCTTTGGATTTGATGCGCCCCCCGAGATAATCGGTACTATGACAGATAATCTCCACAACGCACAGGGCTATTCCACCTCAAAGGGCATACCCCAGGCACGTGAGGCTATACTTGCTTACCATCGCGGCAAGGGTGTTAATGTGGCTTCCATCGATGATATCTACACAGGCAACGGCGTAAGCGAACTTATCACTATGGTAATGCAGGGACTTCTGGACAACGGTGACGAAGTTCTCGTACCCGCCCCCGACTATCCTCTCTGGACAGCTTCGGTAACTCTCGCAGGCGGTACTGCCGTACATTATATATGTGATGAAAGTTCTGAGTGGTTCCCCGATATCAAGGATATGGAGAGCAAGATAACCGAAAAGACCAAGGCTGTTGTAATCATCAACCCCAACAACCCCACAGGTGCTGTATATCCCCGTGAGGTGCTGGAGCAGATAGCAAAGCTGGCTCGCGAGCACGACCTTATCGTGTTCTCAGATGAGATATACGACCGTCTGCTGATGGACGGCGTTGAACATACCTCTATCGCTTCCATCGACCCCGACCTGTTCTGCATAACATTCAACGGTATATCGAAGTCCCATATGTCTGCGGGATTCCGTGCAGGCTGGATGGTGCTCAGTGGCAAAAAGGACAATGTTCGCGGCTACATCGAGGGACTGAATATGCTGTCCTCCATGAGACTGTGTTCTAACGTTCAGGCACAGTATGTTATCCCTGCGGCGCTGAAAGGCACAGGCGCTCCCGATAAGGAGCTTCTCCCAGGTGGACGCATATACGACCAGAGAGAATGTATCTACACTCTGCTGAACGATATCGACGGCATAAGCGCAGTAAAGCCCAAGGCAGCGTTCTACATATTCCCGAGAATAGATGCAAAGAAGTTCGGCATAACCAGTGACGAACAGTTCGTTCTCGACCTGCTTAGAACAAAGAAAATTCTCCTCGTAGCGGGCGGCGGATTCCACTGGGAACAGCCCGACCATTTCAGGATAGTATACCTCCCCTGCATCGATCAGCTTAAACTGTCGATGGCAGAGATGAAGGACTTCCTGAGCACATACAGACAGAACTGATAGACATAAAGCAAGGGGCTGTTGCAGCCCCAACAAAGAAAAAGACGCCTGACACACCAAAAAGGTAGTGCCGGGCGTCTCATTTTGTGGTATAATGTAATTGCAAATATAACATCAAACCAACGAAAGGATTGTACCACAAAAATGAGAAATTGTCAAGTGCGTCTTAACATGAATTATGAGATCTACATCGAAGAAAGCTCACCTGTCAGAGTATTGAGCAATGTTATAGATGAGATCTATCAAAAAGAAGAATACACGATAGTAAGCAAGTGGAATGGCGCCATACCCGAGGATATCATGATGAAGATACTCATCTACGGCTACATGAACGACTCTTTTTCAAGCCGTAAGATTGAACAGCTCTGCAAAAGGGATATCCATTTCATGTGGCTTCTCGATGGCTTTGGAGCTCCGGATCACAGCACTATCTCAAGATTTCGACAGAAAATGGGAGAACAGATTGAGCGTGTGTTTTACGCTGTTGTAAAGTATCTTTTGAATATGAAAGAGATAAGCGGTAAGAACCTGTTCATTGATGGCACCAAGATCGAAGCTAATGCAAACAGATATACATTCGTCTGGAAGAAGTCTGTATCCAAAAACGAACAGAAACTGCGAGCAAAACTGCCTGAGATACTTGATGAGATAAATTATGCTTATGGTGTGAGATTCCCCGAAAATACGCCAGTTTCGGATATGATCGGTACACTTTCTTCACTTATGATAAAATTTGGTATTGAACGAGTTTACGGAAAAGGACATCATAAATCATCATATCAGAAAGCACTTGAAAAGCTGGAAGGATATCGCGATAAAATGGCACAGTATGACTATTACAACAGCCTTTTTGACGGAAGGAACAGCTTTTCAAAGACAGATACCGATGCAACATTCATGCACATGAAGGAAGACCATATGAGAAACGGTCAGCTGAAACCCGGATACAACATACAGGCAGCAGTGGAAGGCGAGTATATTGTAGGTATAGACGTTTCAAGCGAACGGAGCGATGTAAATACGCTGATCCCGTTTCTGTCAAAGCTCAACGATCTGGAGCTGTTTGTATTGAAAAACATCATCTGTGATGCGGGTTATGAGAGCGAGGAGAACTATCTTTATCTCCGATCACATAACATGACCTCATACATAAAACCCGTAAATTATGAGCAGAGCAAAAAGCGGAATTATCGTACAAAATACGGCAGACCCGAGAATATGGAATACCACGAAATGGGCGATATTTTCGTATGCAAAGCCGGCAGGATACTTTGGAGAGTCGGGACTAAACACGAAAAAAGCAAGACGGGATTCGTTTCCGAAAAAGCTATGTACAGATGTGAAAGCTGCGAAGGTTGTCCCTACAAACAGAACTGTACAAAAGCAAAAGGAAACAAGACGCTGTCTATATCGCATAAGTTCAAAGAACTGAGAACAGAAAGCCTGGAAAATATAACGACCGAATTCGGAAAACAGCTCAGAATGAACCGAAGCATACAGGCTGAAGGCGTATTCGGAGTACTGAAACAGGATCATGGCTTCAGAAGATTCCTGTGCAGGGGGAAAAATAACATCAGAACTGAGTTCCTTTTGCTGGGACTTGCATACAACATAAAGAAGCTTTTTGCTAAGATCTCAGAAAACCGACTTGGAATTTCTCTTTTTGAACTGAAATCAGCATAAAACCAGCAGAACATTACACCCCCGAGTCCTCTTTTTTGAAGAGGGCTTGGGGGTGTGCGCACTGAAACAGCTTATTTCACCAGTAAATATGTTTTTTTACTCTGATGTTCGGATATGGTTAGAGGGTGCTGCGATTGCAACACCCCCTTTTCTGTTATATCAGAAGCCTTCCTTCCAGCGGCGGATATCCTTGTCGCTGAAGAATGAGAATCCACCTACGGTGAAAGATTTCTGTTTCAGCTCTTCCTCAGTGAACCAGGGCGTTGTTTCGCCGCCCTCAAGATCATTTACGATATGGAAGCATACCGCGGGTATAAAGCTTTGTCCGAAAAGGTAGCATTTTTCACCTTTTTCGTTAACTGCCATATCCACTACCATGACCACATGGGTCTCATCGCAGACGATATCACCTATCTGCAATTCATCAGGAGTTATTACTGTGGATTCTTTCAGCATCGAAAGAGTTCCCGCATAGCGCATCACCATTTTGAGATAATTGCGGTACTGCTGTTCGCTGTCATCGGGAAACGCCGCAGGTATCTCGCAGGAATAGTCACCCAGCACCAGCATCCTTTTGCCGTTTTTCCACCTATCGTAGCTGCATTCATCGCCGTTTGAGAACATGAAAGATATCTTGTCATACTGTCCATTCTCATAATAGTAATCACTGTATAGCCTGAATATACTGTCCGCACACTGCTGATAACCCTCATCCCCCACGGTTATATCGAATATAGCCGCAGTGTAGGGCGATTCTTTCGTTGTACCGTCAAACACCGGCAAAGCAGTGCCATCGGGATAAAGTGGATATTCCCGCAGATACTCCGCAAAGCTGCCTTTATCGACAGGCACACGTGTGTAGCCCTCAGGCGGGAGTATGCGCGTCTGCAAAGTCGTTCCATCCGGGTCGATGGAGTTCATTTCATATTTTTTCTCCGCCTGAACGATGGTAAGTTCAGCGGCTTTCCACTTGGGGTTCACGCGGATAAATACTGCCGCGAGAACAGCCGCTATAAATATCAGAAATACTATCAGTAAAACTGTCTTTTTGCTTTTTGGTTTTGACATGATCCATTCCCCTTTCAAATGACAAAAACTCTCCCGATGAATTATACCACCAAAATAGTATCCTGTCAACTTTTTTATTGAAGTTCTTTATGCAATATCTATCACTTCCCGCAATAATAAGCTTCGTTAATTTTGGGAATATGACTCTTGTAAATCATGCTGTTTCATGGTATAATAAATAGGTATGCTGAAATTTGTATCGGAGGTCGGAAATGATGTGATTTGCTGATACCATCGCGATCAAAAGAATGATATCCCTGATCTTCCCCGCAAACGGGAGGGTCTCACATATACAACGGAGGAAAAGCAATGGGCTTAAAAGAAGAAATAAACCGCAGGCGAACTTTCGCCATAATATCGCACCCCGATGCAGGTAAGACCACACTTACGGAAAAGTTCCTGCTGTACGGCGGCGCTATCGCACAGGCAGGTGCTGTTAAGGGAAAGAAAAATTCCCGCCATGCAGTTTCTGACTGGATGGAGATAGAAAAGCAGAGAGGTATCTCTGTAACATCATCGGTAATGCAGTTCCAGTATGACGGCTACTGCATAAATATCCTCGATACTCCGGGACATCAGGATTTCTCGGAGGATACCTACCGTACCCTTATGGCGGCAGATTCCGCTGTAATGGTGATAGATGCTTCAAAGGGTGTTGAGAACCAGACCAGAAAGCTTTTCAAGGTCTGCGTTATGAGACATATCCCAATATTCACATTCATAAACAAGATGGACAGAGAGTCACGCAGTCCCTTTGACCTTATCGAACAGATAGAGAACGAGCTTGGTATACAGACCTATCCCGTTAACTGGCCTATCGGCTGCGGCAAGGAATTCAAAGGTGTGTATGACAGAGACAAGCGTCATATCATCGCTTTCTCCAGCGATTCGGAGATGGCTTTCGGCAAGAAAAAGGTAGCTATGGAGGAAGTTGAACTTTCCGACCCCGCACTTGATGATATGCTGGGCGAAACACTGCACCAGAACCTTTCAGACGATATCGAGCTTCTGGACGGCGCAAGCTACGAGTTCGATATAAACAAGGTCAGAAACGGTGAGCTTTCACCCGTATTCTTCGGTTCTGCACTGACAAACTTCGGCGTTGAGCCTTTCCTTGAAAGATTTCTGGAGATGACCACTTCTCCCACCGCAAGAATGAGCAGCGAAGGTCTTGTAGACCCCTTCGACCCCGAATTCTCAGCTTTCGTATTCAAGATACAGGCTAACATGAACAAGGCTCACCGCGACAGGATCACTTTCCTGCGCGTATGCTCGGGCAAGTTCGATAAGGA
Source organism: Ruminococcus albus AD2013 (assembly GCF_000526775.1). Classification (NCBI taxonomy): domain Bacteria; kingdom Bacillati; phylum Bacillota; class Clostridia; order Eubacteriales; family Oscillospiraceae; genus Hominimerdicola; species Hominimerdicola alba. The sequence goes on from NZ_JAGS01000001.1 coordinate 2,162,281, forward strand.
AATGGACGTTCTCCACGTTCAGGGCAACAAGAAGATGCGCCTTTCTCAGCCACAGCAGATAATGGCTCAGGAGCGTGAGATAATCGATGAGGCTTACGCAGGCGATATCATCGGCGTATTTGACCCCGGCATATTCTCCATAGGCGATACCATATGTTCCCCGAAGAGAAAGTTCGAGTTTGAGCCGATACCTACATTCGCCCCCGAACACTTCATGCGCGTAAGGCAGAAAGATACCCTGAAGCGTAAACAGTTCGTCAAAGGCGCTACCCAGATAGCTCAGGAGGGTGCGATACAGATATTCCAGGAACCCGAAACAGGTATGGAAGAAGTGATCATCGGCGTTGTGGGCGTGCTCCAGCTTGAAGTTTTCGAGTACCGTATGAAGAACGAGTACAACGTTGAACTTTTCAAGGAGAGTCTTTCTTACAGCCATATCAGGTGGATAGACAATAAGGATATCGATGTTAAGAAACTGAAACTTTCCAGCGATACCAAGCTTGTACAGGATTTCCGCGGAAATTATCTGCTTCTGTTCACCAGTGAATGGAATATCAGATGGGCACTAGAAAAGAACGAGGGTCTTGAACTCAGCGAGTTCAACCGCGGCGCTTTGCAGTAATAGAATAACAAAAGAAGAGATCCCGCATAAACTGTCAAAAGAGAACTTTCAGCAGTTTACGCGGGATCGTCGTATCCCGTCACATATCTCACTCTTTATGCTTTGACCTGTAAGAAAGATAGCTTTCGAGAATGATCGTGGCAGCCACCGTATCAACTACAGCTTTGCGCTTTTTGCCGCGTACATTGGTCTCGTTGAGGAATTGGTGGGCGGTGACGGTAGTAGAGCGTTCATCCCACATTCTGACTTCAACATCCACAAGTTCACGTATCATACCCGCGAACTCCTCGCACTTTTCCGCCCGTGGACCTTTTGTGCCGTTCATATTTATCGGCAGACCGACTATTATCTCTCCCGCATTCTGTTCCTTTGCGATATCAGCTATCTTCTGTGCCAGTCTGTCGGCGTGGTATTCGGTGATAGTACACACCGGGGAAGCCAGCATTTCCGAATTATCCGAAACAGCTATGCCTGTGCGTGCATCGCCGTAATCTACTGCAAGTATGCGCATATAAAAGTTTCTCCTTAAAGTTTAAGATTTGAAGTATCGATAGAATCCATCTCGCCGATGGTTTCCTGAGTATTATTGCTGTCGGCACCATATCCGCGGGGATAGGAATGAGTTTCATAAGCCTGTGCGCTGTAACGCTTCATAGGCTCGCCGCCTGCGTTTGAGGGCGGTGTGTTGTAATCTACAGGAGGTCCCTGATCAACATAGTGTGTTCTGCTGCTTTTGAAAGCCTTTGCGCGCTTTTTTGAAACGATGAACATTATCAGCGGTATAGCGGCAATAATGAAACCGAACAGCGGCAAGAATTTTAATGTAGAGAAATCCTGTTCTTCAAGCATATGATCCGCTAGCATAGCTTTTATCTCTTCTTCGGAAGTCTCGCTGTTCTTCATATATTTTATTGTGTAGTCCATTACTTCATCGGGAATAGGTTTTGCTTTGAGTTCGAGAGAAACAGGACCGGTGCCGCCGGTAAGTTCTTCATCCGGATGTTCCAGGGCAAACTGAGTTTGTATGATACGACCATCCATCAGCTTTATTGTATCCTTGTTTGTGGCGTGGACCAGCACGTAATATCCCTCTGTATCGGTCTTTTCGTTATAAGGTATAAGACAGACATAGTATGGCGTCAGCTGTTTTTTTACGGGTATCCCGTAAAGGGTCTGAGTACTTTCAAGGGTCGCCACAGTACCGAAGACGTACTCTATCTTTCCTGTGATAAGCTCGTCCTCGGCGTAGTCCGTTCTGCCTTTTTCGTATATTTTTCCGAAGTCTTTCTTCCATATCCTGACAGCGTCGCCCATAGAAAATATTATCATCAATACCCCGATGACAAAGGCGGCCACTTTAAGCGCCGCTATTCTTGAACTTAAAAGATTTCTCATATTTTTCTCCGTTTTAATTGTTATCAGTACACAAAATTATGAATACAATTCCTGCAATTATGAACATTTTTTGTATCACACTTACAAAAAGTCCAATATTATTTTGTAAAAACTGCCCATTGGAATGTTTATAATATCTTCTATTATATACTAATTTACGGAATTTGTCAACTGACTAAATACTGTATTTAGTTTATGTTAAATTTTACTTAATATTGCCCCTTTCCCCTTTACTTGAAGACTGAAATATGCTAAAATAGCCTTATATAGAGAAATAAAAGGGATTTTTGGAAAAGGAAAAAGAAGTTTAGAAAGGGTGCTTAAAATGAACAAAAAAATTTTTAGCAGGATCTCAGCAGCTGTTATGGCAGCGGCTATCATGGCAGGTCAGGCAATCGTAGCTTGTGCATACGGTGATGTTCAGCTTGATTGCACTAACGCAATTGAATCAGACAACTGGACTCAGAGCATACAGTTCAATTACAACAATGATGATCCCGACGATCTGAAGAGCTTTGATGCTACAAGAATGACCGATCAGTCTGTTATTACAGTTACATATGATATCCTCGAAACTTACGAAACAGACAGTCCTACAGGATTCCCTGTAGAGCTTATTTTCCAGAGCTGGTCATCTCCCGATACCCCAATGGTAAAATCCGATGGCGGCGTATGGGCAAAGGTAGTTCCCGCAGTGTTAGATGAAGAGCATAACACAGAGTCTTTCAACTATGCAGATATCGTTGCTGCATACGGTTCTGATAACTTTGAAAAGGTGGACGCAGTGCTTTTCGGTTCTACCAACGATGCAAAGATCAAGGTAAAATCAGTAACCATTACCAACTGCAATGACCAGGGCAGCCACTGGGTAGACCCTTCCATCGCAGAGCAGGCAAAGGAAGCACAGGAGAAAGAAAAGGAAGCTCAGAAGAAAAATATCATAGGTATAATCATAGGCATCATAGCCGGTGTTGCAGTTGCAGTAGGCGTTATCTGGTTCATAATCAGCAGCAAGTCCCGCGAAGCATTTGATGTTTCGACCGGTGAGTTCGTTGATAAAAAGGACGCCAGATAATATATTTGATCGGCTGTCTTTAATATAGCATTTATGTCCCGAAGCATTTATATTTGCTTCGGGACTTTTTTATCCGTCCGCGGAGACCGATCGGGCTTTTTTAAGAAAGTTCTCATGCCTTTTTTCGCATAAAGCAGAAAGACCGAGGCATAAACCTCGGTCTTCCTGTAGGGTAAAAATGAAGGATATTTTTCGCATCAATTGCTTGCACACGATCAATGCGTTATATCGGGAAAGCTTGATTATTCAGCTGCAGCCTCCTCGGTTGTAGCGCCGATGCTGTCATTAGCTTCCTTCAGCAGGTAGTCTACAGCATCCTTATTTGCAGTAACGTTCTCAGTCCATGTAGTAGCACCGCCGCCTGTAAGAACAGTAGCCTGTCTAACATCCTGCATCTTGTTCTTCAGCTCTTCTGAAACGCCTTCCTGGAAGTCATACAGAGGATGATCGTTACAAAGCTTTATAACTTCGTCTCTCATCTTGATCATGTTATCGTTCCACTTGTAGTCGTTCTTCAGCTGATTTATGCCGATCTCGTTAGCCTTGGAAAGTGTAGTCATACGGCAGTTCATGTATGCTGCAAATCCCTCGGGGTTAGGCGCATTCTTGCAGAGCAGATAACCATCAACTCTGGAAGTTACGTAGTAAGTATCGCTGTCGTCCATTCTGGGCATAGGCACGAACATAATTTCGCCTGCCTCAACATCACCGAATGCGGTAACGTCCTGAGGCGCACCCTCGATGCCCCACAGACCGCAGGGATAGAACAGTGTCATGTAAGTACCAACACCGAGACCTGTTGTGCCGTCGCCTCTGATAGACCAGTTATTTGATGCTCTGTCGAAGAAGACATCGTTCTTGCCCAGGTTATACATCAGTTCCTGAACCTTTGCTACCTGAGGATTCTCCATGTTATTAATAAGTTTACCGTTTTCAAGACCGATAAGAGGTACACCGCAGGTATCGTTCAGTGCAGCTGCATACCACCAGCCGTCCAGAGCTACCTTCTCCTGCTCCTGATCTGTGAACTCTGTACACATCTCGGTGAACTTGGACCATGTCCACTCATCATTCCAGTACAGTTCAGCAGGATCGTCCAGACCGTTCTCTTCTATAGTCTTGGTATTGTATATGCAGACATACTGCGGATAAGACTGTATACCTGCTACATAGTGACCGCCGTTGAATACGAAAGCATCGCAGGTAGGCTTTGCAGGTGCCCACAGATCACTGTTGAGGTCTATATAATCATCTATAGGTTCAAACATTCCCTTGATGGCACCCTTAGGGAAGCCGTCCATATCCATTGCGGAGAAGAAGTCAGGGGAATCACCGGACATTACGTATTTAGCCAGGTCGGTGTAACGATCATCCCATGTTGTCTGAACATACTCAAAAGTACCGCCATAGGTATCTCTGAACATCTGAATATCAGGAGGTACTACCTGACCGTCGCCGGGGTTGATATCCCAGTGTGAAAGGAACTTTACGTTCTTGTTTGCAAGTTCTGTTGTATCAAGATCTTTAGCAGCATCCTTTATAGCCTGCTTGTCCTCGTCTTTCATCTCAATTGTAGAAGCTGAATTCTTATCGTCCTTGTCCTTATCGCCGCTGCCGCATGATGCAAAACCAACACATACAGTCAAAGCAAAAAGACCAGCCAGTAATTTCTTTGTAGTTTTCATATAATATACCCTCCTTGGAAATAAAGCGTCATAATTTTGTGACGCCTGCCACTCTACTATGCAAGTATTATTTTAACAGTTTGTTCATTCAAAGTCAATTCGCTATTGTAACATTTATTGTTCAACATTTTCGTTAAAATTGCCGAATAATTTGTAAGAATAAAGTAGTTATTTAAACCAAAGTTCCAGTTAAATTTGCTACTTAACCGTCACCAAAGCTCGTATTTACAATATTATTATATAATTTAGGTCTCTAAATATCTTATCAATAATTGCTCTGCGTTCACCAATTGTTGCGGCAATTGTCTGAATTGGTGATATTTTTTATCTAATGTTCGATTTTTTTGGCAATTTTCGCACAACTTTTTCCGTTTTTAGCAAATAATCTTATTGACTTTATGACGAAATAATGTTATAATTCTGATAGGATCGGATTTATGTCTGATCTATGTACGCACAAACCGCCGTAACGGAGATGATTTGATGATAAATAGCAGAAAAAGTATAGCGATATTTACCTGTCAGGTCACATTAGGCTATCGCAGACATTTTTGCGAAGCAGTAAATCAAGCTGTGATAGATCAAGGCTACAATGCTGTTTTTTATAATTTTTACGGAGTGGTCGGCAGCAAACATTCGGATTACTCCGATTATGAATATAAGCTGTTAGAAGTTATCCCCTTCGACAAATTCGATGGCATAATATTCGATGAAGAAGCCATCACTATAGATGGTATGGTCGAAAAGCTTGTGGCTAAGATAAAAGAGAAGGCTACCTGTCCCGTTATAAGCGTCTCCAGTTATATGAAAGGCTTTTATAACCTGTGCTTTGATGATGTCGCAGGTATCGATCTTATCGTAAAACATATGTACGATCACCATGGCTGCCGCAGGATCGGATTCATGTCAGGTCCCATGTGGCATAAGGACGGTGTAAAAAGATATCACGCTTTCAAAGCGACCATGAAAGCTTTGGGGCTTCCCGAAGAAGGCGAAGGCATATTTGAAGGTGATTTCTGGTACAACAAAGCAGGAGAAGCTGTCGATTTCTTCACAAGTGACGGCAAGGAACTTCCCGAAGTCATCATATGTGCAAATGACTATATGGCAATGGCTCTTTGTCAGGAACTTAAAAGAAGAGGTCATCGCATACCCGAAGATATTCTTGTAACAGGCTTTGACGGCATTGAAGATGGTCAGCTGTATATCCCAAGGCTGACAACGATTGACCGCAGGCGCGATGATACAGCTGTACAGGCTGTCGCTATGATCGACAATATTATAAAAGGTCAGGAGTACCCCGAGATAACATATATACCGCCGAGACTCATAAGCGGCGATTCCTGCGGCTGTACAAAGGCCGACCTGACCGTCGAGATCGAAAGACTGAACACAAACGCCGAGCAGTCCATATCCGTACATTATTATCTCGGCGATATCATAGGTGCTACCCTTAAAATGAATATAGTCGAAAGCATATCCGAACTCGAAAGGTCATTTGCCGATTATGCTGTTAATTTCGGCGGTTACAGAAGCTTCTGCGTTATGACCTATGTGGATGAGAACGGAAAAACGTCCATCGAAAAAGGTATGTCCGCCCCCACCCATAAAGTATACCCTTCTATCCTCGTGGACAGATACGGCGATTATAAAGGTGTTGAGCGAAATATCATCAGCACCGATGATTTTCTTCCCACCGAATCGGTCGATGAACCCAGGATAGTATACGTGACGAGTATGCACTGCGGTGACAGATGCTTCGGATATAGTTCCATCTCTATGACAGGCACAGGGGCTTTCAACGAGTTCTACTACGTATGGATAGCGACTCTCGCCGTGGCAATGGAATCTCTGCTGAGACACAACAACATCGGCGAACTTATAACCAATCTGGAATATACAAGCATCAGGGACGGTCTTACAGGGCTTTACAACCGCCGCGGATTTGAGCTTCGTTCAGACGAAGCAGCAAAATGCATGAAAAAGGGCAGCACAGCCTGTGCAATGGTCATAGATATGGACGGTCTTAAACGAATAAACGACCGCTATGGTCATGCCGAGGGCGATATCGCTATTAAAAATCTTGCCGATATCATTGGCACAGTATTCAAAGATAAAGCCATAGCAGGCAGAACAGGCGGTGACGAGTTCTACGTGTTCGTACCAGAATGTACAGAGGATACGGCTGCAATTTTCAAGAAGCAGTTCTATTTCCTGTTATCCGATATCAACAATAATCTGGATAAACCCTATGAACTGAGTGCAAGCTTCGGCACTTTCGTCCATGAGATAACACCTGCATACAACGTAGAAGAACTCTTACGCATAGCTGATGAGCGAATGTACGCCGAAAAACAGCAAAAACGTGCGCACCGCACCTGATAAGACCGGTGTTTATAAAGAATGTCTATAATAAATGGGGAAGACCTCTTTCAGAAATGGTCTTCCCCATTGTTTGCTTTATGTGATCCTTATTGATATCGTACTTCTGCTTTACTCTTCAAGTTCCAGCACGCCGTTTGCGCGAAGCTGTCTTAAAAAAGTAAATCTTGCGATATCCTTACATTCGGGCTTTATCATATAGTACATATAATGTTCCAGCAGATTGAGGGTCTCATAAGTCCTGCCCTCTATCTTGAACTGGCTGAATCCCATGGGAACATATTTGTTCCATATATCATCGGGAGTAACATGGGTACTGAGATCCTGTATATCAAAAATAGTCCTGTTAACGCTGGAACATTTATTGAACTGCTCTATCTCGGGATGAAGCTTACTCAGCTTATCGGGAGAATATGCGGTGTTCGGGTGCTTTTTCACGTGATTCGCATAGTCTATCTGCTGCAGGCCGATAGTCCTGTAATGCTCGGAACGTCTTGCACAGGCAGGGTCACAGCAGGCATTTACAAGTATCTCACATTTCTCCTTATCGGGTATCTTTTCGAGTATATCGAATTTATTGTTGAGATCGTAGTCGATAACAACTATATGATAATCCTTTTCGACTTCCGCATACATAGCATCGGGGTCAGTGATACGCTTGCAGGTGGAGCTTGTCAGCTTGTATTTCGGATACTGTTTCCTTATATATTCTTCAAGTATCGGCGAAAATACGATAGCTTCATTCAGCCCGTTGTTCGCAACATTCATCACCATATTGCAGAAATCGTCGCTCAGATGTTTCTTCTCTATCATGGGATTTGTAAAAGTAAATCTCAGAGGTATGCCCCTTTCATTAAAGGAACTTACAACAGTTTTTACATAATCCTTGTCACAGTAACCCCCGCAGAATCTGCCGCCGTTCCACAGTGACGGCGGAAAACAGCCGTATACGGAAGCTATCTCCACGCCCTCACGAAAATACTCGGGACATCGTTTAAGCATCTCCGCAAAAATAAGATTAAATCTGAAATGACCGGCAAAGTCCGGCAAATGGAATCGTACTCTCATATTATTTTCCTTTCATCTTTTCCGCAGGAAGATCTTATTCACTCCTCCCGGCAGACAAGAAACGTTTTTCGTATCATAAATACCGCAGTACCAGCCATATTTCCGAAGGGTACCGCGCACTCTACCAGAACATTATTATATCATGTTTTATAGTAAATGTAAATACAAAAGCTTACAAATTCCCGCCTATGCCCTTGTGTAAAAAAACGAGCCCATACCAATGCATACCAACTGATACGACCACATACCATCTTCACTTCCCGACCGTCCTCCCCGGGATACAAAAAAGGCTGTGCAAAAAATGCACAGCCCGTATCATCAGTATGATATTACTCGTCGTCAGTCAGAGAATCCTTGAATTCCTCTGCCTTATCTGCCAGGTCTTCAACTGCTTCCTCAGCCTTTTCAGCCAGATCCTCAGCAGCCTCGCCTACCTTATCAGCCAGGTCTACGTCATCAACAGGCTCCTCGACCTTGTCAAGATCCTCTTCAGGTGTGGTGTCATCGATGCAGTCATCGAAATCGTCATCAAGATCCTCGTAATCGTAATCTTCAAGCTCCTTGCGCTTCTTATATGCCATAACAGCAGCAGCGCCGCCTGCAACTACGCCGATTGCGAGTAATGCCTTAAAAATATTTCCCATTTTGAACACTCCATTTCTAAAAAATTATCTCTCTAAATCAAAATTCAGATTAATGATATTATACCACACTTTGTTCAAAAAATCAAGCGACGCAAGCTAACAAAAAACATTTTTCGTCATTTTATTCAAATTTTGCAGACCGTTTTTTACACAGGATATCTGTCATGTGCCCTACAGCCCGATTTATCGGGTGCTGAGCGTTATCGCTTCAAGGTCTTCCATACTGCCGCTAAAGACGTTCATATCAATGAATTCTTCATCGCCCTCATAGCCACCGAACTTTTCGCTGTCGCTGTACTGCCAGAAAGTCCAGTCATTATGCAGCGGTCTGAAAAACACGTTGCGCTCCCAGAGCATACAGCCATCAAATGCTTCTTTATAGCGTGTGCGCGTTTTCATGGTGGTGTATATTATCGGCTTTGCGCCGTATTTTTCCTCTATTGCAGATATCATAGCCTTTATCTCAGGCACAGCTTCCTCCGCAGACAGAGGTTCTTTGGTATATTTGCCGTAAAGCTCCACATCTATAACCGGCGGCAGCATACCATCGGTCATACCCGTGCTTTCAAGGGCGTTTATGAAATTTTCTGCCTGAGTGCTTCCCGCACTGTCAAAGCTGAAAAAGTGATACGCTCCCGTTACAAGTCCCGCTTCTTTCGCCCCGGTGAAATTCTCCACGAACATATCATCCGTCGAGCCGCTGCCCTCGGTAGCCTTTACAAAAACAAAATCCATATGCTTTGAAAGCTCTGCCCAGTCTGTATTTCCCTGATACGAGGATATATCCGCGCCTTTCAGCCCATCAGGGTGATTTATCTTTATGACCCTGAACCATAAAAGCGCCGCAAACACCGCCGCAGCCACTGCCATCAGAATAACGATCATAACGAAACGTCTTATCCCTTTGCTCTTCAAATAACATTCCTCCATGCCGCAATGTAAGTGCTGTCCGTTTTAACAGACTTTTTATCAGCACAACATTGCTTAGTATAGCATGAAAGCCCAGATTTGTCAAGCAGCCCTGCTCCTGCGGGAACGCCTTGTAAGATGCAGACCTCTGCGGGCATTGCGTGCTTTTCTCTCTTCTGCACGCTCATCGAGAACTTTCAGCCTCTTCGCCGCCGACTTTCTTCTGTCATCGATACGTGCCAATTCGACTGCCATAAGAGCACACAGTGCCATTATACATATCACAAAAGTCCGTGCAGGCGAGACAGTTGCCGCCCAGATCAGTCCCGATGCTCCGACCAGACCCTTTATCACTCCTTTGTACCAACCCTCTCCCGAGGAATATTCGTTGATGACCAGAACTATCAGTATGCCTACAAGTACCATTTTTTCTAACTTCCTTTCCACGCCATTTTCCCTTTGGCGTGAACTTATTATAGCACATACTTTCGTTTTTGTGGTAACTTTTTTTGGACAGAACACTTTTTTGCTGTTCAGGGTGATTTTTTGTACAAAAAAGAGCGCATCACCCGACACGCTCTCATACTTATCAGATATTTCCAGTAAGGCTCATGACTACCGCGATCGCCGCAATAGGAGCAGTCTCACAGCGCATTATCCTCGGTCCCATACCTATGACCTTTGCGCCCTCGGCACGGCATTTTTCTACTTCCGCTTCATCAAATCCGCCCTCGCTGCCGATGAATATTCCGATATCGCGGCGATCCGCCGATACTGTCTCCGACAGCGGAGCACCGCCCTTTTCGTAGCATATAAGCCCCAGTTCATGCTCTCCGAGACGCTTCGCACATTCCTCGACCGAGATGATATCCCCCACCGTCGGCACAATGCTTCGTCCGCACTGCTTTGCAGCTTCAAGAGCTATCTTGTTGAGACGTTCCCTCTTCTTGCGGAAGCTTTTTTCATCCGGTCTGGATACACACCTTGAAGTCAGCACAGGCACTATCTCACTTGCACCAAGCTCCACCGCTTTCTGCACGATGAGCTCCAGCTTGTCCGATTTCGGCACAGCCTGATAAAGGGTCACCCTCACCGAAGGCTCTCCACTCCCCTCGCTGACACTCAGCACTGTCAGCCCGCACTGTTCGTCCGATACCGAATCCAGCCTGCAAGTATAATCCTTGCCCTCACAGCATACAGTCAGCTCGTCCCCCAGACGCATACGCAGGCTGCGCCCGATATGCACAGCGTCCGCACCATTGATGAATGCGTGTTCTCCGTTTATATCCTCTTTATTTACAAAAAATCTTGGCATAATGCACCTCCAATGTGAAATAAGTAAAATTTTTACGATTTTTCATGCTTATCTCAAATCGTTTTCACAATACAAACACAATTTAGCAGTATATTATTAACTGTCGGGAGATCCCGACGGCTTATGTTTCGGTATGTTGGCTTTTACCCCAAGCCTGCATATATACATAGTTGGCAGACTTATCTGCCGACTTCTCCCCTATAATTCTATTTTTTGTCTTTCACCCACATAACTTGTGGGTGTTTTTCTTTGCCTTTAAGGCTTGCCGATGTATGCAACGGTACTGTTTTCTATCGTGAGTCTTCCTCCGCGGGCATAATTATCAAAAATGCGTTCTGTCTCACGAATATAATCGTCATACCTCTCATCACCCTGCTTCAGCGAATACGAGCCCGACAAACACCTTGCGATAAATCTCTCTTTGTCATAAAAAAGAGGCATTTCAAAGGATAAACGCTCATAATCCCCTCCAAAAAACCTGACGATGCGCTCATCGTCTTTTTTTATACCACCGCCAAAGCCCTTGAACTCAGGACAGTAGGCTTTGAATAAATCATACAGTTCTCTGTTTACGGGGGCTCTCATATCCCTGATGTTCCATACCAGCACCGCTGTTCCGCCTGTTTTCAGTATCCTTCTGCATTCAGCCCTGAACCTGTCTGTATCGAACCAGTGAAAAGCCTGCGCCGATGTAACAAAGTCTGCCGAGCATGAAATAAGTGTTGTGTTTTCCGCACCGCCCTTCACGCTGTGGTATCCCGCATATACCCTCAGCTCATCTTCCGCAGCCGCCCTCATATCATCATTAGGCTCAACGCAGTATACCTCGTTTCCACGCTCCAGCAACAGCCGTGCGAATTTTCCCGTGCCTGAACCTATATCCGCTATCACCGAATCCTTTGAAAAGCCGTATCTGTCATACAGCCTGTCTATCAGCTCCGCGGGATAACCGGGTCTGCCGGCGGTATAATCCTTTGCCCGTCCGTCAAACTTCTTTGAAGTATCCATTCAGCTTTCCTTTCAGTCTTTCGGCACACAGATAAGCTCCGTCTCCCATGCGGGATAATAGCTTTCCTGCCGCATATAGAACGAGTACCCGCCGTATATCTCATTCACCGCCAGAGGTATGTCGATGTAATCATAACAGCGGTGATACAGCGCACAGCACAGCTTCGGGTGATATTTTGCGATAGTCTTTTCCGAGCCTTTCAGCGCAGGGATATCCGCTCCCTCAACATCATACTTTATATAAGTACACTCCCGTCCGCCGAGAACGCTGTCAAGGCTTCTAGCGGCGATAAGACCTCTGCCGTCACCGTCGAGCCTTGCCTGTCTGCCCGCACCGCCGTCGAATCCCATCACCGTATCATGAGACCACGCCGCGGCATTTATGAATTCGATGTCGTCGATATCAGTACAATTTCTTACACACTTCTGAAAATTGCGCTTCTCGGGTTCGAGGGCGTATATCTTTTTGCACCCGCCCGTCGCTTTAACCGTCTGCAAGACCGTATCACCGTTGTACGCCCCGAGATCGCAGTATATCTCGCCTTTTTTCAGACACAGTAAAGGTGATGGCTTTGTTCCGTCAGTAAATATCTCTTTAAGATATCCCAGCCTGCCAGTTATCTTGCTCGCTGTCAGCCCCATAAATACTTTACGCGACTGCTCGTCCTCCAGCATATCGTATACCTTTTCAGCGCGTTTGATATCCGAGAAAAGATCCGCCCTGTCAAAAGCCCTGTCCCCTGCCACGGGAACATCGGGTGCATACAGCATATGCTTTTGTGAAATATCGTCTATGCGCTCCATTATCTCGGGCAGACAAGTCCCGAAAGCCAGCAGTACAATAAACTCCCCGACTTCCTCTTCCACCTGCGAAAGCTTTTTCACTTCATATCCGCAGAAGCTCTGCCCCCTGACAAAATCGTCACTGGCAAACACGCCCTCCGCTCTGATACCTCTGTCAGCACACCATTTGAGCACCTTTTCGCCGCCGTTGCCCATACCGTAAATATACACAGGCAGACCGCTCCGCTTTATTTCCGCAGCACATTCGGGCAGTGCCGCAAGTTCCTCAAAGTTCATTTCCAAACCTCACAAAAAAGGCGCAGAAACACATCTGCGCCTATGATTTTTTATGTTATTCATCGTTATCGGGTATGCCGTCGTCGTTATGATCGTACCCGCCGTAAAGATCTCTTCCTCTTGTGCGGTATCTGTCACGGTTCAGGTCTATGTACTGGTCAAGAAGCTTCATTACCTCCCGTGGCTTTTTAACGGACTTGATCTCCTTAACGGGAGTATCAACATCACGCACATTCATAACGATAGTGCCGCAGCCAACCATTCTGTCACCCATAGTAAGTACCAGTTTCTTGTCCAGTACCCTGTAAAGCTCCAGCTCATCCTCCTGAACGCTGAAAATACCTGTTCTGGTGATGAACTTGCTCTCTGTCAGATAATATCTGGTAAACGACCATGGAAGTCCGAGAAATGTACGCTTCTTATCTGTCCAAACATAATCAAAAACGTCTTTTTTCATAAGGACGCACCTCATTCCTTAACATTATATTTACAATATACCATATTTACATACTTTTGTCAATATACAAACAAGAGTAAACCTGTCATTGTGCAGGTTCATCGTCATATATCACCCATCTGACTGCATCGGGGGCTACATCTGAAAGATACTCTCCCGGAACAGTACAGGTCAGCTGCCATTTGGATACTTCTTCTTTGCTCTCGAAGTATTTTCTTTTCATGTATATGGTCAGTTCACCGCCGGATTCAATCGCATGAATAAATTCATACCCGGATACACCACCAGAGCGTTCACCGTACAGAAATACCACGTTGGTATTGAATCCGCCATTGTCATCAAAAGCCTTCATATCCTTCATGAAGTTCTCAAGCCCCAGCACCTCATGATATTTATCGCAATAATTCAAAAACTCCGTATACGACGAAAAATACCGCTGATAAGGGAACGTGACTGCAGCCGTCGATGATACCCTGTACGTCTTGCATTCAACAGGGATATCATGGAATCCATCGTCATCTGAAGCGGGAACAGTATTCAGCAGTACATCACTGAGATAGTATTCCATCTCACGCGTGGAATCATTATATACATAGCATACCTCCACGGGGCTGACTACCCTGCTGGACTCCACAACCTCATCGCCGTTCTTCTGCTTTATCCTGATGAGCGCCGTACTGCCTGTACCGCTCTCGGATATCAGCATCACAGAATCCTCACTGCACAGCGTTACCTCCGCTTTGTCGGAAGAATTAACATCTATCAGAAAATCCTTCCATTCCCAACTGCCATCGCTGCCTTTCATCACGCAGCCGTTTTCCTCTGCGGTCTCAGGGGTTATCTTTTCGCCATTCCAGCGGTAATACAGATCATTTTCCTCATCATCTCTTACGCCGGCCGAATGATCCGCATCATTCGTCGATACATCGGAGGAGTCAAAAAAAGCGCAGCTGCCGAACAGAAGTGCCGCCGAAAAAACTGCCGACAACATGATACTTCTGAATTTCAAGCGCACCCCTCCTTGTATTATTATATACTCTTTTTATTATATCACACTTCACCTTTTTTGTTAATACGTGATTTTTATTAAATCTATCGGGCCTGTTTTGGGCATTCTGACTCACAAAAATATTTCTGAAAAATCGCCAATATTTTTTTCAAAAAACTATTGACAAATCGAAAAAAATGTGCTAAAATAATTAAGTCGCTAAGAGATGCGACCAAATGGACAGGTGTCCGAGTGGTTTAAGGAGCCGGTCTTGAAAACCGGTGATACGGCAACGTACCGTGGGTTCGAATCCCACCCTGTCCGCCACTTTTTTTCAAGGCAATGCGCCTATATACTTTTGCGGATTTACCCAAGTGGTGAAGGGGCTCCCCTGCTAAGGGAGTAGGTCTCGAAAGGGGCGCGAGAGTTCAAATCTCTCAATCCGCGTATAATAAAAAGCCCGAAGCTACGATGTTTCAGGGCTTTTTCTTTTGCCTATTTTTCAAGCTGGGTGTTATTTGGGTGTTATTGATAATTTTACAGAAAAAGAGCAGACTTAAATCGATACTTTCATCGATTTAAGTCTGCTCTGTTTTTTATTCAGTCATCATATAATCAAATGTGCCCACACTCTCAGGTGTTCGAGTGCTGGTATCTTTTCGGGATATTTATACCCACCATGAAGCCGAGTTCTGAAAGTGTACCTGATATGACCGCAAAGCCGTCCTTGTAGAAAGCTGTTATCCTGCGCTGCTTGTCTGATATGCCCTTGTAATCTGGCGGACAAACGAAAGTCCAGTCAGCGCCGTCTTCATCAAGCACTATTCGGAAGTACTTGTCAATATCGGTGCTGGGGAAACCTGCTTTTGCAAGCAGTATGTGATGTTCCATAGCTTCATCTATCTGTGATATTATAGCCGTCTTGCCGTCAAAGGATATAAGCACAAGCAATGGTTCTTTCTCGTATATCGCTGAATTTACATCGTTCTCTGAGGGGTATTTTATTATGGTCATTCGGTATCACCGTCCTTTTATCTTCTTTGCACTAAATTATATTATACACGATTTTTACAGATTACGCAATACTTATTATTGAAAATCAAAGCCCGCTCTGTTGAAATGTATTAAATTTGATACATTATTCTGCTTTTCTTTTGTTCAGCTCATTGTCAAGCAGTGCTGCAACAGCTGCGGAAGCGGCAGCTTCTGCTGATTGTATCTCATGAGCATAGATGCTCATTGTTGTGACGGCTGTCGAATGCCCTAAAAGGCTCTTCACAGTCTTTACGTTCGTACCCTTGGATATACCTGATTCTACATTTCGATCACTCCACTTCTTGTAATATAATTTCTCTGTCATATGATATATCTATATCTCATATCATAATTGTTATCGCACGATAATTAATTAAAACTATTCCTCTATTAACTAAAACTATACCTGTATCACATTGATTTTTATAAATAAAAAGTGTATAATTTACTTATCATAAACGATATAAGGAACCAGGATATACTATAGTCTAAATTATCAAACAGTAATTTTGATCATATGCTTATTTATCATAATTTACAAGCATAAATGATGATCCGAGATGGAGGGATATTAATGACAAAGAGATTGATATCAGGACTTATAGCTTTTGTTTTCCTGTTTGGCAGTACAGCGCTTCCTCAAGATAAAGCAGTTATAGCTCCCTGCGTGACAGCAAATGCTGCAAATACCGAGGACGGAAATTTTCAGTATAGTTACACAGATACCACCATGAGCGGTATCGAGATTCAAAATTATCTGGGCAGTGATACAAATGTTGTAATTCCATCAGAGATCAAAGGAATCCCGGTCGTCAGCATCAAAAGATATGCTTTTATGGGGAATACAAAGATAACAAGTATCACCATTCCCAACACCGTGACAACCATAAGCTGGCAAGCCTTTCAGGACTGTACGAGTCTCACCTCCATAAACGGTGCAAAGGGTCTGCAGGTGCTGGGCAGTTTCGCTTTCAAAAATACTGCTCTTAAAAGGCTGGTTCTGCCTGACAGCGTTACCGAGGTAGGCCATCAGGCTTTTGCTGATTGTAAAGACCTTGAGACCATCAGTTTCCCATCTTCCCTGACCGATATCCGCGGAATGGCATTCGCGAATACAAAATGGCTCCGTAACAAGCAGAGTCAGAACAGCGTAGTTACCGTTAACGGGATAGTCATCGACGGTCAGAAGTGCAGCGGAAATATCACTATACCTAATGGTGTTATAGGCATCGGTGACAACGCTTTTACACTAAACAAAAACATCACAGGTGTAAGCTTCCCCACAAGTTTAAAGACCATAGGCTCATTCTCGTTCGGCTGCTGTGAATACATAAAGACCCTGAATATCCCAAGCAGCGTTACAACCATAGAATACGACGCTTTCAAAAGCTGTTTCGGACTTGAAAACGTAACTATACCCAAGAGCGTAAAATATATCGGCGGTGAAGCTTTCTATGGTACCAAGTGGCTCGAAAACCAGAAGGCGAAAGATCCCGTGGTAGTAGTCAACCATATGGTCATTGACGGCAGGAATTGTTCAGGCAGAGTAGTTATTCCTGACGACGTAAGTCTGATATGCGAAAAAGCATTCTATAAAAACGACAGGATAAAAGATATTTCATTGCCGAACAGTTTAAGAGAGATCGGCAGTGAAGCATTCTACTACTGCACAAGTATAAGAGAAATAATTATCCCCGACGGTGTTACCACCATAGGTCAGGGTGCGTTCAACAATAACCTTAGCCTTAAATATGTTGACATACCGAACAGCGTTACTGAAATTGGTATGCAGGCTTTCATAGAATGTAAAGCGCTTCCTGAGATAACCATACCCGGCAGCCTTGATGAAATCCCCATTGAAGCATTCAGGAATTGTTACAGCCTTAAAGTTCTGAACGTAGAAAGCGGTGTACGCTCCATAAGCCACTATGCATTTGAAGGATGCTCCGCTCTTGAAGAACTGAATATCGCAGGCAGTGTCAAGGTCATAGGCGGGTACACATTCAAGGACTGCACAGGCTTAAACGAGATAACCTTCAACGAAGGTCTGGAAACAATAGCACCATATGCTTTCCAGAATTGCAATAATATCAGAACGATCACTCTTCCCGAGAGCGTCAAAGCAGTCACTACGACAGCATTCAACTTCAGTACAGAGGGTTTCAAGATCAGAGGCTACGAGGGTACCTTTGCACAGAAACTGGCTAAAAAAATCAACGTCGAATTTGAAGCTATCGAGAAGACCGACGAACCTGATATAACGGATGATACCACCACCGACAGCGAGAGCGAAAGCGATATTCCCGAAGAACCTAAAAAAGGCGATATGACCGGTGACGGCATAATAAACGTATCCGATATCTCCAAGCTTGCAGCACATATCAAAGGCAAAAGATTGCTGAGTAAAGCAGTCAATGCGGATATTAACGGAGATGGCAAGGTCAACGTTACCGACCTTTCAAAGCTGGCTGCCCACGTAAAAGGCAAAAGACGGCTGTTCTGAAAAAATACAGGTGTAAAAATGATTTAAATATATTCCCCCCGAATCTCCCCCGTATATATTATGCGGGGGTTTTTCTTGTACAGTGAAGACCCGTGTTCCTGCCGTAAGTGATTAGTTCCGACCTGTCTCGAAAATAGCATACGGCAAATTTCTCAGAAATGGGATTGCTTTTTCAGATGTGGTGTGGTATAATATTAGTTGCAACTAACCAGCTTATCGGAGGCAAGAATCATAATGAAAAATAACAAGTTAAAAGCGATCACGTATGCACTTGGAGCCGCTTTGTTTTATGCAATCAACGTTCCGTGTTCTAAACTCCTGCTTAAAAACATCTCGCCTACTGTTATGGCAGGGCTTTTATATCTTGGTGCAGGTATAGGTGTTGGTATAATGTATCTGTTTCAATATAAAAACGATGACCCGACTGAACGGCTTGAACGAAAAGACCTGCCATACACTGTCGGTATGGTTTTACTGGATATTATTGCTCCGATTCTTCTGATGCTTGGAATAAAAAACGGAACTTCATCTAATGCTTCACTTCTTGGTAATTTCGAGACAGTTGCAACAACACTTATTGCACTACTGATTTTTAAAGAAAAGGTTAGTAAAAAACTTTGGGGAGCTATCAGTCTTATCACCTTGTCAAGTATTATTCTTTCATTTTGCGGAGATGACAGCTTTGATTTTTCAATAGGCTCGCTTCTTGTCCTCGGTGCTACTTGTTGTTGGGGAATGGAAAACAATTGCACAAGGAGTATTTCAGAAAAAAGCACATATCAAATTGTTACGATCAAGGGCTTTGGTTCAGGTATCGGCTCGATGATAACAGCATTTGTTATTGGTGAAAAATTACCCGGATCAAACTATATTTTACTTGCTCTGACACTCGGATTCGTTGCTTATGGTTTGAGTATTTTCACCTACATAAGAGCACAGAAAACACTCGGTGCGGCTAAGACCAGCGCTTATTATGCTGTAGCACCGTTTGTGGGAGTTTTCTTATCTTTCATTCTGCTTCATGAAAATCTGTCAGTTTCCTATCTTATTGCTTTACTGATAATGATACTCGGTACAGCACTTGTTGCCGCTGAAACACTTATCCATAATCACAGTCACGAACATACACATACGTTTACACATACTCACAATGGTATTACACATACACATACGATAGTACATTCTCACGACCATGAGCATATTTTATCTGATAGTAAGCACGGACACAAACATACAATTGAAGAATTGGAAAAATGTATACAAGTAAATTAAATAGAAAATGATTATTTATAAGGCATCGGGCTGTGAATATCAGCCCGATGTATTTACTTTCCCCCAATCAAAATATCAACCGTATTATACCTCAAAAAAAATATCCCGACACTGCATTTTAAGATCAGTATCGGGATATTTTCTTTTATTTGACAGTGAAAGCATAACTGCTGAAAACACAGAACACCGCCGCCCCACATATCACAGAGGCGAGCTGATAATTGAAAATCGCATCACTGTTCAACTCGTATATACCTGTTTTGAATATTATTTTGAGAGCTGTTAATATACGCTTCTTTTGTCATATCAGACTAAGCATTCCGATCAGTCCGAACATGGATAATCCGAAGCTCGGCATAATGATCCCGGGAAGATCCTGAAATTTCACAGGATCTATTTTTCGGCACACAGTTCCAAATATCAGGAATACGATCGGATTCAACAGTATGCATATTTTCGGAACATCAAGCGCACCATTCAGTATCGCAATTATCACCAGAACTGTCGGTACTAAAAGTGATGCATAACCCAAAAGGAATGTCGGCATGATCTGCTTATATATTTTTTCAAGTATATCATCGGCGATCTGTAAATTGCCGCGCATCATTGCACCTTTATAGATAAGCGCCTGAATGCAGAGAAAGGAATGAACGAAAACCCCTGCCATTACTCCGAAATATCCAAAGCCTATTGTCAGATAGCCGATAAGTGAATGTGTTTCAGCAATCTGCATTCCGATAGAATAAAAGCCAAGCCCGACCAGAGCGTCGCCTATCATCGCAAGTACGATAGACAGACCAAATCTCCGATCAGCCATTTTCAGCCAGTTGCTGTCAATATTCTTTGAAGTCCCGAGCTTTTCGTTCCCTTTGCCTTTCAGATCAAAAAGTATATCTCCCGTGCAGCAAAGCAGCCCGCCTATCAGTCCTAATACCGAAAAAACAAAATACATATCAATATCCTCACTTTATCCTTTTTTTCACAACACGATCCTGTTGCCGAAAACGTTCTTCTTTCATAAAATCCAACTTATATAAAATAGTATTAATTCTGTATCAGCATAACGATCAGACCAACAATAGCAGACGGTATCAGAGCAAACAGTAATCCCGGGAACAGCATTCCTTTCAGGTGGAACCATTTCTGATGATACGCCTTGTCCAGGTGTTCTGTGCCCTCAAGACGAAATCGCTTCATGTTGGCAAAAAGCACCCAGTCAATAAAGAATGTATCATAAGCTCCGATCCACGCCATCATGCCGAATGCAAACAGAAAGCCCTGTATAAATGTTTCTGCTCCGCCAAGCAGAGCCATGATAACAAGTATCACAGCAAATACAAGCAATGCGACAGTTTTTGTGACGATCACTCTCTTTGAAAGCGGTGCTGTCGGTATCCGTTCATGCGTTTTGAAGTATTCCTCTTGTATATCAGGCGGGTAATTGTGTACCTGAGTTGTATTATTCCCGCCTGTGGTTTTGAAGCACATTACCGTAAACATCACGGCAAATACAGCCATTTCAATGAGTATAACAGGAATATTCATATCATTATACACCGTCCTTGCTGTACATCAGATCATAGATCTTACAGCCTCCTGCCTTGCGTGTCTGAACAAGTTTCATTCCCAGATGCACATAGCGGTCGCATTTTCCCTTTGCATCAGTATCCAGTATGCAGGGACAGCCGTTCTTATCTGCAATTTTATAGGCAAACTCCATCAGCTTGCGCATATATCCCTGCCCCTGATACTTCTCTGTCACTATCAACATTTCCACCTTGACATATTGCTTTTTCTGCTTTTTCATCAGAATTTCAAGCGGCTTTTTATCACAGCCGCTGTTTGCCTGTTTCAGAAATGAAAAAAGTTTACCCCAGCCGCCGAGCGCATTTTTCATCCTCCGTGCCATTCTGACGATACTGCCAAACCCCGGATGATTACCTTTCGTATCCGTTATGAGGATGTATCCCTCGCCATTGTCTGTGCTGTAAAATGTTCCGCTTTCAATGCCTGCGATCACGAATGACTTCATGTATTCGGTCATAGCTGCTTTTGACGGAAAGAACGGCTTCAATCCGCCTTCTCCGGGTTCGTAGGGATAATCCCAGAACGAAGCACCGATCAGGGCAGATATTTCATCTATTTTTTCTTTCGATAATGAGCGCACCTTTTTCATTACTTTGACCTCCAGTCAGGCAAATGGTTAGTTTAAACAAACTGTCAATTATATTATAGCATATGCTAACTCAAATTTCAAGATGTCACAAGAAAAAAGCCATCCAATAATGAATGACTTTTCAGGAACGCTTCTGTACGAAATATATAGCTTGATGATAATGATAAAACGGCAGAACAGCCAAAGCCGCCTGCCGTTTCGTTGTTCAATATTATTCGTGATCATTCTTCAAAACCGCTCTGACCTTCACCCGGATTATAGTCGCCGGATGTTGTAATAATATCTTCTGTTTCAAACACTGTTATCTCCATTTCAGGAGTAACATATTTCTTATCCATTTTCCTCACCCCATTACTCTGTAATAATACCGTTCAGATCTGCTCTGACAAGTTCACCATATACAGTATGTTCACCATTTTTATCTCTGTAAACAAGATAGGAACGAACGCACCATACATCATCTTCACTCACATTGCCCTTAGTCCATGTGAATTTATATGCCAGATAATCATAGCACTTGCTGCTGTCATATCTTGTGAACTTTGCTGTGTCTGTTGTCAGTTCCGAGCCGTTCAGATTTTCTTCGGTATTCGCAAGAATTCCCGCTTTGAGTATTCTCGCACCTTCAGGAACAGAGACCTTTGATACAAAAGCGAGCCTGTTGCCCTTGACAGGTGTTACACTTTCGATAAATGCAGTACCGCATTTTTCTATCTCTGTTTCTGCAGAAGAATATACTGCCTTCAATGTGAGTTCCTTTGACGGAACATGGAACGAGTATACTTCATTATAACTTGCAATTACGCCATTGTTCTCCCAATGGTCAAACTGCAAACCTTCTTCCGCAGGAGCAGCAGTAGCGGTAAGTTCTGTACCGACCTGATAGCTGTCACCTGATTCACCATCGCTGAGAGTACCGTTTATTACTGTCACTTTGAAAGATTCGATTTTCTTCTCATAAACCACTGCTACCGTGATATACGTTTTGGGCTTTCCTGCTACAAGAGCCTCAACTGCTGTCTGTACATCATCAGCATTAGTATAAAGCTTGCCGTTCACTGTCCAGCCCACAAAATCATAACCGTCCAGATAAGGTGATGCAGGGACAGTATAATCAGCCTTTGTGAATGTTTCAACATAAACTTTTGTCGAGGTGATGTCACCGTCGATATCAACGGATCTGATGGTGACACCTGTTCTGACAGGCTGTCTGAGTGTAACGGGATCGGTAACAACTTCTCCGTCAGCATTAAATATCCTGTACGAATATTCATCTTCGAGTTTACCGAAAGAATAACCCGCAGGGAGATATTCGCCGATCTCTGCTAATACAGTCTCCTCATTGCTGCCTGACAGCAATACGTTATTCATTATCACAGTTGATGTTTCATCGATATTGAAATCAAACGGATCGGAATACCAGCCGTTGAAATACGCATTTCCGTTGATTACCATTGTACTTCCGTTTTTGATCTCAACGCGGTCTGCCATCCATGAAATTCCCTGACTGTATTCATCTTCTGCTTCAGGAGTGTTCAGAACTGCATTGTCAAGCGTAAGTGTAGCAAAATAGTTGCTGATATTTACGATCTCGCAATTAAGTGTACCATTCTTTATCGTGATACCATAATTTGAAGCAAGTGTACCGAATGTAACTGTATGACCATTCAGATCAATTATAATGTTTTTATTATAACAGCCCCATGTCTGATCGTAGCCTGGATTAACATCGGGTTCATCCACATCGGCGTACACTACAATAGTTTCATCACTGTACGCAGCATCGATAGCCGCTTTCAGCGACTCGAATTTCTTTTCGCCAACTGTTGCAACAAGTACCTTTTTGGGGATAACGACTTCCTTAGTGCCGGTGTATTCGATGCCGTCGAAAGTTGCCTTTGCTGTATAAATTATCTTGCCGTCAGTTTCGTAAGTCGGAGCAATAGTTTCAGATGTAACGACTGCATCTATCGTTTCTTCATCTTTACACCTGGGGCAAGTAAATACAGCACTTGCCGAGCTGTTATCCTCTGACCAGTTCCATACGGGTTCACCGTAGATGTGTCCGAGTTTGCTGATAGTGACAGCCTGGCGGAGAGTTCCGTAAAATTCTCCATACATCAGGACATAGACCATTCTGCTTTCACTTTCATAATGTTCGATACATCCGTTCTCAGTGCAGGTCGCCGGTTTAGCAGGAACCTTCTTGAGAAGCTCCACTTGAATTGTCACATCTTCCGCAGGCATATTGAATGAGAAAGTATTTTCGCCGGTTCTGTTAGCGATCACGCTTCCTGCTTTTACTCTTTTTACATAATATCCGCTTTCAGTATTGATCGTCAAAGTGACCAGATCGCCGTAACGCGCAATAGTTTTGTTTGATTCAACAGAGCAGTTTGCAATGTCATCAGGAACTGTAATACTGTGTTCATCCTTTGAAAATGTTCCTGTGATAACTATATCTTTATCAGGCATTGTCTCAGGGATATCGCTCCAGCCGCTGAATGTATGACCTGTTTTCACAGGTATTTCACGAGGTATCAGTTCAGTGCCGTATGCAACAGTCTCTACCTCTCCGTAGACCTCGTCGTCCACCATGTAGGTAACATTGTAAGATTTCGGTATCTGGGTGAAAGCAGCATTATAAACTGTATTACCGGTTACTTTTGATACTTCCGGTGACCAGCCTGAAAATTCATAAGTATACTTCGTATCGCCTTCCTTTACGGGAATGGCTCCGTCATAAGTAGGAGTTGTTCCGTAAGGTACATTGGTATCTTTTTCAAGCGTGGTATCACCGTCTTTCCAGGTGACTGTGTACTTATTTACGGTGCTGCTGAACTGTGCTGTATAAGTCTGATTTCCTGTAACTTCTTTAATTGCTGGAGACCAGCCGCTGAATGTATAGCTATATTGTGCATTTTGGGGTCTTGTTGGTCTTTTACCACCGTAAGACGGTGTTTTGCCGTATTCAACAATAGATCTTCCAAGTATTGTACCGTTATAGTTTTTCCAAGTGATCGTATATTCGTTGATAGTCCACTTTGCATATAATGTTTTATCACCTGAAGAACCTTCCGGGATATTAGTAACAGGTGAACCGCTGAAACTTGAATTGGTATACCAACCACCGAATGTGTATCCTGTTCTTGTGGGATCCGCAAGAGTCAAGGCTTTATCATCATCATAAGTCGAAGGATTGCTTGACGAATTTGTACCGCCGTTCAGTTCATATTTGATATTGTAAGTCTGTACCGGAGGCGCATAAGTTACAATGAATTTGCCGGGAGCACCCAATCTGTTACCGCCAGAGCCTCCATTCCAATGTACAGTGATAGTTTTGTCATTTCCGTCGGCTTCTATGCTTGTTTTGGCTTTAATATAATTGACATATCCCATTCCGTCGATTTGTACGTGCTTAATAATACGTGTTTTGCTTGTGATCGTGAAATCATATTCGTTCGTATTTAAATAGTCATAAAAGCCTAACATATCATACGATTTAGTGTCATAGTTGCAGGTAAAAACATTTCCACCCGCATCAACATCGAAAGTAATATCGTCGCCCATTTCTAAAGTAACATTGGTAGGACGGACCCATTTAGCATCTAACAACATTCCCGATGATCCATCAGAACCAACAAGATAATAAATATATCGACCATTTTCAGTTTTGTGCTCAATAGTGTATGTTACCGTTTGTTCTGCTACAGCCTCTGCCGTGATAGCAGAAGTACTAAAAATGTCCGTGAACGGCTTGGCAGGTATACCACCCGAAACGATCAGCAGTGCCATAGCAGCTGCCAGTGCCTTTTTCAAAAATTCTCCTTTCATTCTATGACCTCCTTTAAAAGATTTTAATTTGTAAAAACTACAAAACTTTGTCTGAAATTATATCACTTAAAATAGGCTTAGTCAAGGAATTTGTCGTGAATGTGTTGCTTTTTTCGTGAATGACGAATTTAATGCCTTGTATTTTTTCTTAACGGGTGATATAATGTACTAAAAACCATTTCTATTATCATGAGGTGAAACATTTGACACCAAATATTGCTATTGTAGATGACCTTGAAGCCGACTGCAAGCATATCGCCGACTATATCAGGCAGTATTTTTCCGAACGTCATCAAAAGCAGGTCAGAACGGCAGTTTTTAGCTCTGCCGAGCAATTTCTTAAATACTACCGCAAAGGTGTTTTTCAGATCATCTTTCTGGATATTTGCATGGGCGAGATAAATGGTCTGGAGCTTGCCAAGCGCCTGCGTACAAGCGATCAGAGCATCAATATCGTGTTCATGTCCTCCGTGCGTGACTATGTGTTTGACACTTTCTCCGTCAAGCCCGACGGATATCTCTGCAAGCCCTTTGAATATGCCGCTTTTGCTGAGATCGTGGATATGATACTTGCAAGGTATTCTCTCACAGACCGTACGGTCAAGCTGAAACTGCCGAGAAGCGAAGCCGTGATACAGCTTTCCGAGATCATTTCTATCATCGCCTGCGACCATGTTGCTGAAGTCAGACTCATTACCGGCGAATACTACGAAAGCAGGACGCTCTTCAAGGAACTTGAAGCGACCTTTGAGAATGAATCGAATTTCCTGCTCTGCAACCGCGGAGTCCTCATCAATATGGACTATGCGGTCAAGGCAAAGGAAGGCAAGATCGTAATGCAGAACGGTTCGGAATATCCTATACGTCGTCGTGACTGCAAAGCGATCACGGCAAAATTCACCAAGTACACCGCCGAGCGCATGAGAAGGAGCTTTGTTCTATGAATACATCTCTCACGCTCCGTTATGCCATTGAACTTGCCATGGTCATTCCTGCCGCAGTGATCGCCATTCTGCCCGTGTATTACAGCCGCAAAGTCAAAAAGGCATTTCTGTTCGGACTTATGGGAATTCTGCTTGCCGCCACTGTGATCGGAGGTGCTGTGCTTTGCTCGGTATTCGGCATCACATCAAATACCTTTATATTTCCTGCATTGCTTGGATTATTTGTTACATACAATTTCTGCTTTGATCTCTCGTTTCCAAAAAAACTGTTCTGCTTTTCTAATGCGGTTTTCCTGTGCGGCTTCTCCTCGACCTATAACACATTCCTCACCGCACCGCTGGAACTGGATAATAAGTATCCGGTCTACACCATAACTTCGGGACTGCTCGATCTAGGTATAGCAGTCATTGTCGGAGGAGTATTCGCAAGAACTCTCCTGGTGAAATTCTCCGAATTATTTGAAAACGAAAGCCTTGACTCTGCATGGAAGATACTTTCTCTTGCCCCGACCATTGCAGCGGCAGGCATTATCTGGATGAAGCCTGTCAGTGCCGAGAACGTAATGACGGGCAGACTGCGAATGATATGCCTTGTGGTACTTTTGTCCATTCCGCTGATCTCACTGTTCTTGTATCAGATACTATGGTGGCTCTCAAAGAAAATGACCGAACGCGCGGAGTTACAGCGGAACCTTGACATGATGCAGATGATAGAAAAACAGTATCAGCAGACAAGGCGTTATCTAAACGAGACAAGAAATGCGCGGCACGATTTCCGTCAGCATATCCATGTGATCGAGGAATACCTGCAAGCCGGTGAGTACTACAAGCTGAAAGAATATATCGAACCGATCTCGGAATCTGTCAAACACTCCCACAAGCTCATCTGTAAAAATCAGGCAGTCGATGCACTTGCAAATCACTATGATGAAGTCGCTAAGTCAAGAGAAGTTACGATATACTGGAATATCAAGACCGAGGAAATGCTGCCTGTCAAGGAATCAGACCTGTGTGCTGTGATAGGCAATCTGGTTGAAAATGCGATACAGGCATCCACCGCCTTAACAGGTGATAACAGACTCGTAAACGTCCGTATCGGTATTTTGCAGGAGGAAACGCTGGTCATTTCCGTTGATAATCCATATCGCGGAACACTCACCCTTGATAAAAACGGCTTGCCGATATCAAGCCTTCCCGACCACGGTATAGGTCTTCGTTCAGTCAGAAATATCGTTGAGCGATACAAAGGCTCTATGGAGATCGAAACACACAATCAGATATTCAATGTCAGCATACTGATGTATGCACCCGATTGAACGAACATAAAAATGACCGTCCATGTACTGCGATGATGGTACACGGGCGGTTTTATTTTGACAGGACTATGTGTTTTTTCTATCACTTGATTTCTGTTCTGCCTTTCAGTGCGGCGGAAGTTTCAGTACGGCAATGCTCTGTCACTTTTGTCGGGCCGCCTTTATCCATCAGGTCATATACATAGCCGTTTTTGTATTCCATATTTCTTGCTCCTATCTGAAAAAGTCTCTTACTCCGCCAAGAACAAGCCTGTTTGTGATACGGATGATCTCCTCTACCGACTGCTGTTTGCCCTCTTCTATCCACTGCCTGTAAATGCCGAGAACAGCGTTATTGACGAAGTTCATAAGCATGGTCTGCTGATATTCGGGCAGTGCGCCGTATTTCTTTGAACTGCTCCAGCCTGCGGTGGTGACCTTTTTTATCATACCGCTGCGGATATAGTGGTAGGATTCATTGCCCGCACAGGTGATCTTCTCATAGGCAAGTCCCTTTTCTTCCGAAAAAAGAAAGAATTCGCGGTTCACCTTGTCAAGCTCATCAGGCAGTTTGTAGTCCTTGATACGCTCGATATATTCCGCAGAATACTCCGTCTGTATCTCGGCAAGCAAATCGTCAAGGGTTGGATAGTAGACGTAGAATGTCTTTTTATTTATCATGGCACGGCTGCAAAGCTCCGTCACCCTGATCTTGCCGTAATCCATTTCGCATATCATCTGCTCAAATACGCTCTTGATCGAATCTATCGTCCTGCGTACTCTTAAATCTTCACTGCCTGTAAGTATCATAATAGTCCTCCTCGTATCAAATGCAATTTGATACAGCACTCATATAATAAAGTAACCGTGGTTACATTATACCATAGAGTGTATTATTTTTCAAGTATCAGTCAGCAGGGTGCCATGCTCCGAGATTTGCTTCCTGCTCAGCAAGCGTCATATTGAAGAATCGCTTTCCGCAGTCCAGCGCTCTTATTTCAGCCATTTCATCGGCGGTCAGCTCAAAGTCGAATATCTCAAAGTTCTCCTTCATGTGCTGAGGATTTGTGGTTCTCGGGAATACGATAGTCCCTTCCTGGATATGCCAGCGTAAGATGATCTGTACATTGCTCTTGCCATACTTTTCAGCAAGTTTCGTGAACACTGCTTCACCTATAAGTCCCTTGTCACCGTGACCGATGGGATACCAGCTCTCGATAACTGTGCCGTACTTTTCGATACGCTTTTTCAGCTCATTCTGCTGATAGTATGGGTGGCACTCAACCTGCAATACAGAGGGTTTTATCGTTGCAGCTTCACACAGTTCCTCAAGGCGTTCACTTTCAAAATTGCTGATTCCGATAGACTTCACCTTGCCTGCTTTCACAGCCTTCTCCATGTCCTTCCATGCACCGAGATAATCACCGAACTGCTGATGCAGGAGAAGAAGGTCAATGTAGTCAGTTCCGAGTCTTTCAAGCATCTTGTCGATAGCTTCGGCGGTCTTGCCCTCGCCGTATTCGTGGGGCCAGAGCTTTGTGGTTATCCACACTTCCTCACGGGGAACGCCGCTGTCCTTTACAGCCCTGCCGACACTTCTCTCATTCTGATAAGCGTGAGCCGTGTCGATGTGGCGGACACCCATTTTCAGTGCATCAAGCACTGCGTTATATGTTGCTTCACCCTCCGGGACCTGATAAACGCCAAGTCCGAACTGCGGGATCTTCGTACCGTCATTCAAAGTGATGTAAGTCTGCATAGTAATACCTCCTCAGATAAGTCCGTTATTTTTCAGCCACTTTTCGATCATGGGCTTTGCATTTTTAACTCCGCTTCCGGAAAGGGAAAGTCCCTCACCGACATTTGTGTACTTCTTTATATCCAAAACGCTTTCCAAGTCCACTGCCCTCGTTTGTGCAAAGCGGATAGATCGTTTTGCCCGAAAGATCAGCGCTTTCAAGGAACGTGAACACCGCCATAGGAGCAGTGCCCCAGTAGTTCGGATAAGCAAGAATGATGTTATCATAGCCTGAAACATCGGGCATATCTTTTAGTTCGGGACGTGCGTTTTCTCTTAGATGCGCCTTTGCTTCGTCAATACAGGTCATGTAGTCTGCGGAATATGGCTGCACCATTTCAAGCTTGAAGCTGTCAAAGCCTGTCAGTTCTGTGATATGTCCGACTGCGATCTCGGTGTTGCCGACCTCCACATACTTCATCGAACCGCCGAAATAGTTCTCATCGGCTCTTGAAAAGAAAATAACGATAGTGTTCATAATAGTTCCTCCTTTGATTTTAAGTAACCGTCGTTCCGTTAATTCTATTTTAGCAGATAATTACCGAAATAACAACGGGCAGTTTCTTTGTAATGGTTACTTAGGTAACGGTTTTTGCAAAATGGTTACTTATCTCTCCTGATTATTGCAGTATATCCATTCGCCGTTCGTCTTTTCAAAATATGCATTTGTATGCAAGTCCCAGCTGCCCGAAAAGCCGTAAACTTTCGCATCAAGTGTTGTCGTACAAGTGAGAACAGCATGATCTCCGTCAACTGAGATAAACAGATCGGCAATATGATAGCCATAGTAATTAAGAGTTCCGTTTTTGATATCTGCGAAATACTCAGCTTTTGTCTGCTGTTTGCCGGACATATGGGTGAAGATAGTTCCGTCCTTAATGACCTTATCAAGCGTATCCATATCCTTGTCGATCATTGCCTGCTGCATTGTCTCAAATGCTTTCAACACTGCTGTTTCTTCCGAACTTTCGGGATATATCATACCATTTGTTTTCTGTTTCCGCCACAGCATAAAACCGCCTCCTGCCATTAAGAGTATCAATAGAAATACGATAACGCGTTTCATCTTATCACTCCTTTCGGAGATATGTAACTCTCGTTTCTTTATATTAATTATACTGAAATATCCAGAAAAAACAATGGGCAGTATTATTTAATCGGTTACTTAGGTAACGGTTTGTGAAGTGTTATACTAAAAGCGCAGTCGACAAACGCAAAAAATGCAGAGTGTCAAACCGCTCTGCATTTTTTTCATATAATATCACTCGTCATTTTTCTGCGATGTGATAAGTTTTCCGACAAACAGGAACCGTGCATTTTCATAATCGAATGAACAGGTCGAAAGTGCTATGTACCTGTCTTCATCGGTAAATTCGGTATCCGCAAGACATATGCTGTTCTCGCGAATGATATCGACCCAATGCGGATTTTCTGCGGGAACATCATACACCGTATCAAATGCGCTGACGATGGACAGTGCAAAAAATTCGATATTGAAACTGTCCGTCATGGTTATCAGCCGACCGTTTCTGTGCCGTTCAAACTCCCCTGGTTCTCTGAATTTTCGTATATCCCCGAACATACCATACTCCATATTATGCCCGTATAATATACTCTGCGGGTCTGAAAAGTCCGCCGAACTTATCTTATCCAGAAAGATGGTACCGACCAAATTTTCCGAACCGTCACCAGCGTGATGAAGATAATACTGATTGTCTTTTCCCTGAACCACGGGGTAATCAATGTCCGAATTTTCAACATATATCCACCCGATAATGTCGGGACAATCCTTTGACATCTGCTTCAGTTTTTCACGGATCTTTTCCTCATAAGATCTCTCGGTATCCGATTTTTCAGCCGATATCTGAACAGGTGTTTTTTCATCACGCCACAGAACAACATGGTTATCAGTATCATCAGAAGATAAATCACTATCCTCACACGGATCCTGATATTCTTCCCCTGCAGAGACGGCATCGGAAGGTACAAAATGTACCGCCGATGTACTGAACTGCCGCAGCAATCCAAGTGAAACTGCCGCCGCCAGCAGTATCGCTGCCGCCCGAAAACGTGCCGTTCTAAACATAAACATCACCGCTTTTTATTGAATGCCCCTGTTCTGTTTCGGTAATATCCGACGCCGTTCCGTCAGATTACCTCGTTATCATTTCTCCTCTTTCTGCCTCGAATCACCATAACTATCAGAACTGCACCTGCACCTGTTATGATGATGAAAGGTGCTGTGCTGAACAGCAGTCCTGTTACGGAAATGTCCTTCATTGAGTTGGTGAAGGTTATGGTTTCTGTACCGTCGATATCATATACCGCATTCATTTCTGCCGTTGCATCGGGAGAAACTGCAACAGAAGCCGCCGCATCAGCTGTTCCGCTTTTCAGATTTACAGCCGCATTATCAGTACCCTTTGCCGAAGCAGTGTAGATATCACCTGTGTCATTCTTCTCGGTAACTTTTATCTTTGTTCCTGCTGGCAGACCTAACAGTACTATCTCATCGTTTTGTCCGAGTGCAAGTCCTGTTGTTGTATCTGTTATACCATCAAGAGACCATGAACCGTCAGCCGCAAGGTGTGCAGCAACTGTACTGCCGTTATTTCCGTCTTTGTTTATACGGTAAATGAAATCATCCTGAGATGTTACACCGGCATTGGTCAGCTCGACTTTGAACGGGAATTTGTGGGTCATATCTGCAAGCTCACCATCGATCATCTTCTTGACTTTTGCATTGTATGTGTAGTACTTATCTGACTTATAAGTAATCTCATTCTGTCCGTTGACTCCCGATACTGTCTCGGTTTCAGTCTGAACATCAAAACCTGTTACCTTACCCTCGGTCGTAATCGTAACCGTTTCGTCGTAGGTGATGCTAGCGGTATCACTATCGCTCTTGAACAGTACATAACCATATATATCCAGACCGTCCTTATTTGTATTATACTTGGTATAAACATCAAGATATATCCGGTTTGCCGCACCGCCATCGGTAACACCTGCTGCTGCCAGTGTTTCAGCCGTAGTAACATCAGCTATCTTATAGCGGTAAATTCCGGGAGGATTTACCTGTATTTTGGTTGAAGCATCATTCGGGTCATAATTCGGATTATAGATCTTCATAGCGTCTACGGTTATCGTCATATTATTCGAGATCTTTTTGTTGCCATTGATAAGATTTAAAGAGGAATTATTGGCATTGTGTACAACATCTCCGCTGCCACCGAATGCAATGCTTGCTTCAACGATATCTGCCGTACTCGCATTATCCCCTGTCGAGGAAACAGCTTCGATCTGACCTCTGTGAACTTTAACTGCTATCGGTACAGCGCCGGGTTTTGGCACACCGTTTTCAAGGTCACTGTTTGCGTAGGTAAGTATCTGGGTCTCATTGTTTGTTGATGCACTGATGATATTGTAACTGTATGTTATATTCGGTGCGTAGATATCAGATCCCTCTGTGTTGAACAGCAGGATATCCTTGTTGATGGAAATATTTGCGGTGGAATTCGGCGTAACAGTATTGGCGTTTTCGCTGTTTATCATTCCCGTGCTTACTGCCGAAACTGTCAGAGTCTGTGTCATTGCGCAGGCTGCACATACAGCGATCAGAAAATTTTTAATAGTAGTTTTTTTCATAATGAACCCTCCTTCATATCATGAATATACCTTTTCATTCCTTTGATGTGATGATAATTTTTCCTTGCCCGGCATTTTACCTCTGTAACAGAATGTCAGATGATCTGCCAGCAGACTTACCGCCGCTATAACTATCATCAGCCCTGTCCATTTGTCACTCAGTGTGATTTTTTTGGTCAGGTCTTCCGTCATCAGAAAGACTACTGCCGAAACTATCAGCAATACACATTCAACTATCATTCCGATTTGCATATTGTCTGTAAATCTCCTTAACTGCTTACATACCTTTTCATCATCTTCATGGCATCTCCGTCCTTCCCTATCGTAATTTTCAGTATTTTCCTGACTATCCGAACTGTCATCGCAGTTCATTTTTTCTTCAAGCTGTTTCGCTAATTTTTTGCTGTATGATATCTGCCTGTATTTTCTTCTCAGGGCTGTTATCGGCAGGAATATCAGGAATGTTTCCGCCACGCACAGCAGATTCAGAAGTGCCCAGTGGTCGCTGTCCGTAAAGTACCCCAGGGGAGAACGATGTATCTTTTCCCCGGGCGTATCATCAGAACTGCGCTCCAGATACTGCACAGCCTCTTCCTGACTAAGGGGTTCTGCACGAACGAAAAGTACGATCCTGCCGTTCGTTACCACATCGGTACAGGTGGAAAGACCTATCAGTTTCTCACCCGAAAATTCCTTCGGTATCTCCTTATGCTGTACTGCGTGTTCACTGAGGAATTCCCTCAGTTCGGGAATTTTTGCATCTGCATCTTCCGATATGTTGTAGATGACATTATCGTAAGCATCTGCATAGGCACAGGCAAATACTTTTATCAGATATGTCGCTTTTTCCGTTTGAAGAAGTCCCTCCTGATGAGAATCAAAATACTCCTCATCAAGGAAATTTCTGATATCACCGAACATCGCACCGTTGTCCATGTGATGTCCGTATATGAGATTATACCAGTCGCTGAAATCACGCTCGTTCTCACTTGCCAGATATATCGAACCGCTGAGTGTGGGATCACCGTAAATATCCTTGTTCAGGTATTCAAGATCGTTCTCGCCCTGCACCAGAGGATAGTTGATGTGGGTATCGAAAAGTTCCAGCCAGCCCACAACATCGGGGTTTATCTCCCGCAGTTCAGCGAATGTTTCCGTGCCGTCCTCTTCTGCTGTTACCTTCGGACGGTATTGCAGAAGATCCTGTGAGATATAAGCATTCTGATCGGTGTACCTGATATCATATAGCACATAGGCTCCGAAAGCGAGCATCAGCACTCCTGCACCTGCTGCGGCAGCCATCAGAAGTGTATTTGCAGCTGACGCTATCTTGTTCAGGAGTTTCATGATACCACCTTCCTTATAAGTTATGTCTTCTCAGTGTGATTACTACCTTGCCCTTAATCTCGCTGCGGTCAACGATACCGTAGTATCTGCTGTCCTCACCGCCGCTGCGGTTATCGGCAAGTACAAAGCAGGTATCCTCGGGCAGCTTTACGGGATATTCCACAAACCCCTCATACCTCGGGGTGGAAGTGTAAATATTTGTTTCCGAAACTGTTTTTCCGTTTATCTCCAGATGTTCATCATCCGTTATATTCACCGTATCACCGCTTACCGCTACTATACGCCCGATATATACTCTGCCGTTTTTGTTGATGACCACCATATCCTGTGCGGTGTACCGGTCTTCAAGACGATAATACAACAGCAGATCTTTCATCTTGATATTCGGTGACATATCGTTGTTCGGTGCAGTTACCGCACCCATCGCGTACCCGAACAGCAGCCAGATAATTGTTATTATGACTAACAGATTAAGCAGAAAGGCCTGTACAGGTTTCATCGGCGACTTGTGCTTTTCAGCGGATATGTTCTCACTGTTTGGTGCTCTTGCTCCACTGTTATCAGCCGTTTCGGCATTAGTATGTTCAAATGTCCTCATAGCTTTTTCTCCTCCTGAGTTGAATAAATATCAGCCAAACCGAACCTGTAAGTAATACTGAACTCAGTATCAGATAAGGTACAATGTCTTCTTTTATCCCCGTCACGGGAATAGGCTTCACGTTATTGTTCAGAACTATTTCTGTATTGCTGTCGATGATTATATGGAAAGAATTTTCCTCATCAAGGGTACAGTTGAATCCGTCTGCCGTTGCTGTAAGTTCGTAGATCTCCGTACGGAAAATTTCCGTTACCAGATATCTTCCTCGGGGAAGTCCCAGCACAGTAACATCGCTTCCGTCCTTAACTTTGAACTCAACATAACCTGTCATTGTTCCGCCGATGACCTGATGTTTTACTTCAAGTGAAGTTATCTCGCTTCCGTCGGTCGCATATCCGCTGGCTGGCAGAGATGTCATATCCTTGATAAGCGAAGAATTTATCCTCACAGTAAATTCCTCATCGTCCGGGGCGTCACCCGTGACTTTCTTCCTGATATTCATATTCAGGCCTTTGTTGCGGTAGATAACATATACAACCGGTTCGGAGGGCATATTGTTCCATTCATCATCTTCTGTTTCACGGTATGCCATATGACCTTCATCAAATCCGGTAATAAGCTGTTTTTCCGGATAAACAGTCTCCAGATCGGTCATCCTTGCCGTATTTCTGCTGCCGATACCTATACTTGCGTAGTTCAGGAACAACTTCCAGCACTCACCATGGTCGGTATCGTACTCGTCCAGATCGGGGGGAACTTTGAAAGCGTTTGAATCTGTCTGATCGATAAGAAGTGTCTCATATGCGTTCAGAGGCAGATATGCATTTTGTTCCACCGTCACCCCGTTCAGAGAAACAGATTCCAGATTTCTTGTAACAGGCGTTATGAGTTTCAGCCTGCCATTCGGTTCCTCGATGACGTAGCGTACTGTCGGCTTTTCGTAGTATATCAGCCATATATCCCTGCCATCGAGTAGTTTTTCATCATCGCCGTTCAGCCACAGCTGATAGATATCCTGTACCTCTGTCTCCTTGTAGCTGAGGGTCACAGCAGGCATTTCGATATTTGCAAGTTCGCCGTTCGGCTTCTTATCTGCCGCAGCTATCATGCTGAACATATACCTGTCAGTATCACTGATGATCGAATTTGCATTTGTGTCAGTAAGAGTATAGTCTGTACCGATACCGATACTCTTTGTATAAACGCTGCTGTCACTTACCCTCAGATCATCCCTTGCGATGAAAGAGCCGTTTTCCGCAACAGCCACATGAAGTATCAGCGGCAGCGGAGTATGAGTGTTTGTATAGGTTACTGTATGATCGTTTTTAGTCCCGGTCGAAGTGTACGAATATGTAAGATTTTCTCCATCTATCGCACCACCAGCCGCAGTAGCAGTCACAGCCGTTTCAAATTCCGATACAGCTGTCTGCGAAACAGTGAATGTCTGATCTATCACTGTGTCGATCACATAACGGTACGAAGTGGCGTTCCAACCGCTTCCTTCTGTGTGATCTTCATTTCTCGAGATCTTTGAATAGAATACTGCGAATGATTCTGACTGACTATCATGCAGTTCAAATCTATTCTCGAAACGCTTTATGACTGTACTAACGGGATCACCAACTTGAGTTCCGGTTGATGAATAACCTCCGCCGTATGGTAATTTGTTATATCGTGTAGTTGTAACGGTAGTCGTTTCAACGATAGATACTGTATAATTAAAATCCTTTTCAACGTCCTCGGGAAGACCTATCGTCCTTTCGTTCAAAGTGATTATAGTCGGTTCTTTTTCGTAGTATACAACATAAAGCTTCAGATCGTAGCCGCATTGTTCAAAATCCGTACCGTTGAGTGAGTACTCAAAGCCGCGCCATGTGTTGCGTATCTCCAGATACGGACGGGAATCATTGCTGTTAGAAGCTGTTGTGATTATTTTCAGATCACCCGCACTTGCCGCATTATCACTGCCGAATGCGAAAGAGTAATACTCGCGGTTTGTATGATCGGCAGGATAATTCAGCGGTGTGGTCAGTTCATCATTCATCACATAATTTGCGACCGCCGCAGTTCTCGGTGCCCCCGCAATGGTTTCAACCTCGTTGAGTGCGCCTGAAAACTGCATTTCCACATATCCGATATCAACATCTTTAGGACGCTTATGGTATACCAGATATACTTCCATTTCGGAAGGCAGAGGGCTTTCTGTACCATTGGTGTACCTTACCATGACCGCTCTCGCATCAGTATCATAGCGTATATCCGCTATGCTTCGGCTGTCCGAAATATCGTTAAGACCTGTCTGTATAAACGCATCGCTGACACAGGCAAAATCAAATGTGTATCGGTCGATGGTATTGGTCGGCGGTTCGGCATAGCTTCGGGCTACGCTTTCCGTACCAATGGCGATGGGTACATCTGCCGTGAATGTTATCGCGTTCTGTATGCACCATTCATCGTCTTTCAGCACCAGAACAGGTTCCGATGCATCAACTGCGTGTACGATAACTTCGGGCGGACTGTTCCAGTAGCCGTAAAGGGTCATTTCCCTTGTTATTATCGTTTCATAATCAAACTCGGGAACAGAACCCTGTCCGTTACTGTAACGTTGTGCACTCCAGTAATGGAAAACTATCAAGGGGTCATTACAGTGGGGTGTACAGGGGGGCTGTTCGTGAAGTGCCGAATTCAGCTTTACTTCGCGGTAGTACAGATCGTTATACGAATCGTACTGATAAGAATTATCAGCCTCGTTCCAGTTTCCGCCCCAGTCTGAATCCTGTTTGTTCTTGTCGAAGTAAACCTTTACTTCCCATTCAGCATACAGCGTCTGGGGAGTACCGTCAAATCCTGCTGTCTTCTCCGTATCAATAAGACGGTTCGCACTTGCTTCAAAATGTATTCCGCTTCCGTCAGGCTTTGTGTTCCAGCCTGTAAAACGGTAATTGTGATTTTCAAATATATCTCCGCTGAGTTTCATATGCGAATTGTTCAGCAGATGACTTACTCTTACAGAAGAATTTGTAACGCTGTATACAGGACGGCTGTTCTCGTAGTCCCTACTAGGGTCAACGTCTATTCGTCCGCCGTAGTTCGCCAGACAGTCTTCGTACCCCTCAGTGGGCATTCCGCTTTTCAGCGAACCGCCGTTTGCATCATAGATGACAGTTGCCGTATCTACGGGAACATACACTGCCTCCATGATTATTATACGCTTTTCCGAACCATCTTCTGTCATGGTTATCTCTGAATATGTCTCGTTAAGTTCAAAGCTGTGTCCCGGGGGATATATACTTCCGCTCCTGTCGCCTCGGATATGCCAGCCAAGAAAGTTCATTCCGGCGGGGGGAACTGCTGTTCTTGTAACAACAGCCTTTGCGCTTCCGGAGTAAACAGAATCTGCCAGCAGCAGGAACACATCATCTTCCGATTCATCTCGTTCGTCTATCGTACCGTCACCTGCATGATAGTCGATATAGTAAGCACCAAGTTCTTTCCAGTGCAGGCGCAGCAGGATATCATGATCCACTTCCTGATCGAAATTGAAAGGCGTTTCATGACCTGTTTCCCTGTCAACTTCATACCAGCCCGCATACTGGTACATCTGCTTGTCTTCAAGCCTGTATCGTCTGCTCAGGTCTGCACCCTCCAGTTCCTGCGAATAGAACGCACGTCTGTCCGTACAGGCAGATTCCGCAGGGTCCCATTCCTGTGAAAGATGGTAATAATTTCTGTCATAAACGTGGTAGTAATACTCACCGTTTGGGTCCTGAACATAATTTCTTGTGGTGTGGATATACTCTGCTATCTTATCACCGTGATAAGATTCCCAGAACCATGTTGAAGAACCTTCAGGCAGCTGACCGCCGTTAGGGTCTATCTCGATGAGATACCATTCTGCTTCCCAGCCTGCGAATACTATCATGTTGTGTGCAGGCATCGTCATGTCATCAAGGTCTGCTTTTGCAGAACAGTTACTATCAAAATACCAGCCGCTGAAACTCATGCCCGCCTCCACTGCGGGAAGCTGTATGTCAGACAGATACTTGCCAATTGAATCGCCGTAAGGTATAGATATATCAGCGATCTTGGTATTGTCCCTTGAATCCATAAATTCGATTTTGTAAGAATTTCTTGTATAGTAGAAATTCAGCGTCGAATCGGGAATGGTATTATTATTCCATTGGGTCTGGCTTCCGACGTTCACGATCTGGTTGTTCTTATTAGCTGCACATTGTCTTGTAAAGCCCGTAAGTTCCCAGAAGTCCGCAGCGTAGTTTATAAATCTGAAGTCATGGACAAGATGAAGATAAAGAGAATACCTTCTATTCTGAAATACCTTGTCTTCACCAACATCGGGAAGTGCCTCAACGTAGTAGTTGAAATATCGTGTCTGATAATCAGTCGTGGTATGATTGAATACCAGATTTTCATCGGGCATTATCTCCATACGTGTGATACGCTGGGTGTATGTCGATGAATTAACAGGCTGCCATGAAGTAGGCGGATTGGTCTGGGGGTAGGTCACGTTATTGCTGCCCGTAAATGACCATATACCGCTTATATCCTGACCATATCGTGTGTTCACGGTATGTATCACATTTCCGTTTGATGTTCTGAATGTCACAGTATGCGCATTACGGTCGTAATACACATTCAGTATGGTAGTACCGTTGCCTTCAACTTCTTTGCTTTCATCACAATACGCATAGTGGAATCCTGTATAAGGACAATTCTGATAGCTTGCAGGTACTGATACCACTGTTTCTGTAAGCGCGGATATCTGCTCACTTGTTTCAAAATCGTAATCATCGTCTTCATCATAATTGGCTTTCTGCTTCCAGCAGATGATAGTGTATTTCGTCTGTGCAGGAGTCCAGAATGCCTCTAATTTCAGATCATGGTCGAAGATCAGCCGTCCGTTCTCCATATGCATATGTTCCAGCTGTTCGGCATCAAATGCAGGCGATTCCAGAAGATCAGCCAAATGGTCAGTTATCCTTACAGGTTCGTGTCCTTCTTCTCTAAGATACCAGCCATAGAAATTATAACCCTCTCGGCGCGGTACACGGATATCATCACTGCACGCGCCGTTCTTCGCTTCAACCGAACAGGGCGGAATATACGAAGCACCGCTTCCTGTTGCGCCCGAAATAAATGTTATCCAGCGCAGAGGTTCAAATATGGGGTAAAGGTCTATTGTATGTGAAAGTCCTACATGGTTCTCAACATCAACTTCCATTTCCGCAGGCAGCGGAGTTCTGTCTGCGTCTGGGTCTTCATTTACTGCGTAATCATAAGACCAGCCCTTGAACTCCATGTGGGGTGCCTGTATCTCCTGATGTTCTGTACCCAGTACAAATGTACTTC
The DNA here is from genome assembly GCF_000526775.1 of Ruminococcus albus AD2013. Classification (NCBI taxonomy): domain Bacteria; kingdom Bacillati; phylum Bacillota; class Clostridia; order Eubacteriales; family Oscillospiraceae; genus Hominimerdicola; species Hominimerdicola alba. The sequence goes on from NZ_JAGS01000001.1 coordinate 2,202,726, forward strand.
CATCGTGGGTAGCAATAATATCGTCTGTTGTGAATGTATCGGCACCATCAGTCAGCATCACCAGTTTTGTGGCAAGTATCGCACCCGTAGTTCCGTCAGCATTTCTCTGATCGTGAAATACCACGAATACACAGTCGGCATATACCGCACCTATCTTTACAAGCCCCTGATTTTCTGCGGTAACAGGCGGCACGTTTGAAAAATCTATCTTCTCATCATAAGTCCCTGTCTCTTCATTGTAGATGAACCAGCCCTGAAATGTCTTTGTCCTCGAATCCAGCAGTATAGGCAGCTGGGGAAATATAGGCTTTTCATCGCCCTTTATGGTCTGCTCGCATATCTCTCTGCCCGATGATGTGGGAAAGTAGTAAAGCGAATAAACACCGTTGTTATCGGGTGTGTAGAATTCATAAGTACGCAGGGGCATAGTCCCGTCGTCTATCTCATAAAGGGAGAATCCCTTCGCCTGAAAGATAACAGTATCACCGTCCACTGAAAAATCAGTTATCTCCTCGCGTATGCCGTCATCGGATATATGCCACAGACGCATATTCCTGTTGGCGGCATTTGCCTGACCTATCTTTTTGTTGGTTATCTTAGTGGTGATAGGTGCTTCCGATACGGGCTGAAATACCTCGCCGTCCTTGGTTATCGTTATATCGTAAGAACATACAGCGCCGTTTTCAGTGTCGCTGTGCTTCTGAACTTCAAGGGTCGCATTCGTTGGCATCAGTCCGTCCAGCGATACCGATTCCGACTCATCTCTGCCGGGATAAGCACTCAGCTGCTGATATTCAAGCCCGTTTTCCTCGGTCTCTGCCGTTTCAGCCGAAGTCTCAGCTGTTATCTCATCTGCCGATGCTGTCAGCAGTTCTGTCGGACAGCAGTTTATCAGCATGGCTGCCGATACCAGAAGCGGAATCAAACGTTTTATATTTATCTTTTTCACAGAGATCCCCCCTTCAGAAGTATGTTTCTGCCATATCTTTTATATCATTTGTGAACGCCGCATTAAATAGTTTCATGCAATTAATTCATATGTTTTATGATTTTATCTATTATAATTATAGCATATCGAGTGTTACAAAGCCGTCACAGCGAAAACGTTATTCGTGTTCATATTGTGAAAGTTAAATGAAATTTCAGCGAAAATCAATTTTTCTCTTGACATGATTTCAAGCCAATAAAATCCTATAGATTTCACCATTCCAATATTTTACGCACCGATTTTCATCCGTTTGCAGAACAATGCGAAAAACCTAAAAATCAGTACCGTCTCCCCTACCGAAATTCCGCACAAAAAAAAGACCTTCCCTCCATCACCGAAGGAAAGGTCTTAAATCATTATACCCAGGAAAACTCATCAGCTATCCTGTCCAGTTCACCCTCACACCGCACCGAGCCGTGCCTGATGCCTATTTTTCCGTACTTTTTATCAATTATATCCCTCTCACCGATCTCATCAAGGGATTCTATCAAATCCTTTATCAGCTGCCGCAGATACCCCGCCTTGTCGGGATCACCGTCCCATAGTATCCCCAACAGCTCACCGTTTGAACACAGCGTGCCGTCGCGGTATATCAGGTAAGCGAACATCTCCAGCGTCCTGCTCCTGTGAAAAACGAATGCTTTTTCATTATCGAATACCGCAAAAGGCGAACACCTCACAAGAAGCCTGCTCTGCGGAGCATCTATCGGATACCGCAGATTTTGCAGTTCACGCCGCAGGTCTTCCTCAAAAACCGGTTTTCGCAGATACCCGCTGGGGTGAACTCCGTAAGCTTCGTAGCAGTACTTTGTAAATCCTGTCACAAATATGATATTCAGCGTGGGATAAAATTCCTTTATCTTTTTCGCCAGATCGATCCCGTTCATGCCGGGCATCTCCACATCAAGAAAAACGATCTGCGTTTCCTTTGATATCAGCCTGAAAGCCTGTTCCGCAGTATTCGCCGCCATGTGAGTACCGCTCGGGTCGATCTTCGTCATAAGGTGCTGTATCATCTCGGATATCTCAGGCTTATCGTCAACCGAAAGCGTTATCATGCTCCTCATCTCCCGACTTTTCTTTGATGGTTATCCGAGCAAGGGTACCGTAAGGGACTTTCATAAGCTCCACCCTGCCTCCGCAGACCAGATCAAACCTTTTTATGATGTTCTCCAACCCCACGCCCCTGCGTTCTTTTGTATCTTCAATATAGGGACGGTCACCCGTACCGTCGTCTTTTACTTCAATGATTATGTATCCGTCTTTGCGGAACGAACTGATACCAACCGTGCCTCCGTTTTCACGGGATATACCGTGCCTAACAGCATTTTCCACCAGCGGCTGTATACTCAGGGCAGGCACCGTAAAATCGTCACATTCAATGTTGTAATCCACCTGAAGCTTGTCCTTGTAATTCATGCGTTCAAGCGTCAGATAAGCCTCGATATTGTCCATCTCCTGCTCAAAAGTTATGGTGTATGCTTCACCCAGTATATCAAAATGCGACCGCAGATACATCGAAAAATATTTCAGCCCCTCGTATACCTCGGGATAATCACGGCTGCGGGCGCAGAGTGTCATCAGCGAGTTGTTTATAAAATGGGGCTGTATCTGTGCAATAAGCAGCTGATTCTTGCTTTGTTCCAGCTGATATTTCGATTCAGCCAGCTCGATCCGCGTCTTTTCCAATTCCTGGATACTTCTTATAAAGCTGTCTTTCTTGTTCTGTTCATGCAGCGTGAAAAGTATCAGCGCCGAAAAAGAAGCCATCGTGCTGTTAAGATTATTGTTCGTATAATAGCTTATCATCAGGGCGATTAGCTGAAATCCCGACGCCGTAATAACGGCTTTTCCAAGGAAATTGTATATCCTGTCCCATTCAAGCACCGTCACACAGAGTATGAAAGCATAGGTCACTACCGTTGTAAGATGCCATATCGGGAACCCCCACGAACGTTCATAGCGGTTATCAGAAGTGATATGGTAGAATATCTTTGTGAACGGTGTGCTTAACAGCAAAGCAAACAGCATATACTGCATCACCTGAAAAGCTATCATCGCACGCCGCAGACGTTTCAGCCCGTGCTTGTCGGCGATGTACTTTCGTATCACTCGCAGAATGAACAGTGTTATACCCATGCTTGAAGCATAGTACATGAACGAACCGATACGTATATGATAGTGTGCTATCCTGCCTTCCCTGCCGCTGAATGCCAGATAAAAAATGTCGCTTAAATTGTAGATAAGCACCGAAAGATAATAAAGGGTGAGTTCCTTTGTAAGCAGAACAGCCCTGCTGTTAACTACCTGATAGCGCTTATCGTCCTGCCTGCCAATAAGCATCGAAGCCAGCAGAAACAGTATAAAGCACTCATTCCAGAATTTTACGATGACCTGTGCAAGCTGAAGCGGTCCTATCTGCGAAAACATTTCTTTCATACTAACAGCATCACCTGCCCGAAAACTTTCTTGTTACGAATATTATGTGATATTGTCTAAAAATTTGTTTATTCTATTATAACCTAAAATAATGTTCATGTCAAGTTCATTTTTTAATAATTCATGAATTTAACCATTATCCGCAATGTAACAAGAACTTAGTGAGCCGTTGACACTTCTTGAAAGCCTGAACTATATCAGGATAATAGAGGAACACAGCACCGGAGGCAAGTCAAAAACGATAATACAAGTCAATCCCACCACTAAATTGACAAAATTGACAAAAGTTGACAAAAGTTGACACGAAAATGTCAACTTTATAACTCCGAAAAATAGGGCTTTCAGAGGTAAAAACATAAAAGTTGACAAAATTGACAGGGTAGTAAGGATACTTTAAAAAAGTAAATTTGCCATATATTGGAAATTACCTGCTATTTTTTCATTTTTCCCCTTACCTTGTCAACATTGTCAATTTTCTCAAAAACAAGGCTTAAACGCCGTAAAATAGGGCTTTTAAAAGTTGACAAAACAGTGTCAATTTGTGTCAACTTTGTCAACTTTTGTATTAGCGTGCTAAAGTGAAAGGAAGATGTTTATGTTTATACGAACCCGCACTCATATCTCTTCAAAGTTGATTGCCGAGCCATTCCTTTTTCAGAATAGCGTACTGATAGGTATTTTCATAGTGCGGAGTGCCGTCGGGGTCATTCACAAAGGATATGAACTCCAGGAACAGCCCCTCACAACGCATACCGAGTTTTTCACAAAGGTGTCGGCTTGCGGTATTATAGTCCTCTGTATAAGCGTAAATACGCCTTGCGCCCTTATCTTTGAAAAGATAGTCGAAGAAAGCTCGTGCTGCTTCATATGCGTAGCCCTTGCCCTGATAATCATTGTTCAGCATCCAGCACGGTGAGAATGTGTCCTGCTGTCTATTATTGCCATCGGTCGGATCATCACTTTCGGGGTACGCCTCTATCTCACCGATGACTTTACCCGTATCTTTCAAGGTTATCGCAAAGTAATATTCCATTTCACTGCAACGTTTATTCATCTCCGCTCTGGCTTCATCGAGAGAGTTCAGCTTCATTGAAGCAAAACAGTTGACAGCTGGCTCTCTCAGGTATTCCAGTACATCGGCTGCATCACTTTCGGTAAAAGGACGCAGGATAAGTCTATCTGTTTCTATTATCATCGTATGTCCCTCCATTTTACTGATGATTGTTAGAAAGTGAATATATGTAATTATACCACAATCAGCCCCGATTTTCAATCCACAATACCAAAAATGAAGCAAAGTGAGCTTTACACCGAACAATGTCTGCCGATTGACAATGCCCGCATAAAATAGTATAATAACAATAGCCGAGAGATCATTCAGAATGATCTTACAAAATAATTGCTTTCAGAGGAGTTGATTTTAAGCTGTGTGGATAAATAATGTTCAGGAAAATGCGGAGAGATTTCCGCTGTTCAACAGGATAAAACAGGATCACGATATCGGTGTGTATATAAAGGCACAAAATGAATCATTGCAGGCTATGGGGTATACCGAACATAGCTTTGCGCACATCGGTGTTGTTGCCGATCGTGTGGGATACATTCTTGACACCTTAGGGCTGGACGATCACACAATAGATCTTGCGTTGACGTCAGCGTGGATGCATGATCTCGGTAATGTCATAAACCGCGAGGATCATAGTCAGTCAGGTGCTATGATGACTTTCTGTCTGCTGGATAAAATGGGTATACCCGCTGAGGATATCGCTCCAATAATACAGGCTATCGGCAATCACGATGAAGGCTGTGGAGTTCCCGTAAGCAAGATCGCCGCGGCACTTATCCTTGCTGATAAATCCGATGTCAGAAGAAGCCGCGTTCAGGATGATGACAAAAGGAATTATGATATACATGACAGAGTGAACTATTCTGTCAAGACTTCCAAGCTGAAGATCAATCAGGATCATACCGCCATAAAGCTGAAACTCGATATCGATACAAGATATGGTGAGATAGGCGAATACTTTGAGATATTCATGGAGCGTATGCTGCTGTGCCGCAAAGCTGCGGGCTTTCTTGATCTTGAATTTCATCTGATAATCAACGAGCAGACACTGATGTAGTACTGTTTACGCCCGACAACAGGGTCAGCGAAAATATTGCTTCACATATCCATCACAAAAACATACAATAATTCCACGAACTCTGTCTGCTATTCCACATTGATTCTATTATCCTTTCAGATTTGTGCTGTACTATATAGCTACGGAAACAAATTCCGGACACAAAACAGAAAGGAACGTGAACACTATGAGATCATTTTCAAAACCCGCTGCCTGTATTTGTGCTTTAGTAATGGCGGCATCGACCATGACTGCTGTCAGCGTAAGTGCAGAGCAAAGCAAAGGATCGGCTGCAGCTGTTACACAGGAGAACAGCAAGTCGGAAAACACAGATGTTAAGTTCGGAAAGGTAACTGCGGTGAATGGCAGCGAAATAACAGTTGCCCTCGGAGATTTCACCAAAACGGAAAAATCTTCCGAAACTTCGGATGTGAAGGAAAAGAAAAAGCAGTCCGATGAAACTTCTTCCACAGATGAACAGCAGACCGAAAGCAGCAAAACAAAAGTCAAAGGTCATAAAGGCAAAGGCGGACATCGCGGCAGCTTTACTGAAGACGGCAATACCGTTACAGTAACTGTCACTGATAACATTACCGTCAGCAGAAAGGGTGCAGAGGCTTCATTATCAGACATCAGTGAAGGCGATATAATTAAGCTTGGATACAATGAAAATGCTGAACTAGAAAGCGTAAAACTGATGAAAGGCCATAAACACAGCGGATCAGGTGCGGAAGGCAGTTCCAGAAGCCGTCCCGCAAAGAAAACAGGCAAGTCTTCGGAACAAAGTACCGAAGCATAAATGACCCCGAATATTTTTGAATCGTGTTCCCGACAGTCGTTATTGACTGCCGGGACTTTTTTCACAATACTATCACAAAGTACGACTATGATTCCACATTAATAGCCCAACTTTCCACTTTCGCTCCTTTATCTTCTCATAGAGATCATGTATCATTAGATCATAAAAACAAACAACAAGTTTCAATAACCGAAAGGAAGTGCTTTTATGAAAAAGACTTATTTAACATCGATCATCTTGTCAGCTGTTATCGTTGCTTCTATGGCAGGCTGTGGAAATATCACATCTACGGACAAAACAAACGCTGAAACATCAAAAGAGATCATCACTGAACAGATCGCAGAGCTTTCATACAATACATCATCTGATGAGATCTTCACCGAGCGTGACCTTGAGCAGACCGCAGACACAAGCGAGTCGCAGAGCATTACCGTTGCCGATAACAAGACGATAGATATCACAGAGGAAGGTGTATATGTCATCAGCGGTACAGCTGAAAACTGCACCATCAATATCAATGCAGACGAAAATGCAAAGGTACAGCTAGTACTCGATGGAGTAAGCATTACCAATAACGACTTTCCTGCAATATACGTTGTTTCAGCAGATAAGGTATTTGTTACCACTACGGAAAGCGAAAATACACTTAAAGTCAGCGGCGAATTTACAGCAGACGGTGAAACCAATACCGATGCAGTTATCTTCTCGAAAGAAGATCTTGTCCTCAACGGTACGGGTACGCTGAATGTTACTTCTGATTACGGAAACGGTATTACCTGCAAGGACGAAATGAAGATCACAGGCGGAACATACAATGTAAGTTCGGCACTTGATGCATTTGAAGCGAATGATTCTATCTCCATAAGTGATGGAAAATTCAATATAACCTCAAATAAGGACGGTATCCACTGTGAAAATGATGAACTTGAAGGTACGATAACTATCACAGGAGGAACTTTTGAAATAAACGCTGTCAGCGATGGTATCCAGGCTAGTGCACTTCTGCAGATCGACAGCGGAGATCTCAATATAACAGCCGCTGAGGGACTTGAAGCTACATATATACTTATCAATGACGGCAATATCACAATAGATGCCAGCGATGACGGTATCAACGCTTCAGCAAATTCCGGCAGTTATGAAGCAGCTATCGTAATAAACGGCGGAGATATTAATGTGGCAGTCGGTCAGGGCGATACTGACGCTATCGACTCAAACGGTTCTATCTTTGTCAACGGCGGAACTATAAATGTCACCGCACAGATGTCCTCTTTCGATTACGATAAAACAGCTGAATTCAATGGTGGAACTATCATCGTCAACGGACAGGAAGTCTCAGAGATACCACAAAGCATGATGAGAGGCGGCATTGGCGGCGGAAAACACAGGGGTTTCTGATACCCATAGCTGAGGCTTAGCACGATTTAAATATCCCGAGCCTGTGGCTGACATATCGGAAAAATGCTCCCTTGAAGCTTTACAAAGGGGCATTTTTCGTGTATAATGATTACAATACTATTGCAGGAGGTGCGCTGTGTCAAGAATACTTATCGTTGATGATGAGCCTGATATAATCACACTGATAAGCCGTTATGCAGAACGTGAGGGCTATGAAGTCGTTACTGCTGAGGACGGCAGTCAGGCTATAGATATCTGTCGGAAAGAAGATTTCGACCTTATAGTTATGGATATCATGATGCCAGATACCGACGGTTTTACTGCCTGTAAGAAAATAAAGGAGTTCAAGGATATTCCGGTCATCATGCTGTCTGCACGCGGAACAGAGTTTGATAAGCTGTTCGGCTTTGAGGTAGGTGTTGACGATTATGTTACAAAGCCTTTCTCACCCAGAGAACTTATGGCGCGTATCAAAGCTGTGATAAATCGAAGCAAGACCGATGTTTCAGAAAATGACAGCGGTATCGTAAACGTTGGCGGCATGGAGATAGATACCTTCGGGCTTACTGTGACAGTTGACGGAACAAGAAATGAGCTGACAGCTAAGGAATATGCTCTGCTAATGTTTTTTGTGAATAATCGCGGCATAGTACTCACCCGCGATCAGATACTCAACGAAGTTTGGGGATATGACAGCTTCGGAGTTGACCGCACAGTTGACTGGCAGATCAAATTGCTGAGAAGTAAACTCGGTTCTTGCCGTGACTGCATTAAAACGGTTCGAGGGGTGGGATATAAATTTGAAGTATAAAGCCAGGACATTCCGCAAAAAGCTGCTGGGATATTTCATGCTGTTCACCGCGGTTATTTTTACTGTTCTCTGGCTTTTGCAGACAGTATTTCTGCAAAGCTTTTACAATGGTATGATAATCAGGAACACCATATCCGCAGCTAATAAGATAATCGCATTTGACAGCGATATTACCGAAAAGCTTGATGAAATATCAAGGGACAATTCATTACTGGTATATGTCACTGATACAGACGGAAATATACTTTATTCTGCCGATGAATATAAAAAGGGACACCATGGAGCTGATGAAAATGACGGCTTCGCTCAGATGAAGGGTCGTAAGGATGGACGATTTCATTACAGAGAACTTCCCGATAATTTTGATGAGTTCCGCAAAGACCTTTACGCTTCGGAAAACGGAGAAGCAGAATTAAAGACCGAGCAGATGTATTTCTATGGCAAGTACATAGACTATAACGGTGATAAGGCGATACTCTACCTTGGAACAAATCTTAATCCGGTAGGCTCTGCCGCCCGTATAATCCGCATACAGCTCCTGATCGTAACATTTCTCTCCGTAGCGGTAGGTTTTGTACTGGCATTATTCATTTCAAAGAGCTTTTCACGCCCGATATCTCAACTCAATGATAAAGCGCATACATTGGGAGAAAACTCAGATAATACAGAATTTCACAAAGGTTTCTGCTTCGAGCTTGACGAGTTGAACGAAACTCTCGACAAGACAGACGGCAAGCTGAAGCAGAACAAGGAATTTCAGAACGAACTGCTTGCAAATGTATCACATGATCTGCGCACTCCCCTTACGATGATAAAAGGCTATGCCGAGATGATACGTGATATATCTCATGAGGACGAACAGCAGTGTGCCGAGGACGTTGCAGTCATCGTCAGAGAAGCAGACAGACTGACCGCTCTTGTGGGTGAGATACTTGAATATTCCGAACTGCAGATGAAGGAGGCCGAAGATATCCTTACCGACTGCGATCTTAGTGAAGTTGTAAATTCTGTCACGGAAAACTTTGAGAGCCTTTTCTCAAAAGACGGATATATCTTTGAACACAGTGTTGCAGAGAATATCCATGTCCGCGGGAATTCATCAAGACTTACAAGAGCAGTATATAATCTCATAGATAATGCAGTGCGTCATATTGGCGATGATAAGTGGATAGGCGTTACTCTGAAAGCTGAAAACAACAAAGCAGTCATCGAGATAGCCGACCACGGTGAGGGAATTCCAACAGATGAGCTTGAACGGATATGGGATAAATACTATACCAGCCGACAGCGTGGCGGTAAAGGTGTTTCGGGACTGGGTCTTGCCATCGTGAAACAGACGGTCATTCAGCACGGCGGAATGTGCAGTGCTGTGTCGGAGGTCGGAGCTGGAAGTGTATTCCGCATTGAACTTACTATGCTATAATCAAACATTTGTTCTTTGGAGCGTTATACTAAAATAGCAGTCGACAAACGCAAAAAAATCTGGTAGTAAAATAATACCAAGAAGAAGCGAAGCACTCCAGCTCTCGGGAGAGCCAGGTTGAAAAAGGCTGCTGTTTGCCACAATCAAAAACATGGGGCCGTTGCGTGTTTGTACGCAGCAGCCCCATGTTTATTAGTTACGGAAAATTTTCACTTAAATCAAATCAGTTCATCGGTGTTGAGTTCGCCGATAAGAGTCCACTTCTCGGTGGCATAATCGAACTCATAGGTCGCATAGCGTATCAGTTTTTCTTCCGATGAATTATTATTCTTTGCATAGATGACTCTTCTGTCTTTGTCGATGGCATAGATGTCAAAGGTAACACTTTTTGCACCCTTTGAAGCATCTGCGGTTTCGGTGTATTCTACATCATTTGCGGAATAGATTTCAAAAGTATACGAACCACTAAGACCATCGGGCAGAGGAACTTCCAGCTTGCTGTCCTTGCCGGGATAATAACCTGTTGCAAATTCGGGTATTATCATTTCGTTAGGTCCGTCATATTTTCCCAGTGAGATATCAACTGCGACATACGTACCCTTATCTACTATACCGCTCAGATCTTCACTCGGATTGTAATATGAGCTGACATAGCCTTTTTCATAGTAATTGTCAAAACGGTATCCTATGATCGCGTTCAGACCCGCCTCTTTAAGGGCGGCAACAGCCTGTTCCTCTGTCAGATCAAAGAGTTCGGGCAGTTTGGTCTTCTCGGAAGAAGACTTTTTTCCTCATACGTTTCGGAGAATCCTGCCTTTTCATTCTGATCATCTGATGTTTCAGTATTTTCCTCCTGAGCGAAGTATTCTTCCTCAATATCTTCCTGAGTGTCGGATACTTCCGTTCCTTCTCCTGACAGGTAATCTACTTCGGGTAAATTTTTGAGAGAATCAAATACTTCATTTGTTTCGGATATCCATTTTTGTGCATCTATATACAGAACAGAATGAGTATTACCGCTCCAGTCGTCCACCATTATAACGATCTGTTCAGACTCCATATACAGGTAAATATCATAACTATTACCATTCAGATCAAAGGAACACGAAGCACTGGCATCAC